>URNM01000042.1 GCA_900549185.1 uncultured Collinsella sp. | reverse complement strand
TACGAGATCGCTCAGTGTCTCGTGGGCTCGGAGATGTGTATAAGAGACAGGACGTGGTCGTCCTCGTTGATGGTGCCGCCCACAGCGCACAGCGAGTTGTGGCAGTTGGTGAGCACGTAGGGCAGCGGGAACTGCTCCATGCCCGAGGCGCGCGCCGTCTGGATGATGCCGACAAAGGTGATGTCATGGCTCGCCATGGCGTCGAAGCGAATCTTGAGCGCCTCGGGATCTCCAGACGTATTGTGTGCCTGGAGGATCGAATACGCGATGGTGCCGCGCTTGGCGTCCTCAAGCGTCTGCGTAATGCCGCGCTCGGCAGCCTCGGCCGCAGGCACGACCTCGCTGCCGCCGCGCAGGTAGATGCCGTCCTCGTACAGCTTAACCATACTGTCTCCCACTCTGCCCGAAAGGCTCGGGCGCATAGCATACATTCGTTCAATATCGTGCCATAGAACGGTTGCGAGTGGGTTACGAATCTGCACGTTCACTTTATCTCGGTAAAGCATAGAACGAGCCCGGTGTAGTGACATCAGACTTGGTGCAAGGAGTGTCCCAAAGTGCCGGCACAAAAGGAACGTCCCCAAGCGCCAGCCAAAAATGGGAGTGGATAATCCCCCGTTTCTAGCCCTCAAGCGGACCAAAAGTGGGAGATTATCCACTCTCATATTGTTAGGATTTGCGTCGTAGAGCCGCCGTAACTAAAGATCGGTTCCCGCGCCTAGCAGCTTGCGCATGACTTGCTCGGGGTTGACTGAGCCGTCGCGCGGGGCCAGGGCGGTAATCTTCTTCTGCATCTTGTACTCGTGCAGCTCGTCCTCGAGCTGGCGCACGCGGGCGCGGAGCTTTTCGTTCTCGCGCTCGCGCTCCTCGGCACGCTCCTTCATATCGAGAATGCGCACCACGCCGGCAAGGTTGATGCCCTCGTCGGTCAGCTGGTTGATGAGCTCCAGGCGCTCGATATCGGCACGCGAATACAGACGCGTGTTGCCGCCCGAGCGCTGGGGGTTCACCAGGCCCTTGGACTCGTAGACGCGCAGAGTCTGCGGATGCATGCCGGTCAACTCGGCCGCCACGCTGATCATGTACAGCGGTTTATTCCTATTGTCCTCGGCCATGCTACCTGACCCCTTTCCGTCTCGTTATCGTCCATCATAAGCCCGCGGGCGCGGGTGTGCGCCACGACCGCCCTAGTACGTCGCCTTGTAACGGTTGACCTTCTCGCGATAATCGCGCGTGTCGGCCTCGCGCAGCTTGGTCATGGCATCGCGCTCGTCATCGGACAGGTTCGTGGGGACCTGTACCTTGATTTCGACGAGCAGCGCGCCTATGCGGCCACGGTGCTTAACGTCGGGCGCACCCATCTCCTTAAAGCGGAACTTCTTGCCCGTCTGGGTGCCAGCGGGCACCTTCAGACGAACCGTCGCGCCGCCGGGCGTGGGCACATCAACCGTGCAGCCGAGCGCCGCCTCGTAGACCGAAATCGGCACCTCCATGGTCACATCGGCACCCTTGCGCTTAAACAGCGGATGCTCCTCCACGTGCGTGGTCACGACCAGGTCGCCGCGCTCGCCGCCGGCAACGCCGTACTCGCCACGACGCTTGTAGCGCAGTTTGCCGCCGTCGACCGCACCCGCAGGCACCGAGACCGTAATGGTCTGCTGCTCGCCCGTCGAGGGAATGCGGTAGGTAACCTTGTGCGTCACGCCGCGAAACGCGTCCTCGGCCGTCACATCGACGGTCAGCGACAGGTCGCCGCCCTTGCGTGCGCGGTTGCGGCCCGCGCCCGCACCGGCAGCACCCGCGGCACCGGCAAAGCCCGAGCCCCAGTCGCTGCCCCAGGCGCCGTTGCCGCTGAAGATGCTGTCGAAGATATCGCCCCAACCGCTCGCGCCGGCACCGGCGCCGTAGCCACCGCTATACGCGCCGCCCGCGCCCGGCATGCTGCCGAACATGAGCATCTGGTCGTACTCTTTGCGCTTCTTCTCGTCCGAAAGCGTCTCGTAGGCCTCACTAATCTCCTTAAACTTGGCCTCGTCGCCGCCGGCATCGGGGTGATATTTTTGCGCGAGCTTGCGAAACGCGCTCTTGATCTCTTTGTCGGAGGCGCTCTTGGATACGCCCAGGATGTCATAGAAGGTTTTGCCTGCAGCCATCGTAGCTCCTCTCCTGTTATATCCGCCGCCCCTGCGGACGGCGGCTCATGCTTTCATATGGCACTAGGCCAGAAAGGGCCCCGGGTGTTGCCCCGGGGCCCTTCTCAATTACTCCTCGGCGCTCTCGGCCGTATCGGCCGCGGCATCCTCGGGCGCCGCTTCGGGCTCCGGTGCGGGGCGCTTATCGCCACCGTAGGTCACCGTCACCATCGCGGAGCGCAGGATGCGGTCCGCCATGCGGTAGCCCTTCTGGTACACGTCGTTGACGGTCTCGTCGTACTGCGATGCGTCCTCGACACGCCCCACGGCCTGGTGCTCGAGCGGATCGAACGCCTCGCCCTTGGGGTCGATGGGCTCAACGCCCTCGTGCGCAAACACATCGAGCAGCTTGGCATGCACCGCGTCAACGCCATCGACGAACTGCTTAAAATCGTCGGAAAGCTCCTGGCTACGGGCATGGTCGATTGCACGCTCGATATCGTCAACCACCGGCAGCAGCGCAGTGACGAGCTTCTCGGTCGCGCGCTCGCGCTCGGCGATGCGCTCGTTGGCGGTGCGGCGACGGAAGTTCTCCCAGTCGGCCTGCAGACGGGCAGTGCGCTCGGTGGCGTCCTTTGCCTTGTCCTCGGCGGCCTTCTGAGCCTCTGCCGCAGCATCGAGCTCACTGCGCACGTCGGCAAGCTCCTTTTGGGCCTGCTCGAACTTGAGCTTAAAGTCGTTGTCGGCGGCTTCCTCACCGGCGCGGATAGCAGCTTCCACCATCTCGTCCTCGGTCATCGTCGCCTCCTTGTTGGAATCCTCTACCTGGTTCTCGGCAGCCGCGGCGGCCTCGGCCTCGTTGGCCTCGCTATCGTCGACGGCCTCTACGGGAATCTTCACGTCCTTCTCCTCAGAGTCAACGGGGGCGGCGCCAGCGGCAGCTGCCTCCGTGCGAGCTTTACGGGCGGACATGATTACTTGTCCTCGTCGTCCACAACCTCGTAGTCGGCGTCGACGACGTCATCGTCGGCAGACTGGGCACCGGCGGCGCCGTCGGTCTGCTGCTGAGCGTCGGCGTAGACAACCTGAGCCAGCTCGTAGGCCACGGACTGCAGGGACTCGCCGGCGGCCTTGATGGCCTCGACATCAGAGCCCTCGAGCGCCTTCTTGGCGTCGGCGATAGCGGCCTCGGCCTTGGACTTCACATCGGCGGAAACCTTGTCGCCCAGCTCGTTGAGGGTCTGCTCAGTGGAGTAGCAAAGGCTATCGGTCTGGTTGCGGACCTCGACCTCTTCCTTCTGCTTCTTGTCCTCCTCGGCATGAGCCTCGGCGTCCTTGACCATACGATCGACCTCGTCGTCGGACAGAGCGGTGGAGCCGGAGATAGTGATCTGCTGCTCCTTGCCGGTGCCCTTGTCCTTAGCGGAGACCTTGACGATGCCGTTGGCGTCGATGTCGAAGGTGACCTCGATCTGCGGCACGCCGCGGCGGGCAGCCGGGATACCGGTCAGCTGGAACTTACCGAGCGACTTGTTGTCGCGGGCAAGCTCGCGCTCGCCCTGGAGCACGTTGATCTCGACGCTGGTCTGGTTGTCGGCAGCGGTGGAGTAGACCTCGGTCTTGGAGGTCGGGATCGTGGTGTTGCGGTCGATCATCTTGGTCATGATGCCGCCCATGGTCTCGACGCCCAGCGACAGCGGGGTAACGTCGAGCAGCAGGATGCCCTCGACGTCGCCGGTGAGCACGCCGCCCTGGACGGCAGCGCCGTCGGCAACGACCTCGTCGGGGTTCACGGACATGTTGGGCTGCTTGCCGGTCATGGTCTTGACGAGCTCCTGGACGGCGGGCATACGGGTGGAGCCGCCGACGAGGATGACCTCGGTCAGATCGGAGAGCTTAAGCTTGGCGTCGCGCAGGGCGTTGGTGACAGGCTGCTTGCAGCGCTCGAGCAGGTCGCGGGTGATCTTCTCGAACTCGGCGCGGGTCAGCGTGTAGTTGAGGTGCAGCGGGCCGGACTGGTTCATGGTAATGAACGGCAGGTTGATGGTGGTCTGCTGGGCGGCGGAGAGCTCCTTCTTGGCGTTCTCGGCGGCCTCCTTCAGACGCTGCAGGGCCATGGGGTCCTGACGCAGGTCGACACCGTTCTCCTGCTGGAACTTATCGGCCATCCAGTCGATGACGCGCTGATCCCAGTCGTCGCCGCCCAGGTGGTTATCGCCCGAGGTGGACAGAACCTCAAACACGCCGTCGGCGAGGTCGAGGATGGAGACGTCGAAGGTACCGCCGCCCAGGTCAAAGACCAGAATACGCTGGTCGGTGCCCTGCTTGTCCAGGCCATAGGCCAGAGCAGCAGCGGTCGGCTCGTTGACGATACGCTTGACGTTGAGGCCGGCGATCTTACCGGCGTCCTTGGTGGCCTGACGCTGGGCGTCGTTGAAGTAGGCCGGGACGGTGATGACGGCGTCGGTGACGGTCTCGCCCAGATACTTCTCGGCGTCGGCCTTCATCTTGGCGAGCGTCATGGCGCTCACCTGCTCAGCGGTGTAATCCTTGCCCTCGATGTCGACGACGGCACGGCCACCTTGGCCCTCCTTGACCTCATACGGCACGGTCTTGATCTCTGAGGTGCACTCGGAGTATTTGCGGCCCATGAAGCGCTTGATGGAGAACACGGTGTTCTTGGGGTTGGTGACAGCCTGGTTCTTAGCGGCCTTACCCACGACGCGGTCGCCGTCAGCACGGAAGCCAACAACGGACGGGGTGGTGCGGTCGCCCTCGGCGTTCACGATAATGGTCGGAGAACCGCCCTCGAGGACGGCCATAGCGGAGTTGGTAGTACCAAGGTCGATACCAAGAATCTTGCCCATTCGAAATTCCCTCTCTCTTGTGCGTTCGCGCCGCCTCGGCGGTCTGCCGCGCGGCGCTTCGGCTTGTCTTTCAGGATGTAGTGTATCCCCTTATGGGCCGGAATATACAAAATCTAAGTCAATTCATATAAGATTTCTTATTGCTGAGAGTTTAGGTTCTTAAATGCGCAGGTAGATGCGCTGATTGAGTTCTCGGCAAATCTATCGAGATCTATGTAGAGATGGCTGAGGCTTGGGTCCGGGGGTGCCTAGGGCCGCCTTGCGGAAAGCTCGTCCCGGTTTGGGCGTGGATTCCGGGTCGCAGTTTCCGTCTGAAGGCTCAACCGGAAACCGTATCCCGTTTTGAGAGCTGATACCGGCTCGCATTTTCCGCTAGCGGGCCTAACCGGAAACTGCGACCCGCTTTTCGGCCAAATAACGGGATGTCCTTTCCGCAGGGGCGCTCAATAGCTCAATATCTCAAGTCACCTTTAGCTAACATTTACGCAGCTCAACGGCCCCACCTGCACGTTTTTTAGTAAACCTTGGCATACTCGGCGAACGGTATGAAGATGCCGGTCAGAGGGTATTGCAAACGGTCGCTCCCGTGGTATGTTTTTGCCCGAATCAAACCGGCGCGCATCGCCTGTAGCGTCGGTCAACAGAGAGGAAACTACCATGGCTCATCCCGTAATTGATGCCGACGAGTGCATCGCTTGTGGCGTTTGCGTCGACTCCTGCCCCGCTGGCGTTCTGGAGCTCCAGGACGTCGCTACCGTCGCTGACGAGGACTCCTGCGTCGCCTGTGGCGCTTGCCAGGACGCTTGCCCCGCCGGCGCGATCACCGAGATCGTCGAGGAGTAACAACTCCCCCACTTGCACACTCACAAGTACACCGTGCACAAAAAGGAGGCCTCCGCATCGCCGCGGAGGCCTCCTTTTGCATATGTGGGCAGCTAATTTGGAGCGGGACCCTTGGCAGTTGCGGTGGAATAGTTCCTGTTTTATGGCTTAGATGCCGATTTTAGGAACTATTTCACCGCAACTTATAGATGCAGCGTCGGCTACGAGAGATCATCCTCGTAGGGCATTAAATCGGCAAGGTAGCCTTTCTCCTTGAGCATGGCCTCGATCTCGTCGAGGGTCTGTTCGTCCTCCGCCGCAATGCGATGGAAGTGATAGCCGCTCGTCACCGTTAGCAGCGGAAAGCTCTTGCCGCTCTCGATATCGCGCAGATAGCGCTCGACATCGCGGCGGTTGCGGATGTCCAGGTCGGCCGTGATCTTGCCGTACACACGATGGTTGACGATCACGTTGAGCACGGCGCCACCCGCGTCGACGATACTCGTAAGCTCGTCGCCCGCCTGCTCCACGCTGTGGCGAACCTTGACCAAGCGCGTAGGCACGGCGGGGCTGCTGGGGGCCTCCTGCAGCACGTAGCCGCGGTTGGTCGCCACGATATCGTGCCCATCGGCGCGCAGCAGGGCGATGTCCTGCACCACGATCTGGCGGCTCACACCCACCTCGCGGGCAAGCGCGCTGCCCGATACGGGCCCCTTGGCCCCCTCGAGCACGGCCATGATGGCACGGCGACGCTCGCGGGCGTTCATTATTTACCGTCCAGCAGACGCAGGTGCTTAAGCGAGAGGTCGAGGATCGGCGCGGAGTGCGTCAGGGCGCCCGAGCTAATAAAGTCAACGCCCAGGTCGGCAAGCGCGCGGATATTGCTGGCATCCACGTTGCCCGAACACTCGGTCTTGGCACGGCCGGCGATAAGTTCAATCGCGGCAGCCATATCGTCGTGGGTCATGTTGTCGAACATGATGATGTCGGCGCCGGCCTCCATGGCCTCGCGCACCATGTCCAGGTTCTCGCACTCGATCTCGACCGTCGTGGTAAACGATGCATGGGCGCGCGCCATCTCAATCGCACGCGTCACGCCACCGGCGGCATCGATGTGGTTGTCCTTGAGCATGACGGCCGTCGACAGGTTGTAGCGGTGGTTGCTGCCGCCGCCAATCTCAACCGCCGCCTTCTCAAACACGCGCATGCCCGGCGTGGTCTTGCGCGTGTCGACGAGCACGGTCTTGGTTCCCTCGAGCGCCGCGGCCATGCTGTGTGTATAGGTAGCGATGCCGCTCATGCGCTGCAGGTAGTTGAGCGCCACGCGCTCGCCCGAAAGCAACACGCGCGCGTCGCCGCGCACCTGGCCCACGTGATCGCCGGCATGCACCTCGTCGCCATCCGAGACATCAAACAGCACCGAGCTCTGCGAATCCAGCAGCTCAAAGGTGCGGGCAAACACATCCAAGCCGGCGATGATGCCGTCGGCCTTGGCGATAAGCTCCACCGTGGCGGGACGCGCCGTGGGGCACACGCTCGCCGTGCTCACGTCCTCAAACGTAATGTCCTCGCGCAGAGCCTGCAGAATCAGATCATCGACGACGAGCTTCATGGTAATGGGATTCATGGTCTACTCCTCCACGGCCTGCGTGCCGGCGGCACGGGCCAAATCATCGATTGCCAGAGGGTCGGCGCCCAGGGCGCGATGACGGCCATCGAGCGCGGGATCGCCCGCCTGCTCCACTGCGAGCGACTCGCCGGTGCGCATGTACCACGCGGCGCGACGACCCCAGACCAGCGCCTCGAGCAGGCTGTTGGAAGCCAGGCGATTCTTGCCGTGAACGCCGTTGCAGGCCGTCTCGCCCGCGGCGTAGAGCTCGGGCATCGAGGTGCGGCCGTCCTTGTCGACCCACACGCCGCCCATAAAGTAGTGCTGCGTCGGCGTAACGGGAATGGGCTCGTCCAAGATGTCGCGGCCGTCCTCAAGGCAGCGCGCGCGAATGTTGGCAAAATGCCCGGTCACCACATCGCGCTCGACGGGGGCAAAGCTCAGCCACTCGTGCTCGGCACCGTCCTGCTTCATCTGCTCGCGAATAGCGGCGGCGACCACATCGCGCGGCTGAAGCTCGTCGGTAAAGCGCTCGCCGGCGGCGTTGAGCAAAATCGCGCCCTCGCCGCGGCAGCTCTCGCTGATCAGGAAGGTGCGGCCCGGCTGCGGCGAGAACAGTCCCGTGGGGTGAATCTGCACGTAGTCCAGATGCTCCATCTTAATGCCATGCTCCTGAGCAATGTAGCAGGCATCGCCCGTGAGCTGCGGGTAGTTGGTCGAATGGTCGTATACGCCGCCGATGCCGCCCGTTGCCCACAGCGTGTGGCGGGCATGGATCTTAAACGGCTCGCCGGCATGCGCGCCCTCGGCGGCATTTACCAGCTCGTCGGCGGGACGAACCGAGTTGTTCTCGTCCACGGGAACGGCGACGATACCGGTGCACACCGTGGCACCGTCACGCTCGCCCGTCAGGATGTCGGTCATGGCCACGTGCTCCAAAATCTGCACGTTGTCCAGCTTGCGAACGGCCTGGAGCAGCTTGGTCGTGATCTCCTTGCCCGTAATGTCGGCATGGAAGGCAATGCGCGGACGGCTGTGCGCGCCCTCGCGGGTAAAATTGAGGCTGCCGTCGGCCTTGCGCTCAAAATCCACGCCCATCGCTAGCAGGTCGTTGATGACCGAGCGGCTCGAGCGAATCATGATGTCGACGCTCTCGCGGCGGTTCTCGTAGTGGCCGGCGTGCATGGTGTCCTCAAAGAAGGCATCGTAGTCCGAGCCTTCGGGCAGCACGCAAATGCCGCCCTGCGCGAGCATCGAATCGCACTCATCGACCGCTCCCTTGGAGAGCATGATCACGCGCGTGCTCGTCGGCAGATTGAGGGCCGCGTACAGACCCGCCACGCCGCAGCCGGCAATGACGACGTCGCACTCCATATCGGGGTATTGCTTGGTTTCCACAGGAATCCTCTCCCTTGAATGTGACATAAGGGACCGTCCCTCATGCAACATTGTTCTAGCGTGCTGCGTACTCGAGCATACGGTCGAGCGTGAGCTTGGCCTGGTCTGCTGCCTCGTCCGAGACGCCGATCTGCACCTCGCCCTCGCCCGTCTCCAGGCAGCGCACGAGCTTTTCGAGCGTGATGAGATCCATGTTGACGCAGGTGGGCTGTACCGCGGGGAAGTAGAACTTCTTGCCGGTGCCCTGGCAGCGGCGCTCGAGCTCGTAGAGCACGCCGCGGACCGTCACGATGATGAACTCGCTCGCGTCCGACTCCTCGGCATACTTGATGATGCCGGCGGTGGAGCCGATGTAGTCGGCCTCGGCCAGGACGTCGGCCTTGCACTCAGGATGCGCCAGCACGAGCGCGTCGGGGTGGGCCTCCGTCGCGTCGACGATCTGCTCGACGGCGATGATGTGATGGCGCGGGCAGTAGCCGTTGTTGAGGATGACGTGCTTTTGCGGCACCTGCTCGGCTACGAAGCGACCGAGGTTTTGGTCGGGAATGAACAGGATATGCTGCTGCGGCAGCTCGGACACGATCTTGACGGCGTTGGAGCTGGTGACGCACACGTCGCTCCAGCTCTTGATCTCGACCGTGGAGTTGACGTAGCAGACGACAGCCAGGTCGTCGCCGTACTCGGCGCGCGCCGCGTCGACCGTCTCGCGCTTGACCATGTGCGCCATGGGACAGTCCGCGCCCGGCTCGGGCAGCAGCACGGTCTTAGTGGGATTGAGCAGCTTGGCGCTCTCGCCCATAAACTCCACGCCGCACAGCACGATGGTCTGCTGCGGCAGACTCTTGGCGAGCTTGGCCAGGTAGAAGCTGTCGCCGACGTAATCAGCCACGGCCTGCACCTCGGGCGCCACGTAATAGTGCGCCAGGATTACCGCGTCACGTTGGGTTTTTAGTTGCTGAATGGCCTCGACGAGCTCTGCGGGCACCAGTGCCGCGCGCTCCGTTGCCGTCGTTGCCGATGCTAGGCCGGCCGCGATATCGCGTGCAAGCTCCGACGCATCCATGTTCGCGCTCTGTGCCATCAAGGCCCCTCTCTTTTGGCGAATCTTGGGGCTTTAGTATGACACCTAGGTTTACAGCTGACAAGACAGCTGTAAACCTAGGTGTAAAGTTGAAATAAAGATTCAATCATGTGGCAGGTCCATTTTCGAATTGGCAAGCTGAGGATAGCTGAGCTCTCGATGGCGCAGGAGGCATCCTTCGCCACCGCAATACCGCTTGGCGCGAGTTGCACGCCGTGGGGCGCAAACGGTCCGCACCCCCGCAAGCGGCGCGTACCCGATGTGGCAAAATCGAACTACCTAAGGGGGCCGAATGCTCAAGATTATTGCCTGCGACGATGATGTCGCTTTTCTAGATAGACTGCACCGGATGATCGACCGTTGGTCGACCGAGACGGGCACGGCGGTCGATGTTGCGCTCGTCACGCGCGGCGAGGACCTGCTGGCCCGCCATGCCGCATCGCGCGCCGACATCATTCTGCTCGACATGATCATGCCGCTCGTCAACGGCATGGACACCGCGCGCGAATTGCGCCAGGCCGATACCGCCGTGTGCCTGGTGTTCCTCACCTCGTCGCCCGAGTTCGCACTGGAATCCTACGAGGTCCGCGCCTTCGACTATCTGCTCAAGCCCGTGACTTACGAACGCCTGGCGCGATTACTCGACGAGCTTTCGAGCATGCGCCCGGCGGCAACCGACGAGCTCGTGATCAAAACGTCCTTTGGCTACCACGCCCTGCGCCTGTCCGACATCGAATATGCCGAGGCGCGCAACAAGCACGTGGTCTTCCACCTGCGCGACGGACGCGATATCGAGGCACTCGAGTCGTTCCGCAGCGTCGAGGACCGCTTGGAGCAAAACGCGGTCTTCTTTAAATGCCACCGCAGCTACCAGGTCAACCTGCGCAATATCGATCACTTTGACCGCACGGACATCGTCATGCGCTCGGGCGCGTGCATCCCGCTTTCGCGCAGCTGCAAGCAGGGATTCCAAGACGCCTACTTTGCGGCGCGCTTTGAGGGTGGGAGACACTGATGGTCTCCTCGGTCGAAATGGTCCTTTGGGCAATCCACCACGCCACGACGCTGTTCTTTGGCGTCTTTGCCTCGGCGGCGCTGTGCGGTGTCGAGATCAACCGGCGTCATGCGCTTGAACTGGTGCTGGTCGGTGCCGTAACCGGATGCGCATTTGGCCTCGCCAATGCCGTCGGCGGCGAGCTTTTCGCCCGCCAGGTATATCCGCTCGTCGTGCATCTGCCGCTCGTCATCTATTTGTGCGCGCGCTACCGCCTGAGCCCGCTGCTTGCCGTGCTCGGCATTACGAGTGCCTATCTGAGCTGCCAGTTCAGCAATTGGATGGGCATCGCCGCATTTGCCGCAACCGATTCTCAGATCGCGTACTACCTGGCGCGCATCGCGACCACACTCGCCGTCTTTGCCGTCCTGTTGCATTGGGCCGGCGACATCGGTCCACGCTTGGCGATTAAAAGCACCACCGAGCTGGGCATCCTTTTAATCCTGCCGCTCGTCTATTACGTCTTTGACTATGCCACCAACGTCTACACCACGCTGTTCCACTCGGGCTCGGTGGTGACGGTTGAGTTTTTGGCATTTGCGCTCTGTGCCTTCTATCTTATGTTTCTTGCCGTTTACCTGCGCGAATACGAAGAAAAGGAAACCGCCGAGCGAGAGCGCTGGATGCTCGAAACCCGCGACAGCGCCGCCATCAAAGAGCTCGAGGCTTGGCGTCAATCTGGGCGCGAGCTGTCGATTCTGCGCCACGACATGCGCCACTTCCTACGCGGCCTGGCCGCTTTAATTGAGGAGGGCCACACCGACGAGGCGCTCGATCGCATCGACGAACTCTGCGAAGCCGGCGACCGCACCGCCGTACGCCGCTTCTGCGCCAACGAGACCGTAAACATCGCGCTTTCGTCATTTAACTCGGATATCAATAGAAACGGCATTACCGCCAACCTGCGCGCCGCCGTACCCGAAACCATCCATGTAGGTGACGCCGACCTGTTTAGCGTGCTCTCAAATGCCTTGGAAAACGCTATCACCGCCGCAAGCGCCGCACCCCAAGGAAAGCGATTCGTCGACTTTGACCTGCGATTAGAGGACGGCCAGCTGCTGCTGTTAGTTTCCAACACGTTTGACCGCGCGCCGCGCATGGTCGACGGCATGCCCGTGACCCGGCATGCGGGCCACGGCTTTGGCACCAGGAGCATCAAACTTGCCGTGGAGCGCATGAACGGCAACTGCCAGTTCCGCATTAACGGCGATCGGTTTGAGCTGCGCGCCGTGATGTAGGGGCTGCCGCCAGCCTCGCTACAGCGGAGCGGCTGCCGGGGTCATTTGTCGACGCGGGCTCGCTACAGCGGGGCGGCCGCCGGAGTCAGCTGCTTGATGTAGGCCCACATGCGCTGCTTAGCGGCCTTGTCGGTGAGTGCTGCCTCAAAGCCGTCGAGTGCGAGCACGCGGCGGCCCTGCACATGGGCGACCAGGCCGGGCTTGAGCATGGCGGTGTCGAAGTCATCGATCGCCACGAGCATATCGGCGTAGGTCTCGCGCATGGCGTCAGCCGCGTTGTTGTCGAGCAGCAGCACCGCCTCGGGGTCCAAAGCCTCAAGCGCCTCACGGAACAGCTCGCACGGCAGAGTCTCGCCCACCGCGACCGTCCCATCACCCACGCCGGCGACGCTTGCCAGCACGCAAAAATCCTCGGGAGCGTAGCCGATGGCCCCAAGCGCCTTGCGCAACGCCGCGCCATCCGGGCCGGCGGCAAGCTCGCCACCCGAACGCTCGGCCTCGTCCAGATCGCCTTTGACCAGCACGATCGGCGAGCACGCGTTGCCCGCGATACGCACACCGCGATCTGCAAGCGACGCGAGCTCCTGCTCGGTCGCCTGAGCGATGGCTTCTTTTTTCTGGCTTTGTGACGTGGGCATGCGCTCTCCAATCATTTGCGTGCCCACCATTATATAAAAGAGCCGCCCGCGAGTGGTTGCTTTACGAGCCGCTGGGTATAAGCACGGTCGTACTGAGTTTTACGCGGCCGAGCCGCGTCGTATTATGGAGGTCACCATGGCTGACATTAAGCAGATTACCCCCGAGAACTTCGACGCTGTCGTCAACGATAGCCTGCCCGTACTGGTTGATTTTTGGGCCCCGTGGTGCGGCCCCTGCCGCTCGCTCTCGCCCATCGTAGACGAGGTTGCCGACGAACTGGCCGGCAAGCTGGCTGTGGCCAAGTGCAACGTCGATGACAACCAGGACCTGGCCATGAAGTTTGGCGTCATGAGCATCCCTACGCTGATCGTCTTTAAGAACGGCGAGGAGGTCGACCGCTCGGTCGGCGCCTTACCCAAGGCAAGACTTCAGGCACTGCTGGAGAAACATCTGTAATACGCTTGTTACCTGTCTGCCGTCCATGAGCGGTTTCGCACCGCTCGCCGGAGTGCCAAACGCAAGGCATGCGACCGCGGATAGTATGGTAGACACAAACAGCCCCCAGTGAACGGGTGCGGGTCAGACGGACTCGCGCCCGTTTTCTTATGCGGCGGCGCCCATGGCGGGCGTAGTAGAATCTGAACCACCATATCGCCCCACGCAAAAGGAGATTCCCATGCATGACGTCGGAATGAACATGAGCCAGCTTGCCATGAGCGTCAAGCAGGTCGACGACACCATTGAGCTCGCTCACGAGTGGAGCCATCAGCTGCTGCATGCGACCGAGAACTTTGACATGGAGCGCATTGGCGCCAAGCTCGAGGCCGCCATGTCTGCGCTGCACGAGGCGCACGATGCGCTCGAGGGCTACGAGGAGGCCATCGAGGCAGATCACAACTCCGTCGGCTCTGTGAAACTGGTGTAACGTGGCCGAGCACGAGCACTGCTGCGAGTACGAGCACGAGCATCCGCACGGGGCGGACGGTGACGCGGGCTGCCACTGTAGTGGCTCCGGCTCCGAGCTGGTCCGTTTTTCGGTTACCGCACCCGACGACCTGCTGCGCCGTTTTGACGAGCAGATCGCACGCCGCGGCGACGTGGCCAACCGCTCCGAGGC
>URNM01000041.1 GCA_900549185.1 uncultured Collinsella sp. | reverse complement strand
GTGGGCTCGGAGATGTGTATAAGAGACAGCATCTGGACGCCGCCTTCGGCCCAGCAGCTTCAGACCGACATGATGCAGCGCTATCGCAAGATGAAGGAAGACGCCACACCTGTCATCTCGCGCGACGATGTGCCCATTATCGACCAGGTCGCCGCCGCCGAGGTTAGCCAGGTCGAGAACATGAATCCCGACGTACCGATCCCCGACGAAGTCATCGAACGCGTCGCTTCGATCCACGATCATATCGAGGAGCGTCGCGCCAACCGCGGACTCAAACCCTCGCTGCACGGCTTCTTCTTCCGCGAAAAGAAACGCTAGCCGCAACAGCAAGGCCCGCCCCACAAACGTGAGGCGGGCCGTTTTCGCTTGAACAATCATGCAGCGATGTGATGGGGCAAATTAATCCACGCGCTTGTCGCCCATAAAGAAGAGCGCCACCGTACCAGGTCCGGTATGCGAGCCAATCAGAGTACCGATGTCATTGATCTCAATCTTGCCTTTAAGCTGCGGAACCTGTTCCTCAATCAGCGCCGCAACTGCCTCGGCATCCTCACGGCACGCCGAGTGCGACATGATGCACTTACCCGAATAATCCACACCGTCCTGCACGTGTGCCATCATGGTCTTGGCCATCTCGGAAATCGCGCGCTTCTTAGTGCGAATCTTCTCACGTGGCGACAGCTTGCCATCGCAATCGACCGTCATAAGCGGGCAAATCTTAAGCGCCGTGCCGATGATCGCACTCGCAGCCGAAATGCGACCGCCTCGTAGGTAGCTCGACAGATCGGTCGAGAAGAACCAGTGGTGCAGGTTGAGTTTGTGCTCCTCGATCCAGGCAGCCGTCTCGTCGAGTGAAGCCCCGCTATCGCGCACATCGGCGGCATATTCCAACAACAGGCCAAAGCCCGAAGACGCCGCCAGCGAATCGATGACGCGCACCTTGCCGCCCTCGGGATAGCGATCCGCAAGCATCTGCGCCGCGACGCAGGCCGATCCATACGTGCCCGAAATACCCGACGACAACGTCAGGTGCAGCACGTCTTTACCCTCGGCAACAAACGGCTCCCAAAACTCCTCGTACTCACCCACGCTCACCTGAGACGTCTTGGGCATGGCGCCCGCGGCAATCTGGGCAAAAAACTCGTCCGGCGTAATCGACTGATACAGATCGTCCGTATAGACAACATCGTCGATCTCGTAATGAAAACACACGACAGGGATATTGCGCGACGCAAAGAACTCACGGGTTCGATCGGCGGCGGATTCACAGGTCAGGACAAAATCACTCATATGAGGCTCCTTACTCATTGCTGCGCAAATTATCGCACAGTGAGCCTACATGCGGTACATATGTCCACTATTTACCAAATCGAACCAAAAATAGTGAACATCTTTACCACCATCGTCTCCACCGGCCCCACGCATAAATATCTGAAAAAACACCCTCTGTCGTCTCCACCCAACCGCCATATCTACCTCAACTAAATCGATTTACCAAACCGTTCAGCCGACAATTCAGCCGCTGGCGCAAAATCGAAACAAAAGCGGCGCATACTGATAAACGTTTGACGCTGTTTATCAGTTTTACCAGCCCCATCGGAAGGTGTTTCATGGTCGCATTCGATCGCAATCCGCAAGACTTTAAGTATCTGCGCCTGCTGTCGAGACAGTTCCCCACCGAACAATCCGCATTTACCGAGATCATCAATCTCTCGGCCATCCTCAACCTACCCAAGGGCACCGAGCATTTTATGAGCGACGTGCATGGTGAGTACGAAGCCTTTATGCACATCCTCAACAACTGCTCGGGCGTCGTGCGCGAGCATGTCGACGAGATTTTTGGCGACACGCTCTCCTTTGACGAAAAGGGCGAGCTGTGTACGCTCATCTACTACCCGCGCGAGAAGATCGACCTGGTCCGCAGCCGGCGCGAGGACTCGCCAACCTGGTACAAGACGATGCTTGACCAGCTCATCATGGTCGCTCGCTCGCTTTCAAGCCGCTACACGCGCTCCAAAGTGCGTAAGGCCATCCCGCGCGATTACGCCTACATCATCGACGAGTTGTTGCACACGCACCCGGACGAGAACAACTATCGCGTGCGCTATCACGAGCGCATCGTGGAGTCCATCCTGGAGACCGCCAGCGCAGACGACTTTATCGAGTCGCTCGCTTCGCTCATCAAGCGCCTGGCCGTCGACCACCTGCACCTGGTGGGCGACATCTTCGACCGCGGCGGCGGCGCGGCCAAGATTATGGACCGTCTGCTCACCTACCATTCACTCGACATCCAGTGGGGCAACCACGACCTGCTGTGGATGGGCGCTGCGGCCGGTGAGCCCGCCTGCATCGCCACGGTGCTGCGCAACAACCTACGCTACGACAACTACGAGATCCTCGAGAACGACTACGGCATCTCGCTGCGCGAGCTTGTTGCCTTTGCCGATGCCACCTACACCGCCGGTGAGCCCATCACCCCGCTGATCAAGGCCATCAACGTGCTGCTCTTTAAGCTAGAGGGCCAGATTATCCAGCGCCACCCCGAGTTCGATATGACCGACCGCCTGTTACTCGACAAGATCGACCACGACACCGGCACGGTCACGCTCGCCGACGGCAGCGTGTGGCCGCTCACGACCAACGACTTCCCCACCGTCGACCCGGCGGACCCCTACACGCTCACGTCTCAGGAGCAGCACATCATCGACAAGCTCGTGTCCGAGTTTGTCACCGCCGATCACCTGCATCGCCATATCGATTTCCTCTACACCCACGGCTCGATGTACAAGGTCGCCAACGGCAACCTGCTCTTCCACGGCTGCGTTCCGCTCAACGAAGACGGCACCTTTAGCAGCATGAACTGCCTGGGCACCTGGCACGCTGGCCGCGATTATCTCGATTTTTGCGACCACATCGCCCGCCGCGCGTGGCGCGTGGGCGACCGCGATGCCCTCGACTGGATGTGGTACCTGTGGATTGGCTTCAATTCACCCGCCAGCGGACGCCTGGTGCGTACCTTTGAGCGCGCCTATATCGCCGATAAGAGCACCTGGGTCGAGCCGATGGACCCGTACTTTACGCTTACCAAGTCGCCCTCGGTCTGCGATGATATCATGCGCGAGTTTGGCGTCGCGCCCATGGCATGCTCGCCGACCGGCCACATCATCAACGGCCACACGCCCGTTAAAACCACCAAGGGCGAGCAGCCCATCCGCGCCGAGGGCAAGCTGCTGGTCATCGATGGCGGCTTCTGCCGCGCTTACCATCCCAAGACGGGCATCGCCGGCTATACGCTCATCTCGAGCTCGCGCGGCTGCCGCCTCAAGTCGCACCGGGCCTTTACGACGGTTGCCGAGGCACTCACGCGCAACGTGGACATCGAAAGCGAGACCAACCGTTTTGACCAAGCGGACCGTCGCCGCATGGTGAGCGACACCGATACTGGCGCCAAGATCCGCAGCCAAATCCAAGACCTGCGTCAGCTGCTCGATGCATATAGAAACGGTGCTATCGAGGAGCGCGCCTAGCACCACCCGCGGGGATTGGCTAAACTTGCTGAGTTTGTCATCCCCGCGGCGCTTCGGCGCCAGCTTAAGGCAGGTACCATGCAAAAGCTCCTTGCGCAGATCATGAAATTTGGCGTCGTCGGTGTCATTGCCACGGTTATCGACTTTGGCATTATGAATCTGCTCCACTACGGTCTGGGCCTCAACATCCTAATCGCCAACACCAGCGGCTTTATCATCTCACTCATCTTTAACTACCTCGCAAGCATGAAGTACGTGTTTGCGCACAAGGAAGGCATGAGCCGCCGCCGCGAGTTCATCATCTTTGTCGTGCTGTCCGTGATCGGTTTGGTGCTCAACGACGGCATCGTGCTGGCGCTCAACGCCGGCCTGGGACTCGAGGCCAATATCGCCAAGATCTGCGCCACCGCGCTTGTCATGGTCTACAACTTTGTGACCCGAAAAATCTTCCTGGAGGGCGACGAGACAAAATAGCTCGAAACCCCTGCAGCATTACGGCGCCCACGGACGACGCGCACTCAGCGCAGTATCGTCCGTGGGTGTCGCTCGTTTACGGGCAAATTTTCAACGTTTGCGGATTAGCTCTTGAAAATTTGGCGAGTTCATATAGTTCTTGGCAAAGACCTTACGTTTCCCTTGTAAAAGCTCTAAAGTATCCTCTGCTCGATTCATCAACGCATTGGATGTGATTACGTGCGCAAGGCGCTGGCACAACCTCATACCAAGCAGTTCCTCAAGTTTGCCGTCGTGGGTCTTATCTCCTTTGGCATCGACTGGGGCATGCTCATTGCGCTCGTCGAGCTGTTCCACCTCGACTTTTTGATGAGCACCACGGTTTCGTTTATCACGTCCGTCGTGGTCAACTACTGGCTCAGCATGAAGTACGTGTTCGACCACCGCAAAGGCATGAGCCGCAAGCGCGAGTTCACGATCTTCACCATCCTGTCGGTGATCGGCCTGGGCCTCAACGACCTGTACATGTTTGTGGGCGTCACGTTTTTGAGCATCGGCTACCAGGCCATGAAGGCCATCGCCACGTTCCTCGTCACCTGGTACAACTACTTCAGCCGCCGCTTCTTCCTCGAGGGCGCACGGTCGTAGTCGATTCACTATTTGCTTGAATGTATAACCGGTTGGAATTCCCGTTCCAACCGGTTTTTTGTTTGCCGAGAGACCCGGCGATCCAGTCCCATTCGCATGAAAAACGGGCGGCTCGGATGTTGGTCCGAACCGCCCGTCTGGCGCGCTATGTCGAGGCCTCTAGCCTGTAACGTAATACCAGACTACGTTGTCGCCGTTTGAGAGAACGTAGTTACTACAGGCCGTCATGGGCGTTGTGCCGTTGACGGAGTACATCCACCCGCTCGTGCCGCCGTACTGTTTCTCGGCCAAACCACCAATCGCGGAAACATACGTGCCGTACGACGAGCCGTGTGCGTTGACAGAAAGGCCCAGCGCGCACAGGGCATCGTAAACGGTAGCGCCTTCGTTAAAGGTAAAGGTGCCACCAGAGGACACAGGATTGCCCACAGCACTCGATGTGACCGAAACCGTCACCGTTACGTAGTTGGACTCCTGCGAGCCGCCCTGACCGCCCGAGGAAGCGCTTCCGCCATTAGAGGATGAGGCTCCATCAGACGACTGACCGCCGCCCGAAGAAGCACCGCCAGACACATTGGAAGTATCACCGGCTCCCGTATTTTGGGCAGCGGATTTATCGCCAGACCTCTTGCTGTCCTGACCATCGGACTTCTTGCTATCCGAGCTTTTGTCCGATTCCTTGTGCGAAGACTCGGAATCATCCTTGGCGTCGTTCGAGCCCTTGGACTCATCTTTTGCAGCATCCGAAGATTTGGAATCCTTGGAACTGGCCTCGCCCGAAGCGGTAGACGAGCCAGACCCATTGTCATCCTTGGAAACGACGCTCTCCCCCGTCACGGACTGAAAAATCCAATCAACGGACCAGGCGCCGCTCTCGGAGGGATGGACAAAGCCCAGCGAGACGACGATCAGAATGGTGCACGCGGCAGTCAGAACGCCAAGGAGCGCTTTGTGCCGTGGGGCGGGCGCCGCCGAAGCGGCGCCCTTTTGCTTTGGATCATCGAGCTGGATAAACGAGGAGTCGGGCTGTTGCCCGCTGGTCTCCTTGGGCTTATCGGGCATTACCGTCACCCTTGCCGCGCTTGGTCAGCACGAAGACGGCGATGAGCGCGAGGCCAATCACGCCGGCGGCGATGCCAACGATGGCGAGCGGATTGGTGCCAGCCTCCTGCTCGGCAGCACTAGAGGACTTCTTAGCAGCGGTCGTGGAAGCAGCACCCGTATCGGACTTGGAATCGGACTTCTTGTCGGACTTCTTGTCGGACTTGCTGTCCTTCTTGTCAGACTTCTTCTCGTCCTTCTTATCGGACTTATCGGAGTCCTTCTGGTCGGACTTGTTGTCCTTGGTCTCGGTCTTGGTCGACACCGTCGTCTTGGTCGTCGGCTTATGACCCGGGGCGACAGCGCCGCCATTCGAACCAGCGCCGCCATTACCGCCAGGGTTAACGACATTCTTGGTCCACTTGGCATACAGCGTCAGATCGGCCGTCACCGGCGTGCTAAAGTCATACGCCTGCGTGCAAGCCTCATCGGTATACCAACCGCCGAAAGTGTAGCCATCGCGCGTCGGATCGGCCGGCTTGACCAGCTTGCCATCGGCCGTAGCAACAAACTTAGTGTCGCAAGCAGACCCGCCGTTGGAGTTAAAGGCAACCGTCCAAGACTCGACAGCTCCAAGTTTAAACAGCGTGCCCGAATCATTAATGTAGTAGAGATTGCCAGAAGCATCGGCAATGACCGGAGAGTCACAGTACTGGTAATGGCCAGCCGCATCATAAATCTGCGTCGCCTCTGCATCGCCGAGCGTATAGCGATACACGCCACCACCAGCAGAGTAGTTGACGTAATCCTTGCTATCCGCGCTGTTAACGGTGAAGTACACATAGGTCTTGCCGCCCTGAACACTCACCAGCGGAGTAGCAGCAATACCGTTGAGGCCAGCCGGCAGCGCCTTGCCGTCGGCAGCAGCGACCATCGTGGTCTTACCCGTCTTCAGGTTATAGAGAACCAGAGCAGAGCCAGTAGCCGTCTGTCCGCCGACAATCAGATTGTCACCAGACACAGCAGGGGCGCTCAGATTATTCGTAAGGCCCAGATCAACCGTCTTCTGTTCACTCAGCACGCCCTTCGCCGAAAGCGAAATCACATGGAGCTTTCCGTCGTGCGTCATCTGATAGAAGGTCGAGCCATTGGACGGATCGGCAATGCAATCGGCATTTGCGACAGCGCCGAGCTTCATGGTCGAAACGACATCGCCCGTCGTCTTATCAATGCACTTAAGCGTACCCGCGCTCGTAGGAACGATGGCATACTTATCCGTCAAAGCCGCACCAGTCCAGTAATAGCCCTCGGCAGGGTCGATGTTCTGCCAAGAAACTTCGCCCGTGGCAATCTTAATGCGCGCAAAGGAGCCGTTGCCGTAGGTCGCATTGTAATTCTCGTCATACGAAATATCGACCGAGCCTACATAGACGTACTCGCCGTCCGAAACGACGGTGCAGGAGCTCTGCGTCAAGTCCGTCAAACCAGGCGTCAGCCACTTGCAGATCAGCTTGTCTGCAGTAATCGCCTGGACCGCACCGCCGTTGAGCGGAACGATGATAAGGCCATTGGTATAGATCGGACGAGAGGTATAGCTCACCTTGGAGGCAAGCGGCGCAGAGGCAACCTTTTTGCCCGTGGACGAATCGATCTTAATGAGCTCGTTCTCGGTCGCGATGTACACAAAGCCGTTAGCAATGACAGGCTCGCTGCAGTTGGCATACTGCTGACCAGACTCGGCCTTCCAATCGAAGGCCCACTTAAGACCGGCGGCCTGCGCAGGCGTCTTGGCATCCGTTACGGTCGAACCGTTGCCACTGTTGCCGTAGCCGGCCCACTCGGCATCCCAATCAGGAGTCGTCGCACCCGGGTCCACGACAATCTTGTCGGGATCGGGCATGGCCGAATCGTCGGTGGTATAGGCAAGTGTGACCTTATCGCCGCTCTTGAGCGTAATCTGATTAGCGCAGAGTAAGGAGGGCTCTCCATTGATATACAGGTGCCAATATTTGTTGGTCGCACCATCATAGCCGTACGTCTCGTCTTCGAATGGCGAGTTGATGGAATTGAGGAACCAGTACTCACCACTCTGGGAGCCGTTGTACGTAACGCCCTTGGCCTTCAGAACCGTCTCAATAAGGTTCTGAGCAGTAGAGCCTTCGGGCAGAGAAACGTTGCTTGCCGAGCCCCAGCGAGCATTGTTGCCGTTGACATCGGGACCGATAACATCGACAGACCCAAGAACCTGGCCAGGAAGGGCATCGGCGTCAGCACCATACATAAAGGTGACGGCGTCACCCTCCTGGAGCTTGTAGGCACCGGCGCCAACGTCGGCGAACTTGCCATTTACGTAGAAGCGCCAATAGCTATTGGTCGCAGCATCATAGCCACAATAGGACTTACCATCGAAGGGCGAATAAATGCCGTTGAGGAACCAGCCCCAAGACGATTCGTCAGCATCGAGAGTAAGGCCGACCTGCTCAAGGAGATCCTTGGCAGTGGAGCCTGCCTTGAGACTCGTCTGACCCGTCGAAGCCCAAACCTGCTGCTTGCCGTCCTTGTCCTTACCGAGAACCTGAACAGAAGCATGGACAGAATCGGACGGCAACTGGTCGCCCCAGCCACCGTAGAACCACGTGACGGTATCGCCGGCATGGATGGTGACATTGTCCGCCGTATAGTCACTCGACTTGCCGTTGATGAACAGCTGCCAATAGGTCGAATAATCTTGGGGCGTACCCAGCTCAACACCGTTGTACTTAAGGCTCAGAATGAAGGAGCCCGCAGCAACGGCGTCAATGTCGTTCGCCTCGAGTGCGACCTTCGTAAGACCAAGCGCGCTCGAACCGGACGTCACCACATACTGCGCATTATCGACCCAAGTCTGAGTCTTGCCCTGGGCATCGCGACCAATGACGGTCACATTTGCGGCAACCTGGTCTTTAACGACAGGGGACGAGCTACCAGCCGTATAGGCAAACTCAATCTTCTGCCCCTGGGTGAGCTTGACGCTGCTCGCGCCAACCGAGGAAGACGCGCCGTCGACGAACAGCTGCCAGAAGGCATAAGTCGTCGGATCGTAGGCAAGCGTGCGACCATCGCTCGGGGATGTGATGCTTTCGAGGTAGAAACCGTATGCCGTGTTCGGTTCGTACTTCGCCTTGAAGCCCGTCTTCTCCTGCAGCTTAATGAAGGCATCCGCAGCCGTCGCGCCCTCGTCGAGCTTGAGCTGCGTAGGTGCCACCCAGGTCTGAGCCTTGCCGTCAGCATCGGTGCCAATAATCGAGAACGAGACCTCGACTTGCTTCTTGGCGACATCGCCGGTTTCTGTCGGGTTCTCTGTCTGGACGGCAGCCGCGGCGGCAGATCCCGCTTGGCCAGCGGATGCCGTCGAAGACTGCTCGCTCGTGGCAGGGCTCTCCCCCGTCGCCGAGCCTTCGTCGCCAGTTGCTGCCTCTGTTATGGCTGCACTAGCTGCAGGCGCGCCCTCGGAATCCGAAACCTCGGCGCCACCCTGCTCAGCGGTACCGCCCGCAAGCGCTGCGTCCTCGTCCGGCGTCGCAGTCTGAGCCACAGCCTCGGCAATGCCCTCGGCGCCCTCGGCCCACAGCTGAGCCGGTGTGGTGCCAAAGGCCATCGCGAAGGCCAGGAATGCCACCAGGCCGCGCTTGGCTACACCGCGCGCAATCGCGCCACGGCGATGCAACGAGGCGCGATCGCGCTCGTCCTCAAACATATCCAATTGTCCCCCATTGTCTGTACTTGGAGCGTTGCCTTGAGGCTGCCCCACGTCATCGCGCATGTTGCGCTCGAGTTCCCCCATCGGGGTCCTCCTTCCCTCCAGAGCCCTATGCACACCGGCGGCATACGCCGCGGCAACGTGCAAGATGGGAGGCGATCCGACTTAACCTTAACGGCTCAGGCGCGCCGTCCGATCTGCGACGCGAACATCCCGAGCCAAGAGGAATTACGGTTACTGGTACAGCCGGGGACTTGCACCCCGATTCTCCCAAACGCGCAGGAAAACCGCGCATTCGTGCGTCTCCGCACCACCATCTAGGCCATCGATTATTACCGTCAAAATGGTATCACGCAAAAGGGCCTCGCACGCAGGCGAAGCCCAAGGTAAAAGCTATTGTTTGCGATAGGAAAATGCGGTGACGGCCGCAGCCTCTAGCGCTTGCCGCCGTGGCTGTTGAGCCAGATATTGCGGCCCAGCATAAGCGCCAGCACCAGCGCGCTCACGTAGCCCATAAAGCCAATGACTGGGATACCAAACACAACCGGCTCGATGCGCGCGTAGTACACCACCGACGAACCGATAAACAGACCGGCGATCACAATTGCCATCGACATGCGGTCGATAATTCCGCCCAGCTGTCGCAGTGCCTTATCGCTGCTCATGATCTGCGTGTTTACCTTAAGCTGGCCGCGCGTGAGCATACGCGAAGCCAAGCCCAGATACTCGGCCGCCTCGAGCGAGCCTTTTGCCGCGCGATAGCTGCTCGCGGCAAGATCGCGTCCCATATCACGCACGCGCGCATAAGTGCTTTTTTCGTTTTTGATATGCGTCTGGATGATCTGAATCATGTTGACGTTGGGCATGTACTCGGTCAACAGGCCCTCGAGCGTCACCATGCCGCGCGCGAACATCGTCACCACGCTCGGCAGCTCAACGTCGTTTTTGCGCGCCAGGTTTAACAGCGAGGTCAAAAACTCGCCGATATCCAGATCCTTCAGGTCAAGGCCCGCAAAGTCAGCCACGATAAAGTCCAAATCGGACAAAAAGGCCGAATGATCGAGCTCAGCCGAGTCGCCACGCGTCACGGCGAAGCGCATGAGCGAATCCTTGAGCTTGGGCACGTCACCCTCGGCCACGGCGAAAATCATGTCCTTGACGATACCGCGATCGTGACTCGACATGCGTCCGACCATGCCCAAGTCGATAAAGTAAACGATGCCGTCCTTGAGAATAATGTTTCCCGCATGCGGGTCGGCATGGAAAAAGCCGTCATCGAGCACCTGCGTCGAGTAATCCTCGACGATTGCGGCACCGATCTTTTCCAAGTCATAGCCCTCGGCCAACAAGCGTTCAGGATCGGCGATCGAAATGCCGTCGACGTAGTCCATAACCACCACGTGCTCGGTGCACAGGTCCAGATAGGATTTAGGGCACGTCACGCCATGAACGCTCTTATGGAACTCGTAGAAGTCGTTGAGGTTTTTGGCCTCGGCCAAAAAGTTGGTCTCCTCGCGAAACGAGGTCCACAGCTCCTCGACTACGCCGTGCAGGTCAACGAATTGATCGGTGTTGACGAACTTGGAAACGATACGCACCACCGAGCGAATGATATCGATGTCCTGTGCCATAACCTGCTGCGCACCGGGGCGCTGCACCTTGACGGCCACGTCCTCGCCCGTCACCAGACGAGCGCGGTGCACCTGCGCGAGCGATGCGCTACCAAGCGGATTGGGGTCGATCGCATCGAACATCTCCCCCAGGCGCAGGCCGTATTCTTCTTCCAGACAACTGAGTACGACCTCGTACGGCACCGGCTCCACGTCGGAGCGCAGACGACGCAGCTCGTCGCAAAAGCGTTGCGGCAGAATCTCGGACCGGTTAGCCAGAATCTGCCCCATCTTGACGAACATGGGGCCGAGTTCCTCGAGCAGGCGGCGCAAACGAACCGGCGTGAGGTTATCCCACACGCGGTACTTTTTGACCAGGCGAACAATCTGCCCAATGCGTTCGCGACGACCCGCCGGCGTGAGCTGGTATTCCTCGTCCGGCGCCATCGCGTCGGGCTCCTCGGGCACCATATCGACAGCGCGCGGCTTCTTGCGAGCGCCCGAGACGGCGGCGTCGACCTCATCGACAACCGCCGCCTCGTCACCCAAGGGATCTAGATTGTTGTAATCGGTGGTGGAATCTGCCATCTGCGCTGCTACTCGGCCTCTTCGGTATCCTTCGCATCGTCGGGCTCAACGGACTCGACGGGCACCGAGGTCACGTTGTCCTCGACCGAATCGACGATGTCGCGCACATGGGCCAGGAAGGCCGTGCGCTCGGGCGCGGTCATAACGCGGACGCGGGCAAGGATGAGTTCGTCGAGCACGCGCTGGGCCGCGGTCTCGCCCTGCATGCCCAAGCGCTCGGTCAGATCGGAGATGGTACCACCGGCCTGCTCGAACATGTCGGACACACTGCGGGCGATATCGGGAGCGCCTGCGTCCTTGCGCACCTGCTCGCCCTTGGTATTAAGGTCGTCGAGAACCTTCTTGCCGCCTTCGACAGCAACGGCGGCAGCGCCAAAGCCCACGTTAATGGCGCCGTTAACAAGCTGATCGAGTTTCATAACCATGGTTGTCTCCAATCACAAACAACTGCATTGGCGTTCTTGTACCCAAGATTGAGCGAAAGCGACAAAGCGTTTTAGCGCTATTCAATCGACGGGAAATCCCTACCTCACGTTGTCGTTCATCGCGAAAGAGTTCTTCATGGCGCAGCTCGTGGTGTAGAGCACCTTGCCCAGTAGAGCATCGGTCTCCACGCGAACACGCTCGGCAAAGGCCTCATTGGCGCGTGCAAGCTCGGCAGGTACCTCGGCCTCGGGCAGAGCGGCTACGGCAGCATCGACGTCATGGATCTGCTTGTGGCCCATGCCACCGACCTTCTCCTGGTAGTCCTCCACAGCGCGGCCGCACTCATGGAAGCGGACGTCGGCCAGCGCGCCGATCAGGCGGTTGGCCCAGTAGAAGTTTTCGGACGTCACGCGAGCCTGCGTGTCGGCATAATACTCGGGCATGGTCTCGACGTTGGCGTACAGCGGAACCAGCGCGTTAAACGAGTTGGAGCCAAAGGCCATCCACTGCACGGCGCGGTAGGCCGGCTGCGCATAGGGGCGCAGCTGCAGCACGGCGAGCTGGCTGTTGCGGTTGATACCGATGGGACGATAGGCGCCGCGCGTGGCGGGCGTACCCTTGCTGCCGTAGCAGTCGTACTCCGTGCCCTGGTAGTGGCTGGAGAGCACGTACTTGATGTCCTCGATGGTCACCTTGCGCTCGGGCACGCGGCTCCAGGGGATGTCGTCGCTCTCGGGCGTGTAATCGGCGTCGGGACCGTCCCACACATCGCTGGGGTTGAGGCAGCGCTGCATATACCAGGCGCGCGGCGTGTTGTAGACGTGGTCGCTGTCGCTGTGCGAGCCAAAGGCCTCGCGCGGGTTGAAGACCGTCGCCGGACCGTCGCCCTCGACGCCCAGCGTCAGGTCCAGATGCCACTCGGCCATCCAGGAGCGCAGGTCGGCAGAGCACATGTGGTCGACCTGGGTGCCCTCGGCATCGTCCAGGTCAAAGCTGTCGATACCCAGTTGGTTGGGCATGGTCACATAGGCGTCATCGGGCACGCGCTTGGCGATCCAGTGGTGGCCGCCGATGGTCTCGAGCCACCAGATCTCGTCAACGTCACTAAAGGCAATGCCATTGTTCTCATAGGTGCCGTAGCGCTCGAGCAGCTCGCCCAGGATGCGCACGCCGTCGCGGGCAGACTTGGCGTACGGCAGCACCAGGGTCACCATATCCTCCTCGCCCAAGCCGCCGGGCTGTGCCGGAACATAGCCGTCCTCGCCCTCGTTGCCCTTGGCGGGCACGTAGTCCACGAGCGGATCGGCGCCGCGGACGCGCTCGTTGGTGGTGAGTGTCTCGGTTGCGGACATGCCAACATTGAGCTCGTTGAAACCGGCCTCGGCCCAAATGCCGTGACCGGGAACGACGTCGGGGACGCTCGTGTAGCGCATGGGATTGTCGGGCAGCTCAACGGTCAGGTGACTCAGGACGCTCGTGTAGACGCGCGGCTGCTCGTCGGGATGTACCACGCGCATGCGCTTGGGCTCAAACACCCCGTTGGACGAGTCCTCATTGCGGGCGACAAGCGTCGACCCGTCGTAGCTCGCGTTCTTACCAACCAAAATCGTTGTGCACGGCATGCGCATCCTCCTTGAGCGAAGAAATCAAACGGCAACAGTGTATCGCTTCGGCGCAAAAAGGGCGAAACCGCGGCCCCTCGAGACCCCCTCGGGACCCCTGTGGTCAAAAAATGCCAAATATGAGTACTGTCACCAATTTAGTAGCAGCAAATTTCCTTGTAATGAGTGCCGGAAATCCCCAATTGTCCAAAAGCAAGACAACGTTATTCCCCATAGGTTCAATAAAATTGGCTTCCTAACGATAATGGATAGGTGGCGCGCGCAGACGTGGTGTAAGAGTGTCCTGAGGTCCGTCGCTGCAAGCC
>URNM01000040.1 GCA_900549185.1 uncultured Collinsella sp. | reverse complement strand
TACGAGATCGCTCAGTGTCTCGTGGGCTCGGAGATGTGTATAAGAGACAGGGAGGGAGCCTCCTCGGCAGAGGGCTTCTCGACCAGGCCGGAAACACGCCACACCGAGCCGGGCTCGTCATCGGCAGCGTCATCGGCACCGTCAAGCGAGCCCACGCGCTCGCCGGCAATCACGCCGTAGCGGCTGACTTCCTCGGGAGCGCACGCGGCAACGGCGATAACAGAAGCACCGCCGTGCTCCTTGGAGACGGCAAGCATCTTATCGCAGATGTCGCGGTTGGGAACGACGTAGTCGCCCAGAAGAACCAGGAAGTTCTCTCCCGCCACGGCATCGGCAGCCGAACGGATAGCGTGGCCCAGGCCCTTGGGCTCATATTGATAGCGGAAGTCGACCGGCATACCGCCCGCATGGGCAACGGCATCGGCGTAGGCGTCCTTGCCGCGCTCGCGAAGCAGGTTCTCGAGCGAACGGTCGGGCTGGAAGTAGCTCAGCAGCTCGGGCTTGCCGGGAGAGGTGACGATGATGGCGTCGTCGACCTCTTCGGGAGCAAGCGCCTCCTCAACGACATACTGGATGACGGGCTTGTCGAGCACCGGCAGCATCTCTTTGGGCGTGCACTTGGTGCCCGGCAGAAAACGCGTGCCAAGACCGGCGGCGGGGATGATTGCCTTCATATTATTCAAGGATCCTTTCGCAGGCGCAAATGCGCCCTGTGCGTGCAGCGCAAGCGCCGCAGACCAAATTGCGATTCATCGTATGTTAACGCCGGGAGCCGGCATCGCCGCAGGCAAATGCGATTCTTCAGCAGGTCAACGCAAATTATTGCAGGAATGATGGGTTTGCTCCAGCCATCAGGCCACCAGCTTGCGTGTAAGACGAACAAGGAATCGTGCAGATTCGCAGCGTTCCAGAGCAAAATAAAAGACGGGGTCCGCAATGCGAACCCCGTCTGCAAAGAAATCTGGCGAGAAAGCCTGATTACTTGAGGGTGACAGCAGCGCCAGCAGCCTCGAGCTTCTCCTTGGCAGCCTCGGCGTCCTCCTTCTTGGCACCCTCGAGAACAGCCTTGGGAGCGCCCTCGACGACCTCCTTGGCCTCCTTCAGGCCAAGGCTGGTGAGCTCACGGACGGCCTTGATGACCTGGATCTTGTTGTCGCCGAAGCCCTCGAGCACGACGTCAAACTCGGTCTTCTCCTCGGCCTCAGCAGCGCCAGCAGCGGGAGCGGCGACAACGGCGGCAGGAGCAGCGGCGGAAACGCCGAAGGTGTCCTCGATAGCCTTGACGAGCTCGGAAGCCTCGAGAAGGGTCATTTCCTTAAGAGCATCGATGATCTCATCGGTGGTAAGCTTAGCCATTTCTAAGTCCTTTCGGTTTCCGTGCATGTGCACGGAGATCAGTTAAAACACGGCGCGAATGCGCCAGGGATGCGGCGTTGCCGCCGCGGGTGAAAACAGCGACTAGGCTGCCTTCTGCTCGGAGACCTGCTGGATCGAACGAGCGAGACCAGAGGAAACGCCGTTGACGCAGACAGCGATGTCGCGAGCGAAACCGGAGATGAGACCGGCGATCTGGCCGAGAAGCTGATCCTTGGTGGGCAGCTCGGCGATAGCCTTAACATCATCAGCGGAAACAGCCTTGCCGTCGGAGATACCGCCCTTGATCTCAAGGACGCCCTTGGACTTAGCGGAGAAGTCCTTAAGGGCCTTAGCGGCCTCGACCGGCTCGGTCTCGTAGAACACATAAGCGACGGGGCCGGCGAGGATCTCGTCGAGCTCGGGCTGCTCCTGGTTCTTGAGAGCGATCTTGACCAGGTTGTTCTTGTAGACCTTCATCTCGGCGCCGCACTCGCGAAGCTGATGACGCAGCTCCTGAGCCTGCTTAACCGTCAGACCGTTGTAGTTGACGACGAACAGACCGGCGTTCTCGGCGATACGGGACTCGATCTCTGCAACCTTGTCGATTTTGTACTGCTGGGGCATGAATTACACCTCCTCGAATTCTTTCCGGGCACGGTCCGCCACAAGGACGTGACGGGGGCATGTCCAAAAAGAAAGCCCCCGCGCTGCATGAGCGACGGGGGCGAGAAGACATATCTACTCGACCACCTCGGCTGGCGGGATATCCCATTAAGCTTGCGGGCGATGCCCGTTTGCGCCGGCTGTCTCTGGCAGCGGATTCGTGCGTAAACCGAAAGTATTATGGCGGGGACCCCGGCGTCGGTCAACGGAAATCCGGGCTGCACACAATTCCACCATTCCGGCCGCGCCGCCGAAGGCCGGGCGCAAGGTTTTCGCTCGGTCAAGTCCTGGCTCGCACGAAGAGCACATTAAGTGCTCTTCGGCTCGTGCGGAATCTACGAAAACCTTGCGCCTGGCCTTCGGCGGCGCGGCCTGCGGCGACTTTGGGGCAGCCCGGTTTTCCGTTGAGCGACGCCCCCACGCATAATCCTTATGTCGGTGGGCTGATGTGTTGCGTCCCTGATGGCTATAGGGTTGAGACGAATGTGGATAGGCGGCGGAGGCCTTCGTCTAGATCTTTGTCGGAGACGCAGTAGCTGAGGCGGATGTGGCCTTCGGTTCCGAAACAGTCGCCCGGAACTAGGGCTACGTTTGCCTCTTTGATGGCTTTGATGCAGAAGTCTTCGCTGGTTAGGTCGAATTTTTTGATGCTCGGGAAAGCGTAGAAGGCTCCTGCGGGCTCTACTGCGTCGAGGCCCATAGCGTTTAAGGCTGCGAGCACGCGTTTGCGGCGGGCTCGGTAGACTTCGAGCATGGGGGTGGGGTCGACGGTGAGGGCTCGGGCTGCGGCGTCCATTTCGAATGAGACGGCGCTCGATACTAAGTATTGGTGGGCCTTTGCGATCTCGGCGATGACGGGGGCTGCGGCCGCGAGCCAACCCAAGCGCCAGCCGGTCATGGCCCAGGGTTTGGAGAAGCTCTCGATAACCACTGTCTGCTCGCGTAGCTCCGAGTGGCGCTCGGCAAAGCGCTCGTAGCCATCCACATAGACTAGGCGGTTGTATACGTCGTCGCAGACCACGTAGATGCCCGCCTGCTCCGCCACGCGCGCCACGGCGTCGAGCGATGCTGCGTTGAGGATGCAGCCCGTAGGATTGTTAGGCGTGCAGATGACGATGGCCTTGGTCGCCGGCGTCACGCAAGCACGTAGCGCGTCCTCGTCAATCTGGAATTGCGCAGGCTCCGTATCCAAAAAGACCGCCTGGGCGTGGTTGGCCACGACGATGCTCTCGTACAGGCCAAAGGCCGGCGTGGGGATGATGACCTCGTCGCCGGGGTTGAGCATGGCCATAAACGTAGCCGACAGGGCCTCGGTCGCGCCGTCGGTCAGGATGACCTCATCGGCGGAAAATGCCAGGCCCGCGTCACCCATATATTTGGACAGTGCCTCGCGCAGGGCGGGACGGCCGTTGTTGGGCGGATAGTGCGTGTCGCCGCGGTCGAGCGAGGCCGTCACCTCGGCGCTAATCACATCGGGCGTGGGAAAATCGGGCTCGCCGAGCGCGAGCGCGATGCATCCCGGATGCTGCGCGGCGAGTGCGTTGATCCGGCGGATGCCGGAGGGCTTGAGCGTGGCAAGCGAGGTATTCATGGGCAGACGCATGGCGTTCCTTTCGTAAGGGTTGCACTAGGATAGCGCGGCGGAGCGCCACCAGACGGTGTAACCTAAACGGAAACCAACCGGAAAGGAGGCGGCATGGAGACGACCACACGCGGCGATGTACCAAAAACGTTGCAAACCATTGCGTATATCAGCATTCCCAATAGCGCCGATCTTGAGTTTTTGCTCTGGGACCTGCAGGATGCCATCGCCGCCTATGCTCAGCTTTCTGGCACGGCGCTCCCCCGCCCGATCGATTTGGAGGCGGATGATGCCGGTGCAGTCGATGGCATGGTGCTCGCTGTTGATGATGCATGTGATGATGAGGCTATGATCGCTGTCGAGGAGATACTCGATCGCTTTAAGAATACAGACGCGCGCGTCTATGTCGTCGTTCAGGCCCTGTCCAAAAACACCAAGCAGGCGGACGAAGCCCTCGACCGCCTATACCGGGCATGTATTCTACGTGACCTGCCATGGTGCGACGGCGTTGTCATCCGTGCCGGCAGCGGCATCGCAGCGCTTCGCCACTCCCCGCGTATGGGCCTCTTGCGTCGGCCATTTTCGGAAGCGATAGATAAGCTTGTGGGCGCTGTGCGCATGGGCTGCTCCATTGAACATGCGCAGCTGCTTGGCGGTGGCAATGCCGGTAGCGTCGATGCCGACGGCATGGTGCGCGTCAAGCCCGCGCTGCCCGCACCGATCTGGCATGCCATCATGAAACGCCTCAGCACCCGCGCCCAATCAGATATCTAAATTACAGAGCGCCCCAGTCAACGGCCTCGCGCCAGCGCTCGACAAGGCGTTCCAGGCGCCATGCCGCATTGGCGGGACTAGTCGACGGCAGAACGATGGCCGACAGCCCCGTGCGTTCTTGTAGATAGCGCTTAAAGAGCCGACCAGCTGTACCACCGTTGCATATCACCTGCTCAATGGGAGCTGCGCCGGTAATGCGCTCGACATGCGCCGGAACGACGTTTTTGATGCTGGCGTCGCTTGAGCCCTTGATGTCACAGCCCTCGATCACGTCCCAAAGGGCCACACCGCCGTTGAGCAGCATGGAGCGCTTGGCGGCAATCGAGGCATCGAGCGTCGCGGGCTCACCACTTGCCAAAGGATTGCCCTCGTTGGGCGGCACGGGCACACCGAGGCACGCGGCCATCACGCGCCAAAAGCGGTTCTGCGGATTGCCATAGTAGAAGGCATTGGCACGCGAGAGCACCGAGGGAAACGACCCCAACACCAAAACGCGCGAGCGCTCGTCAAACACGGGCTCAAACCCATGCTCAATATGTTGATAGCCTTCGTCGGACGCCGCCATGGCCTAGGCCCTCAACAGATAGCGCACCTCGTAGGGCGCAAGTTCAAGGGAGCCTGTCAGCTCGACCATGGGCGCATCGTCGGCAAGCAGGTCGACGAAGGAGCCGCTGAGTTCGCCAGCTCCAAAGGTGTAGGGCTCGTTCACGGCATTGACCGCCACGAGCACCGTCGCATCGTCGCAGGCGCGCTCGAACAGCAGCTGCTTGTTCTGGATCACCACGTTGCGATAGGCACCGTAGTTGAGGGCACGGGCCGCCGCATCGTCGGCCGAGCGCAGGTGCGCAAGCTGCGTGATGAACGCCGTCAGCTCGTTGGGCGCAGGCTCATCGAGCGCAGGGCGCAGCGCCCAATCGCCATCGGGGCCGCCCTTTTCGCCGGCAATCCCCCACTCGCTGCCATAGTAGACGCATGGGATGCCCGGCATGCCAAAGAGCATGCCATAGGCGGGGCGCAGGCAGGACTTGTCCGTCAGGATGCTCGCCAGGCGCGGCACGTCGTGGTTGTCGACAAACGACAGCAGGTGTTTGCCGCGGTAAATGCACCACGGGTCGCCGCCAAACTGACGGTGCAGCGAATGGGCGATCTCAAACATGTTGACCGAGTTAAAGCTGGAGTACAGGCCCTTGTAGCACTCGTAGTTGGTGCAGGAGTCGAGCATCTCGTCGTTGACGATCTGATTGTAGTCGCCGTGGAGCGTCTCGCCAATCAGCACAAAGTCGGGCTTGAGCTCACGGGTAAAGGCGTGCAGGCGGCGCATAAAATCGCGATCGAGCATATAGGCGACGTCCAAGCGCAGGCCGTCGATGCCAAAGACCTCGACCCAGCGACGCACGGACTCAAGCAGATAATCGACCACGGCGGGGTTTTGCAGGTTGAGCTTCACAAGCTCAAAATGGCCCTCCCAGCCCTCGTACCAAAAGCCGTCGCCGTAGCACGAGTCGCCGTCGAAGCTGATGTGGAACCAGTCCTTGTAGGGCGAATCCCACTTGCGCTCCTGCACATCGCGGAAGGCCCAAAAGCCGCGACCGACGTGGTTGAAGACAGCATCGAGCACCACGCGGATGCCATGGGCGTGCAGTGTCTCGCATACGGCAGCAAAATCGGCATCCCCACCCAGGCGACGGTCGATATGGCGCAGACTGCGCGTGTCGTAGCCATGGCTGTCGGATTCGAGCGGCGGGTTGATGAGCACAGCGCCAATGCCGAGTTCCTGCAGGTAATCGGCCCATTGGGCGATTTTCATGATGGGGGCATCGGGGTTGGGTGCAGTGCCGGCAGCTTGGGCGAGCTCATCCTCGGCAACGGGGGCGGCGTTTTCGCGCGGAGCTCCGCAAAAGCCCAGCGGATAGATCTGATAGAACGCCGTCTCGTATGCCCACATAGCAACCTCCCGGTAAGCTCAACACAACGACATCCATTGTATGCCCGGCTTGTATCCTCTTCCCCAAAATAAGTTGCGGTGGAATAGTTCCTGTCTGGGCCTTCAGAAGCCTTAAACAGGAACTATTCCACCGCAACTGATGAGGGGACGTGATTAGGCGACGGGCTTGGCGCGGCGGATGGCTGGGAACATCACCGTGATGGCGAGGATAACGCCCACGACGGCAATCGCCCCGCCCACAAAGCCGATCCAGGCGATACCGGGACCCGAAACCACGGCTCCGCCGATCGCGGTACCCGTGCCGATACCGAGGTTGAACAGGCCCGAGAAGATCGACATGGCGACGGCCGACGAATCTGCCGGCGTGTGCTTGATGAGCTCGGCCTGAAACGCCACGTTAAAGGCCGTGGCGCAGCAACCCCACAGTGCGCAGACGGCAAGCACTGTCACGAGCGACGATGCGGCCGGCCCCATGAGCAGCAGGGCCACCGGCACGCCGGAGAGCGTGATAGCCAAGAACGGGAAGCGATGCCCATCGAACAGGCGGCCAAACAGCCAGCTTCCGAGCAAACCAGAGCAGCCAAACGCCGTCAGCGTCATGGTAATGGCGCCCGCATCGACGTGCGCGACCTGTGCCAGGAAGGGCTCGATATAGCTGTAGCTTGCGTAATAGCCGGTCGCCATGAAGACCGTGACTGCGTAGAGCGCGATGAGGAGCGGGTTCTTGAGCAGCTCGGGCAGCTGTTTGACAGTAAAGCGCTCACCCGCCGGCATGGCCGGGAACACCGCTGCCTGGTAGACGACCGCGATGGCTGAGAGGCCCCCGACCACGGCAAACGTCATGCGCCAGCCCACGGCCAAGCCAATGGCGCGACCGAGCGGCAGGCCAAAGATCTGCGCGATGGACGAGCCCGTAGCGATCATGCTGATGGCGAGCGCGCCGTGGCGAGTGTCGACCAGGCGCGAAGCCATGATCGAGGCGACTGACCAGAACACGGCATGTGCGCAAGCGACCACCAGGCGCGCGCAGACCAGGATGGGATAGGTCGGCGCCACAGCGGACAGGAACTGACCGAGCGAGAACACGGCCAGCACGCCCAGCAGCATCCGCTTGAACTCAAAGCGCGAGGCGAACACCATGAGCGGCAGCGACAGCAGCATGACGCCCCAGGCATAGACCGAGATCATGATGCCCGCCTGGGCCTCGGTGAGCGAGAACGACGCGGCGATATCAGTCAAAAGGCCGATGGGCATAAACTCCGACGTGTTGAACACGAACGCACAGCAGGTGAGACCGACGAGTGGGAGCCACTGCCTGAGCGTGATGCCGTCTTGCCTTGTCTGAGTCATATATAACGTCTCCAATCGTTTTGAGCGGAGGCGATTATATAGCAACGGCCCCGCATCCGTCAGTACAGATGCGGGGCCGAAAACAATTCGATACACAGAGGTTGCGCCGTCAATTCATAACTAAGCCAACCCCAGCAATATGCCCGCCGAATGCACGACAAACGCCACGATCCAGGCAACGGCGACCTGAAACGCGAATACGGCCACGGCATAGCGCGCGCCCAACTCGCTCTTGACGGCGCCGATGGCAGCCACGCAGGGCGGGTACAGCAACGTAAAGACCAAGAACACGTAGGCGGTAAACGGCGAAAACATGGTCGACAGCGCCGCGGGCGACGTTGCGCCCAAAAGCACCGTGAGCGTCGAGATGACGCTCTCCTTGGCAATGAGCCCCGTGACGAGCGCCGTCGAGGCGCGCCAGTCGCCAAAGCCGAGCGGGGCCAACACCGGCGCGATGATGCTACCCAGACCGGCAAGCAGGCTTTGCGACTGGTCGGCGACCACGTTAAAGCGGATGTCGAACGTCTGAAGGAACCAGATGACCACGGTCGCGGCAAAGATAATGGTAAAAGCCTTGGTGATGAAGTCCTTGGCCTTATCCCATGCCAGCATCACCGTCGTCTTGACGCTCGGCAGGCGGTAATTGGGGAGCTCCATGATAAACGGCACCGGGTCGCCCTTAAATGCCGTGCGGTTGAGCACCAAAGCCGCGATGCAGCCGACCACGATACCGATCAGATAGAGTGAGACCATGGCGGGAACCGTCGCCTGCGGGAAAAACGCCCCGCACAGCAAGCCGTAAACCGGCAACTTGGCTGAGCAGCTCATAAACGGCGTGAGCATGACCGTCATCTTGCGGTCGTGCTCGGATGGGAGCGTACGGGTCGACATGATAGCCGGCACGGTGCAGCCAAAACCGACGAGCATGGGCACGAAGCTGCGGCCCGACAGGCCAAAGCGACGCAACACCTTATCCATGACAAAGGCTACGCGTGCCATGTAGCCGGAGTCTTCCAGAATGGAGAGGAACAAGAAGAGCACGACGATAATCGGCAGGAAGGTCAGCACACTGCCCACGCCCGTAAGCACGCCGTCGACAGCCAGCGAGCGCACCACGTCGTTGGTGCCGAACGCCTTGAGGCCTGCATCGGCCGAAGCGATGATGGCAGCGATGCCGTCCTCCATAAGTCCCTGCAACGCCGCGCCGATCACGCCAAACGTCAGCCAAAAGACGAGGCCCATGATCAGCAGAAACGCCGGGATGGCCGTATAGCGACCCGTCAGAATGCGGTCGATCTTGACGGAGCGCACGTGCTCGCGGCTCTCGTGCGGCTTGACGACACAGCGCCCGCACACGTCGCCGATAAAGCTAAAGCGCATGTCGGCCAGCGCGGACAGGCGGTCGGTGCCGGCCTCGCCCTCCATCTGGGTAATGATGTGCTCGATGGCGTCAAGCTCGTTGCGATCCAGGTGAAGCGCCTCGGTTACCAGCTCATCGCCCTCGACCAGCTTGGTCGCCGCAAAGCGCACCGGGATGTGCGCCGTCACGGCATGGTCCTCGATCAGGTTAGCAATACCGTGGATGCAGCGATGCAGCGCACCGCCGTCCGGACCGTCGGGCGCGCAAAAGTCCAGGCGACCGGGGCGCTCGCGGAACCGCGCCACGTGCAAGGCATGATCCACCAACTCGCCGATACCCTCGTTGCGGGCAGCACTAATGGGAACAACGGGCACGCCCAACAGACTCTCGAGCAGGTTGACGTCCACGGCGCCGCCGTTGGCGGTCACCTCGTCCATCATGTTGAGCGCGATGACCATAGGACGGTCGAGCTCCATGAGCTGCAGTGTCAGGTACAGATTACGCTCGATGTTGGTAGCGTCAATGATGTCGATGATGGCGTCCGGACGCTCGTCGAGGATGAACTGACGGCTCACGACCTCCTCGCCTGTGTACGGCGACAGGGAGTAAATGCCAGGCAGGTCGGTAACGCTCGCCTCGGGATGGTTACGGATGGTGCCATCTTTGCGGTCGACCGTCACGCCGGGAAAGTTACCGACGTGCTGGTTGGAGCCCGTCAGCTGGTTGAATAACGTGGTCTTGCCGCAGTTTTGGTTGCCGGCGAGGGCAAAGTGCAGCGGCGCGCCCTCGGGCACGGCCGTCTTTGCCGCACGGGGCGAATACGTCCCCTCGCCCAGGGCCGGATGCTCCGTCGTGCCGATTGCGGCGTTAGCGCGCGGACCCGTATCGGTGTCGTGAATACCCACGAGCTCGATGCGAGCGGCATCGTCCTTGCGCAGTGTCAACTCGTAGCCACGCAGACGGATCTCGAGCGGGTCGCCCATGGGGGCGTACTTCATCATGGTGACCTCGGTGCCCGGCGTTAGACCCATGTCCAAAATATGCTGTCGGAGTGCCTGGTCGTCCGATGCCACCGATGCGACAACGGCGTCCTTTCCAATCTCGAGTGTATCGAGCTTCACGTCCGTGTTCCTCCCCCGGCGCCCACAGGGCGTTGCATTTTGTTTATCTTGGCTAACCGTTTGCCATGGCTAACCAATTGTAACCATGCATGATAGCGCGAACACACAGCGACGTTCAATCAACAGATCGGTGCAAGGGGGACGGATTACTTTGCACCAAGCCCTTGAGAGCTAGAGCGATGCCGATGTCTTGGAACCGACAGCGAAAGCCCGCTAGAGCGGCAAGTGGTTACGGCGTTTGGTAAAACGCCGTAACTAAAACCCGTGGCGCTCCAGAAAGCGGAAAGCCAGGTGGATCCAAGGGCGGACTGCCACCTGTTTGTCCTCGTTGTCGACCGCGGTGTTGGCGTTGCCGAGCGAAAGGCCGTGACCACCCTGGTCGAAGACGTGCATCTCGCATGCAACGCCCTCCTCGGCCATGCGCTGCGCAAACGGGTAGACCTGCGCGATCGGCGCCGTCTTGTCGTCGGACACGCCCCACACAAAGGTCGGTGGCATCTGACGCGAAACATGCGTGGTGGGGCAGATGTCGGCCAGATGCTCGTCAGTTGCCTCGCCGCCCGTCACCATCGACAGGTAGTCGTTGAGCAAATCGCGCCCCGTCTTGCCGCCCGTCTTGGGCACACGCAAGTCAATGCGCGGATCGCGCGTCTGCATGTCGCGCACATAGGCAAAGTCGAGCAATGGATAGCCCAGCACCACGGCATCGGGACGAATGTCGTCCGGACGCGCCCCGGCAAGTGCCGCAAAGGGGCCGGTCTTCCACTGTGTTGCCAGCGAGGCGCAAATCATGCCGCCAGCAGAAAAGCCCACGACGCACACGCGCTTAGGATCGACATGCCACTCGTCGGCGTTGGCGCGCACCGTGGCGACCATCTTGGCAAGATCTGCCTGGGGGTGCGGAAAGCTCACGTCACCCGTAGAACTCGTGACATAGTTGAGCACAAAGGCCTGGTAACCGTGATCCAAAAACGCAAACGCCACAGGATCCTGCTCATGCGGAGCGATATGCGTAAACGCACCTCCGCCACAGATAATCACAGCGGGGCGGCGGCCATTCGGTTTATCGGGCAACGGCTCGGCACCCAAATACGTAAACGTCGCCGGATAATCCTCGGTCGGCTCCTCGCCCCACAGCGCATGGTTCTCGACAATCATATGTGCTCCCTTCGCGCAAATTATGCGCCCTTGTTTTTCGCCTTCAAGCGTACCCCACTTGAACCCGTGGCGCAGAAACACTCCGGCAATAAGTTTCCCTTCAACTGATATATCACATAATCCCAGTTCAGAGGTATCGTTGAGCAGCGTAGAATAGGGGCGTTGACCAAGCCGCGAAACACATGTGAAACGTTTCCGGCAAACCAAACGCGCGATATGCGCCTATTTAAGTTGGAGGCAACTATGGGTCTGCTCGATTCGCTTAAGTCCACCTTCACCTCGACCGGCGAGGCGTCCGTTCCGCCCGCAGCAAGCTTCGCTACCCGCGAAGGCGTCATCTATGCCCCCGTCAACGGCGTGCTCGTCAACCTGAACGAGGTTCCCGACGAGACGATCGCCTCGGGCATGCTTGGCCAGGGCTATGGCATCGAGCCCATTACCGGCACCATCTATGCGCCCGCCAACGGCCGCATCGGTGCCACCACTGTCACCAACCACTCCATCGGCATGATCACCGAGGACGGCCTGCGCGTGTTCATCCATGTTGGCCTGGGCACCGTGGAAATGAACGGCAAGGGTTTTGCCCGCTTTGTCGAGATGGGCGATGTGGTCAAGGCAGGCCAGCCGCTCATCAGCTTCGACCGCGAGGCCATTAAGGCCGCTGGTCACGAGGACATCGTGACCGTCATCGTCTCCGAGCTCGATCGTCTTAAGAGCATCGACCATGTCGGCGAATCTGGAACGCTTATCGGCGGCAACCCGCTCGTCAAGCTGGGCGACCCGCTGCTGGTAGCCAAGACCAAGTAGCCAGGCCCCGCGCCATACAGCCAAAAGGCACCTCGTCAAGCGCCCGCGACCATTTGGCCGCGGGCGCTTTTCGTTTGAAAAACCATCCCGCCAATGCCTTATCTGTATAGCCCAAATGAGCCGAGCTGCTAGAATATCGAACTGTATGGATAACTATCATTCAACCGTTATGGGAGGATACGTGAACCGCACCAAAATCGCGCAGCTCTATGCCGATGCCGAGTCGCTCGGCGGCCAGACCGTCACCGTCGCCGGCTGGGTCAAGTCCGTCCGCGACATGAAGAACTTTGGCTTTGTTACGCTCAACGACGGCAGCTGCTTCCGCGACCTGCAGGTCGTCATGAACCGCGAGGCACTCGACAACTACGACGAGATCGCCCATCAAAACGTCTCGGCCGCACTCATTTGCACCGGCACCGTCAAACTGACCCCCGATGCACCCCAGCCTTTCGAGCTTTCTGCCACTTCCATCGAGGTCGAGGGCACGAGCGCCCCGGATTACCCGCTGCAGAAGAAGCGCGCAACCGTCGAGTTCCTGCGCACCCAGCAGCACCTGCGCCCGCGCACCAACCTGTTCCGCGCCGTGTTCCGCATCCGCTCTGTCGCGGCTGCCGCCATCCACCGCTTCTTCCAGGAGCAGGGTTTTGTCTACGTCAACACCCCCATCATCACCACGAGTGACTGCGAAGGCGCCGGCGAGATGTTCCGCGTGACCACGCTCGACCCCAAAAATCCGCCCCTCACCGAGTCTGGCGAGGTCGACTGGAGTCAGGACTTCTTTGGCAAGCATGCAAGCCTCACCGTGTCCGGCCAGCTCAATGCCGAGAACTTTGCCATGGCCTTTGGCGACGTGTACACCTTTGGCCCCACCTTCCGCGCCGAGAACTCCAACACCACGCGCCACGCCGCCGAGTTTTGGATGATCGAGCCCGAGATGGCCTTTGCCGACCTTAACGACTACATGGATAACGCCGAGGCCATGCTCAAGTACGTCCTTAAGGACGTTATGGCCACCTGCCCCGACGAGCTCAACATGCTCAACAAGTTTGTGGACAAGGGTCTGCTCGAGCGCCTGGACCATGTCGCCAACTCCGACTTTGCCCGCGTTACCTACACCGAGGCCGTCGAGATCCTGGAGCAGGCAGTCGCTGCTGGCCACCAGTTTGATTACCCCGTCAGCTGGGGCATCGACCTGCAGACCGAGCACGAGCGCTTCCTGACCGAGGAGCACTTTAAGCGCCCGACCTTCGTGACCGACTACCCGGCCGAGATCAAGGCGTTCTACATGCGCATGAACGAAGACGGCAAGACCGTCGCCGCCGCCGACTGCCTGGTTCCCGGTATCGGCGAGATTATCGGCGGCTCCCAGCGCGAGGAGCGCCTGGATCTGCTCGAGGCCCGCATCAAGGACCTGGGTATGAATCCCGAGCAGTACAAGTACTACCTTGACCTGCGCCGCTACGGTTCCTGCAAGCACGCCGGCTACGGTCTGGGCTTCGAGCGCTTGGTCATGTATCTGACCGGCGTGGGCAACATCCGCGACGTCCTGCCGCACCCGCGCACCGTGGGCAACGCCGACTTCTAATCGTCGGACACTAGCTCGCGTCGCCACACACCAACGCTCATCGTACAAGCGTCTCTCGACATCGGTCGAGAGACGCTTTTTTTCAACAGCATCCGTCAAGCTTTTGGCAAGGTTTTGGTCAGTTGAGCAGGGCTGTTGAAAACTCGACCCGCCGTTTGCCGACGACTACCGACCGCCCAGAGCGCCCTGCGCCCCTGGGAAAGCCCCACGTCCTAGGCTCCATACCGTCGCCACCCAAAACGGAAAGGACGTGGGCACCATGACCGAAGCCGCTGTTGAAACCTACGACCTGTCTCTTATACACATCTGACGCTGCCGACGACTAGTCGAGTGTAGA
>URNM01000039.1 GCA_900549185.1 uncultured Collinsella sp. | reverse complement strand
CCCGCGACCCCAACCTTGGCAAGGTTGTGCTCTACCAACTGAGCCATGTCCGCTTACGAGGATTAATCTTACGTGATGCCCGCATCCTATGCAAGAACTTTTTTTGAAAAGTTTTCCAACGCCCTCGCGAACCTCGCGAAGACATCAGCCACCACGGAAGGTGTAGGCAAACGCAAATTCGCCGCAAAAGGCCCCTACAACTCAGCGAGCATGATCCAGGCAGAGCTGTCCTGCGCGAGCCTGCCGTCTGCAAGCGGTGATGAGGTGAGCAGGACTCTGCCCGCCGGCAGCCCAACGGGTGCTGCGCCGAAGTTCGTCACACACGCCCAGCCGTTGTCGCGGCGATAGGCGATGACGCCGCCCTCAGCGCCCTCGGCACCATCCGCAAGGCCGGTGCGCCCGTCAAGATCGAGCCACGCAAGATCGTTGGCGCACCCGCGCAGCTTGCGCCGCAGCCAGAGGGCGTCACGATAGAGCGCAAGCATCGATGTCGGGTCCGCTTCTTCCCTATCGGCGGCGTAATCGGAAAACCATGCAGGCTGCGGCAGATGGGGCGCCGCATCGGCGTCCGCCGGCGAAAACCCAAACGATCCGCCCTGCGCGGGATCGTCCGCCGCCACCCACGGCAGGGGCACACGACAGCCGTCGCGCCCCTTCTCGCGCTTCGGTCCGTGCGTATTGGTCGCAGTGGGATCTTCGAGTACAGCCCACGGGATGTCAGCCACCTCAAAAAGGCCGAGCTCCTCACCCTGATACACGTATGCCGAGCCCGGAAGCGCTAGCTCAAGCAAAAGGGCCGCCCGCGCGCGGCGCTCGCCGAGTTCACGGTCCTCGTCATAAGACGACCCGTCGCGTAAGAGCCAGTCGAGCGCAATCTGGTGGTAGCGCGTCGCCTTGATTTGCGGCAGGGCATAGCGCGTCGCCACGCGCGGCACGTCGTGGTTGGAGAGTACCCAGGTCGAGGCGGAATCGGATTCGACGGCTGCCTTCAAGCCCTTCTCGATTGCAGTGTGCATGTCATCATAGGTCCAAGTGGCCTTGGCGAACTCAAAGTTGAATGTCTGGCCAAGCTCGCTGGGGCGCGCGTAGAGATACTGGCGCTCGGGCAGCACCCACGCCTCGGCAACGGCGCTGCGCGGCGGATTATAGCGGTCGAACACGCGGCGCCACTCGCGATAGATCTCGTGGACCTCGTTGCGGTCCCACAGCGGATGGGTGCCGTCGTCAACCATGTCATCGCCCTCGGCGAGATGCCACCGGTCGAGGTCATCGCGGTCGAGATCCTTGGCAAGACCGTGCGCCACATCAATGCGAAAGCCATCGACGCCTCGATCGCTCCAAAACGTCAGGACGTCGCAAAAGAACGCGTGAACCTCGGGGCATGACCAGTCAAAGTCCGGCTGCTCGGGCGTAAACATGTGCAGATACCACTGACCGTCCGCGACACGCGTCCAGGCGGGGCCGCCAAAGTTGGCATTCCAATTGGTGGGAGGCAACTCGCCGTGCTCGCCGCGACCATCGCGGAAGATATAACGAGCGCGCTCGGGCGATCCGGGGCCAGCGGCAAGAGCGGCTTTGAACCACGGGTGCTGGTTGGATGAATGGTTGGGCACGATGTCGACGATGACCTTGATGCCGCACGCGTGAGCCGCAGCGATCATGTCATCGAAGTCGTCAAGCGAGCCGAGACGTGGATCGACATCGCAGTAGTCCGCCACATCATAGCCACCATCGACAAGAGGCGATGGGTAAAACGGGCTCAGCCAGATGGCCTCGATACCCAGCCGCTCAAGATAGTCCATCTGCTGGGTAATGCCCGCGATATCGCCCAGACCCGAACCAGTCGAATCCTTAAACGAGCGCGGGTAGATCTGATAGATCGCGGCATCGGACATCCATGAACGCGAAGAAGACTTTTCTGTAACCATGGGGCGTGCCTCCCTTGCAACGAGGTTTTGTGAGATGCCCACGATGATACGCCCAAAGCTGACATTCACAGCAAACAACGCCACAGCCACGACCCAAAACGCTCGCTCCCTCTCGGGTTCGAGCCCATGCGATGGATACAAAAAAGCCCGGCTACCGTAGTAGCCGGGCTATTGCGTTTGGAGCGGACAACGGGGCTCGAACCCGCGACCCCAACCTTGGCAAGGTTGTGCTCTACCAACTGAGCCATGTCCGCTTGCGGGTTATTAATTTACGCGAGTTGTCCAAAAGACGCAAGTACTTTTTTCAAAAAACTTGTCTGCCGCATGTTCTTAGTAGCTAAACGCGCTAAAGCGATTGGCTAGGCACACGATTCCAGCGCTCCGCTAAACAGCTTCACCATCTGCACGCGCGTGCCGGCGCCGTCCGTACGACGAGCAACCTCCACGTTATCGACGAGCATACGCATAAGCTTGATGCCACGGCCACGCTCCTCAGATGCGACCGGTTCGCTCGTTTCATCGATAGAATAGCCGACACCTCGATCAAGCACCTCAACCACAACGCGATCGCCATAGGCCTGAACCGTCAGGACGCACCCGATACCACCCGCATGGTCATAGGCATTACCCAGCGCCTCCCCCGACGCCAATGCGACATCGTAGCGCTCGTCACGGCGCAACGGAAGCGATTCAAGGAGTTCGGCGATGCGATGCCGGTAGTATGGAAGATTCTCGATACCCTGACGGACCTCGACGCTCTTACTCCAGCGAGGCAGCTCCCCCACCGGAATGGCGGGAATAGACTCCCGTGCCGGCCCCGCGACATGAAGGATATCGACAAGACGAGCAATCTCCAAAAAGCGAACAACTTCACCTGATGCATTGACGAGCGAAAGCAGGCCTTCTCGCCTCATGAGCTCACGAGCGCGCGTAAGCAGGAATGCCAAGCCCGTCGAATCGATAAAGCTAACAGCCTGACAGTTGATGACGACACGACGCACGCCGCGGCCAATCAAAGCATCCAGCCGCCGACGCAGCGCAGGCACCGTGGCGATGTCGATATCGCCTGGTGGCGTCAAAACCGCTATGTCATTCCACTCATTCATACGACCATGGTTCCCCAAAAAAGCCCACTCGATGCATTCGTTTCCCCAACCGTACGGATTCAGCCCGCCCAGCGTCGTCTATGAACGACCCCGTAAAAACTCAAGGGACACCAATGCAATGTCATCGTCCAGCGCCGATTCGGTAAATCGGTCAAGCTCGCCCAAGACCTTGCCGCAGATTCCCGATACGCCCTCACCCGAGACAGAGAGCAGAAGGTCACGAAGGCGCTGCTCGCCAAAGAACGCTCCGGTGCGGTCGCGGGCCTCAATCGTTCCATCCGTATACATGAAGAGCATGTCGCCAGGAGCGAACGTAAACACTCCCGTCTCGTACACCATGCTCTCAAAGGCACCGATTACGCCCGATTGGCATCCAAGCAGCTCGACCTCTCCCCCACGGGCCTCGCCGCCACCCAGCGGCATCGACTCTGGCCTGATGACCATGGTCGGAGGATGGCCCGCCGAACAATACGTTGCGCGTCCGGCTTTAAGGTCAATCTTGGCGATAAAGGCCGTCACGAACGTCTCGACCCTCGAGAAGCCCATGAGCATGCTGTTAAGGGAGCGTGCCATGCGGGCCGGTCCAGCGCCCTCCCAGGCATATGCCGTCAGGGCCGTCTTGACGAGCGCGGACATCGATGCAGCCTCAATGCCTTTGCCAGACACATCGCCCAAAATCATGACGGCGCAGTCGTCGGGAAGACGGATGAGCGTATAGAAATCGCCGCCGACCAACGCCGAGTTCGTGGCCGACAGGTACACCGAATCGGTTGCGATACCCGGAACATCCCCCAGGGAATTTCTCATGCCGATCTGAAGGGTCTGAGCGATATGGCGCTCCTCGCGCTTTTGAGATTCGCCTTCGTAGATCAGTTCAAAGTCATGCGCCAAGTGCACCAAGTAGTCATATTCAAGATCATCAATCGGCTCTTGGCTACCATCACGAAGCAGCAGCGCGCGCGTCGTCGGGCTCTTCGCAACAGAAGCAGGAACAATCGCGTCGTTACTGTGCTTGCCATCACCCTCAGAGCGCGGGCGCCCCGCCTCGATGCCGGAGTCGACGTAGAGACCTTGACAAGGCAGACCATGCGCCCTAAGCCAGCCTCCCATAGGCATCGATTCGTCAACGCGAGTTATACGGACGTGCTTAAGGTCCTCGGCACTCGTACCGCCCAAAACAGATGCCTCAAAGCCATCAGGGCCAGCCCCCAGACGTGCCGCTGGCGCCGTCGTGGAAAAGAAAAGCTTCTCGGGATCGTCCGGCAAAGCAACGCGACTGCCGCCTTCAAAATCTATGACGTAGGAATCCAGACTGGCGTCATACTCAACAGGGCAAAAATGGCAGTTAAGCATATTGCAGATCTCGGACGATACCGCCTGGGTAGCCGCGGCGGAATCGTCTAGAAAGGTAAACAACTCATCACGCAAGACATTGAGCGAGCGGCCAAGCTCGGCCGTGCGACGGGAGCGAAGGCTCGATGCCATGCCGACCAGCTGGATAGACAGGTAATCGCAAATGACCTCGAGCACATTAACGTCATAGGCGAGCGGTGCCTGAGGGCGTTTCCAACCAACTTCCAGCACGCCAAGAATCTGCGTACCGTAAAAAACGGGAAGACAGATCTCGCTGCGGTACGGAGGCATATCCTGCATGCGCAACAGGTGCTTAGAACGATTGTCCAAGTCCATAAACATACCGGAGGCGGCCTTATCACCCTCAAGGTCCTGTTGAATCGACAAGCGACAGGCACGCGACTCACGAAGAACATACGTCGGAATGCCAGCACCATACGGCAAAAACTCAGGCAGGTAGCTGTCGTACAGCTCCTTGGAAACACCGCGAAGTTTAAAACCGCCGCTCTCAGAAAAATAGATAGCGGCACCCGAAGCATCGAGCGTTCCTACAAGCTGGTTCAAAACGGTATCAAGTAGGCTGGGTAACTCATCGGAGCCCACAGTGCTCATAATGACCGAGAGCGTGCCAGAGAGGCGCTTGTTCGCCACTCTAAGCTCCGAAAGCGCACGCTTGAGCTGGCGGTCGTGCGAATACTGTTCTTCGATGCTATGGAGCGCCACCAGGACACGTGGCGCGCGGCGCCCAAAGATGCGTGGAGGCGTTACGGAGCCCGCACGAACCAAGACGGGGATAAAGGAGCCGTCACTCAGCTTGAGCATCAGTTCGTTCTCGGAGCCATCAGTTTCAAATGGCAGACGATGTTCCGTCGCACGTTCAAAAGCGGACGAGTACAGGACGTCTTTAACATCTCCACCGATGACGTCGGCGCGTTCCTCGCACATCAAACCAAGTAAGCGATTATTCACATGCAGAATGGTTCCGTCGAGCTCGCAGATGATGACAGCATCGCTCGTGATCTCGACTAGTTGGGCAACGTCTGCCCACTCGTTGCGTTCAAGCGTTTCCATCGTGGACCCCACCGTCTATCGGTAACAAAAAAGCCTCCGAAGAGGCTTCTCAAATGCGATGGTGTCGGAGGCGGGACTTGAACCCGCATGACCAAAAAGCGGTCACTAGCACCTCAAGCTAGCGCGTCTGCCAATTCCGCCACTCCGACATGCTATGTTGTTGATTCACGGTTCGTTTTGTTGGACCCGCGCGTTCAACGAGGAAGATAATAACCTATGATTCGAGAACTGTGCAAGCACTTTTTTCAAAAAAGTTTACGAATTTGTAAATGCGCAGGTAGATCTATATGTCCGGGTCGGAATGGGGGTAACTTCCCAACGCGTCCTCGGGCATGCGGTACATTTTGATTCGCGCTTCGCGCTACAAAATGTACCGCCCCCTGCGGAATGCGTTGGGAAGTTACCCCCATTCCGACCCTACGTCCACGTGCTCCGGACACAGTTCTCAAACATGTTCTGGGGGCTGATGCAAATTTTGTGGCTCGGCTTTGCCGAGCCCTTATATGGGGAGGCCGGAGCTAAAGCTCCGGCCTCACTAACTTTCCTATTAGATTAAGTGAGCGATCGAGGAATCGCACTCCCCTCCTCTGCCGAGTTACCGCAGGGCCTGCCCTGAAGTTACTTTTCAGAACACTCCGCAGGACGCAAGAAACCCCCGCCGCACGAAGTACGCAGCGGGGGTTTCTTGCATGTCCGAGGACGTTCTGAAAAGCAACGCCAGGGCGGGCCCGGACAAACAACCGACTACAGGTCGATGTGCGATTCCTTGATCGGGAACGGCTCCGCGAAGTGGCACGCGCAGCAGTGACCCGGTGCGACTTCCTTAAACTCGGGAAGCTTCTCAGAGCAAATACCCTGCGCGATCGGGCAGCGGGTGTGGAAACGGCAACCGGTCGGCGGATCCAACGGTGACGGCGGATCGCCGGCGAGGATGATGCGCTTACGGGTCTTCTGGATATCCGGATCGGGAACCGGCACGGCAGACAGCAGCGACTGCGTGTACGGATGGTGAGGCTCGCTATAGAGCGTCTTCCAGTCCGAAACCTCAACCATCTTACCCAGATACATAACGGCAACGCGATCGGAAATGTGCTGCACGACGGACAGGTCGTGAGCGATAAACAGATACGCGGTACCGAACTTGTCCTGGAGTTCCTTGAGCAGGTTCAGAACCTGGGCCTGAATGGACACATCCAAAGCGGAAACCGGCTCGTCGCAGATGATCAGCTTGGGCTTCAAAGCGAACGCGCGGGCGATGCCGACACGCTGACGCTGACCGCCGGAGAACTCATGAGGATAACGGTTGATGTGCTCGGGGTTCAGTCCGACAACGTCGAGAAGCTCGCGGACGCGCTCAATGCGCTCCTCCTTGGTGCCCACGCCGTGAATGGTCATGGGCTCGGAGACGATCTCACCGATGGTCATACGAGGGTTGAGCGAAGCATAAGGATCTTGGAAGATAAACTGCATCTCGCGACGCATGTCCTTGATCTCATGCTTGCTCATCTCGGCAACGTCTTTGCCCTGGAAGAACACCTTACCGGCGGTCGGCTTGGTCAGGCGCATGATAGTACGGCCCGTGGTGGACTTACCGCAACCAGACTCGCCAACCAGACCGAAGGTCTCGCCAGGATAAATCTCAAAAGAGATGTCATTTACAGCAGAGACGACACGCTTGGAGAAGCGCTTGGCGAACATGCCGGACTCAGCGGGGAACTCCTTAGAGAGGTGCTCGACCTTCAGCAGTGGAGTACGCTCGTTGGTATCTGCCATTACGCCTCGCCTCCCTTCTTGGAATCCTTGCGCGTACGGGACGTCACAGGAGCGTTCTTGAGGAACTCGGGGTCGCCAGCGTAGTGGCACGCAGAATAGTGACCAGACTCGGTAACAAAACGCTCGGGGCGCTGCTTGCGGCACTTATCCGTCGCATAGGGGCAGCGAGGAGAGAACACGCAGCCCTCGGGCAGGTTCATGAGCGAAGGCGGGTTGCCATGAATCGGCGTAAGCGGCTTCTTCTCATCGATGGCCTGCTCCGGGATGGAGCGGATAAGGCCCCAGGTGTAGGGGTGGCGGCTCTCGTAGAAGATTTCCTCAGCAGTACCGAACTCGACGGGACGGCCGGCGTACATAACCATGATCTTGTCGGCCATATCAGCGACAACGCCCAGGTCATGGGTGATCATGATGATGGCGTTGCCGTTCTTCTCCTGCATTTCCTGCATAAGCTCAATAATCTGAGCCTGAATGGTAACGTCCAGGGCAGTCGTGGGCTCGTCGGCAATCAAAATATCGGGATCGCAGGCAAGAGCCATGGCAATCATGACGCGCTGACGCATACCGCCAGAGAACTGGTGCGGATACTCATTGACGCGCTTCTCGGGCTCGGGAATACCAACGAGGTCCAAAAGCTCGGTGGCACGCTTGAGCGCCTCCTGCTTGGAGTAGCCGCGGTGCAGACGAAGACCCTCGCCCACCTGCTTGCCGATCTTATAGACCGGGTTCAAGGAGGTCATAGGATCCTGGAAGATCATCGCGATGTCGTTACCGCGAATGTGCTGCATCTCTTCCTCGGTCATCTCGAGGATAGAACGACCGCGATAGCGAACGTCGCCGCCCTCGATCTTTCCCGGAGGCATCGAGATAAGACCCATGATGGTCATGGCGGTCACGGACTTACCGGAGCCGGACTCACCGACGACGCCCAGGGTCTCGCCGCGATCGAGCGTGTAGGAGACACCGTCGACAGCGCGAACAACGCCATCCTCGGTGTGGAAATACATCTTAAGGTCATCGACCTCGAGCAGATGCTGGCCCTCGGGAACCGGCTGGTCCTTCAGGTCCACATAGTTCTTGTTCTTCTTCATCCTTATGCGTCCTTCATCTTGACGTCGAGGGCGTCGCGCAGACCGTCACCCAGCAGGGTGAAGGCGAGCACCGTCGAGAGAATTGCCAGACCGGGCATGATCATCATCCAGGGAGCAGTCAGAAGATACTGCTGACCGTCTTGAATCATGGAGCCCCACGAAGGCGTAGGCGGAATAACGCCCATGCCGAGGAAGGACAGAGCTGACTCGGTCAGGATGGCGCCACCAATGTTCATGGTCGCGTAGACCACGATGGAGGCGACGGAGTTCGGGAAGATGTGACGCACGACGATACGAGCATCAGATGCACCCATCGCGCGCGCAGCGTCAACATAATCGTTTTCCTTGACCGTCAAGATTGCAGAGCGGAAGACGCGCGCAATCGAAGGCCAGCCGAGAATGCCGATGGCGAAAAAGACGTTCTGAAGACCACGGCCGATAACGGCGATCATGGCGACAACGAAAAGCACGTACGGGAACGCCAGGAAAATATCCGCACAGCGCATGATGATCGTATCCCAGATGCCGCCGTAGAAACCGGCCAGAGCACCCATGACCAGACCAATCACCGTGGAGATCGCAGTGGCCATAATACCGACGGAAAGCGAAACACGTGCACCGTAGATAACGCGAACGAGAATGTCACGACCAAGGGCGTCGGTGCCAAACGGGTGCTCTGCACACGGAGCCATCAGCGACGTCTGGGCCATGGTGGTCGAGTCGGAAGCCGTCGGCGAACCGAGCCAGGGCTTAGCCCACAGATCTGCGGTCAGGGCAACCACAACGACGATGATGATCCAGCAGACACCGATAACGGCGAGCTTGTTCTTACGAAGACGCTTAAAAGCGTCGCCCCACAGCGTGCGGGACTTGGCGGGAGCAGATGCGGCCTTGGTGGCGGTAGCCTGCTCCTGAGACTGAGAATCAGTTTCCTGCATGAGACGTACCTCCCTTAGGCCTTATCCGACGGACCGCCAAGGCGGATGCGCGGGTCGAGGAATGCATAGCTAATGTCGACGAGCAGGTTGATCACCATGACGACGACGACGATGAGCGTAACGCCGCCCATAACGATGGGCCAGTCACGCATGCTAATGGCGCGATAGACCTCATAGCCGATACCGGGCCAGTTAAAGACCGTCTCGGTCAGGATGGCGCCCGAAAGCATGCCGCCAAAGTCGACACCAATATAGGTAACGACGGGGATGAGTGCATTCTTAAGCGCATGCTTGATGATGATCGCGCGATTGGAGAGACCCTTGGCTTTTGCCGTACGAATGTAATCCTGGTTCATGACGTCAAGCAGCTGCGAGCGCATAATGCGGGCAGCATAAGCGGTCGAAACCGAAGCCAGCGTAATGGTCGGAAGCACATAGTGCATCCAATCCTGATACTGAGAGCTGGCACCGCCGGCACCCGAGATCGGCATGGAGAATGCACCGCCCGTGGCGTCCTTGAGAATGACGCCAAAGAACAGTTGCAGCAACATACCGAGCCAGAAGGCCGGGACCGCAACGAGGATCGACGTGGTGAGCGTTACCAAAATATCCCAGAAGGAATAACGCTTTACCGCCGAAATGATACCCGCACCGATACCCATGATTGCCTCGAGCACGATGGCGCACGCGGCAAGTTTGACCGTATACGGATACTTCTGGGCAAAGATTTCCGTAACCGGCAGCTTGCGCTGATACGAATTGCCCAGATCACCATGAAGCAGGCCGTTCATGTAATACAAGTAACGGTCCACGAGCGACGTTTGAACGGGGTCGCCGTTCTCGTCAAGGATCGCGTTGCCGTCCTCGTCCGACTGGACCAGGTGATAGCGGACGCGAAGCTGAAGCTCCACCTCGGGGGACAGAGCCTTGTCTCCACCGATCAGCTTGATCGGATCTCCCGGCACGATATTCTGGAGGGCGAACAAAATCAGCGTAACGCCCAAAAACACCGGGATGAACTGAAGCACACGTTTAACGATGTACTTACCCATACCACTCCCCTATCTAGGGATTAACCTAAATGGGATGCCGATCGCCAGACCGGCATCCCAAAATTACCATCAGCCAGTTTACCCCAGGTTAGGGAGAACTGTATGTTTCCCATGAGGTCTACGTAAATACTTGACCCTCACGGAAGCTGCAAACTCTTAGGCGAGCTCAGCGGTACCCAGATCGGCGTGCTTCTGCGGATCGACATAGAGGTGCTTGATGCGATCGGAGCCGGCGATGGTGTGCGTGTAGAACATCACCGGGATGACCGGGCAGTCGGCAGCGACCATTGCATCGGCCTCCTGCATCTTAGCGACGCGCTCTTCGTCGTCAACCGTGGTACGGGCCTCATCGACCTTGGCGTCGAACTCGGGGTTGTTGTAACCAGAGCGGTTGTCGCCACCGAGGGAGTCGGAGTGGAACAGCGGATACAGGAAGTTGTCCATGATCGGGTAGTCAGCAATCCAACCCAGACGACCGAACTGATAGTTAAAGTTCTGATACTGCTCGAGCAGGGCAGACCACTCGGGGGTATCGGAGACAGCGGTAACGCCAACCTTGGCGAGGTCGCCGATGATGGACTCCATGATCTCCTTGTGGCCACCGTCCTGGTTGTAGGACAGAGTCACGTTAATGCCACGATCGCCGTTAGCGCCAGCGGGAGCAACCTTGTCGAGGTACTCGTTAGCCTTGTCGACGTCGTAGGCGCAGAACTCCCATGCGCCCTCCTTGTAGCCATCGATGCCCGGAGGAACAATGCCGTCGGCAGGGGTACGGGTACCCTTGAAGATGGTCTTGCAGATGGCCTCACGGTTGATGGCCAGGGAGATACCCCTGCGCAGGTCGGCGTTGTTGAACGGCTCGGCCGTGTTGTTGCAGGTCAGGTAGTAGGTGGAAGGCTCGGCGCCGAGCAGCATGCGCTCGCCGTCACCCATGGTGTAGCCGTCCTTGGACACACCGCGATCCTTCTTGGCAGCGTCGATCTGAGCAACGGGAACGTCGCAGACATCGAGGTTACCGGCCTGGAACTCCTTGTAAGCGGTCTCCATGTCCTTGATGACCTGGAAGTGGATGCCATCGATCTTGGCCTTGTCGCCATAGTAATCGTCGAACTTCTTGAGGTTGATCTCCTGACCATCCTCCCACTTGCCGTCCATCATGAACGGGCCGTTACCGACCGGTGCAAGGTAGAAGCTCTTGACATCGGACTCGGCGCACTCGGGAACCGGGGCCAGAGCCGGGTGAGAGGCAACGAAGGGGAAGTCGGCGTAAGCGGAAGACAGCTTGACGACGAGGGTCTCATCGTCGGGGCAAGTAACACCGCTGAGCTCGGTAGCGTTACCGGCAAGCAGGTCGTCATAGCCCTCGACCATGGAAAGGTGATAGGAGACCTCGGAAGGGCCGTACTCGGTAGCGATAGCCGACTTGGTGTTGACCAGACGCTCCCAACCGAGCTTGAAGGACTTGGAGGTAACGTCGTCACCGTTGTGGAACTTGGCCTTCTTGATCTTGAAGGTAAACTCGGTGGCGTCGTCGTTGGCCTCAAAGGACTCGCAAGCCAGCGGAACGATCTCGCCCTTCTCGGCGTCATAAGAGGTCAGAGCGTCAAAGAGCTGGTACTCGACCTGAGTGCCCTGGTCCTCCTGGACATTGTAGGGGTCGATGCAGACCGGGTTGTTGATGTAGAAGTTCAGCGTCGAACCGGACTCAGAACCGGAAGCGTCGCCGCCCTTCTTGCCGCATGCGGCAAGAAAAGCCATGGAGCTCGCAGCGAGGGTGCCGCCAACAAAGGCGCGACGACCCATAACGGGCTGGTGGAACATAGAATCAGCCATGCCATCCTCCTTATGAGATAGGACAAAGAAATGTTCAGTCGGACATATGTCGAGACAATCCGATCCGAACCATCAAAACGCCGCCCGCTGCTATGGCTGGTTATGCACAACGGACCAACGTTTCGCAATACAGTAGCGCATTTTATGCACGATTTGGGGCTAATTCCGGTTAACGGTCGAGAATTTCTTTAGTTGGGCGAAGTATGTGGGGATATTTTGACTCTGTTACAAATATGTAAACAAAAAGGGTCCCGCACCTGCGAGACCCATTGCAAACGTATATACGCCGATGCTTAGTAGCCGACGATGCCCTGCGGGAAGAAGAACATGCACAGGACAACGCACACGGCAAAAACAACGGCCATAATTACCGTCAGGCGATCGAGGTTCTGCTCCATGACGCCCGTGGCAGAGCTGGAGTTATACAGCGAGCTAGCGATCATATCCGAAACGCCGGTGCCCTTACCGGAATGCATCAGGACGAGAATCGTCAGCGCCACGGCAGAGACAGCCCAAACGACAAACAGAAGAATCTGGAACGGACCCATAGATAAGCTCCTTAATAGAACAGTTCAAACTCCAGTACTGTACCACAATCCCCCGCTCTCCCCTACCTGCCACTCAAGGACGGGGTGGAAATGGCAGAAATACCAAAAAGGGGGTTGTCCGGTTGTGGACAACCCCCTTACTAGAAAACGGTATTTGTTTTCTATTAGGCCTCGGTGGCGAGCACGCGACCCGTCATCTCGGCGGAAGGCTCAATACCAGCCATGGTGAGCATGGTCGGAGCGATATCGGAAAGACGGCCGTCCTCGATACCGGTGAGCTTGGCCTTCTCATCAACGATGATGAACGGCACACGGTTGGTGGTGTGAGCCGTGAACGGATGCTTGGAACCGTCGGAAGCAACGTCAAACATGTGGTCGGCGTTGCCGTGGTCGGCGGTGATCAGCGCAAAGCCGCCCTTGGCGAGAATTGCCGGGACAACCTTGGACAGGGCATCGTCAACGGCCTCGACGGCCTTAACGGCGGCGTCGAAGACACCGGTGTGACCAACCATGTCGCAGTTCGCGAAGTTCACGATGTAGAAATCAGCGCGATCCTCGTTGATGGCGGCGACAAGCTTCTCGGTAACCTCGGGAGCGCTCATCTCGGGCTGCAGATCGTAGGTAGCGACCTTGGGGGAAGCGACGAGCACGCGCTCCTCGCCCTCCTTGGGCTCCTCGATGCCGCCGTTGAGGAAGAACGTCACGTGGGCGTACTTCTCGGTCTCGGCGGTGTGCAGCTGCTTCAGGCCATTGGCGGCGATAACGTCGGCCAGGACGTTCTCGGGGAACGTCTTGGGGAAGGCGACCTCGACGTCAAACGTCGGATCGTACTCGGTCATCGTCACAAAGTGCGAAAGCTTGATCTGCTCGCGCTCAAAGCCGTCGAACTCCTTGTCCGTGAACACGCGGGTCATCTGACGAGCGCGGTCGGGACGGAAGTTAAAGAAGATAGCCGCGTCGCCCTCGTGGATGCCCTCGTTGTGGGCAGCGAAGGGCTCGACGAACTCGTCGCCGCGCGGATCCTTCTCGTAGTAGGCCTTGATACCGGAAACGGGGTCGGTATCGGCATCGGACGCGTTGACCATGACGTCGTAGGCACGCTGGATGCGCTCCCAACGGTTGTCGCGGTCCATGGCCCAATAGCGGCCAGAAACGGTGGCGACGCGAGCGTCGCAACCGGTCTCCTCGGAAATCTTAGCCAGGAAGGCGCAGAACTCGCTCATGTAGCCGGCACCGGACTGCGGGTCAACGTCGCGGCCATCCATGAAGGCGTGGACGCGAACGGTCTTGACACCGTGCTCGGCAGCCATCTTGACCAGAGCCTCGACGTGGTTCATATGAGAATGAACACCGCCAGGGCTCATACTGTCTCTTATACACATCTG
>URNM01000038.1 GCA_900549185.1 uncultured Collinsella sp. | reverse complement strand
CGAGATCGCTCAGTGTCTCGTGGGCTCGGAGATGTGTATAAGAGACAGATTGCAAGCCGTGCGGGGTGCCTTCTATGAACTCGGAGCAAAGGCGGGCCGCACGTCGGAAGCGCCGCGAGGAGAAGCGCGCCAGGGCCAAGGCCGAGCGCGTCAAGGCGTGCACCCTTGAGACGGTGGCCGACCTCAACAGCCTGTGCAAGGCTTCCAAGCAGGCCGCGCGTGGCGTCATGTGGAAGGCCTCGACGCAGCGGTACATGAAGGACTACCTGCGAAACGCCGTGAAATCGCGCCAAGACCTTTTGGAGGGCCGCGACATATGCCGGGGTTTCATCCGCTTCGACCTGTGGGAGCGCGGCAAGCTGCGCCACATCAGTGCAGTGCACTTCCCCGAGCGCGTGGTGCAGAAGTCGCTGTCCCAGAACGCCCTCGTGCCCGCGATAGTCCCCACGCTCGTATCCGCGAACTCCGCCAACATCAAGGGGCGCGGCACCGACTACGCCCTTAAGCTGCTCAAGCGCCACCTGGCCGACCACTGGCGGCGGCATGGGCGCGAGGGCTACATACTGCTGGGCGACTTCTCCGACTACTTCGCGCGCATTGCCCACGAGCCGGTCAAGCGGCAGGTGGCCGACGCGCTGCCCGACCCGCGCGTGGTCGCCCTTGAGCACCGCCTGATAGACGCGCAGGGCGAGGTCGGCCTGGGCCTGGGCAGCGAGCCAAACCAGATATGCGCGGTGGCGCACCCCAACCGCATCGACCACTACGTGGCCGAGATGCTGCGCCCCGAGGCCTACGGGCGCTACATGGATGACTTCTACCTGATCCACGAGTCCAAGGAGTACCTGCAAGTGTGCCTTCTGCTGATAGAGCACGAGTGCGCGAAGCTCGGCATCGCGCTGAACCCGCGCAAGACCCGCGTGGTGAAGCTGACGCGCGGCTTCACGTGGCTGAAGAAGCGCATCTTCTACACCGAAACGGGCCGCATCGTCATGAAGCCGTGCCGCGACTCCATCACGCGCGAGCGACGCAAGCTGAAGAAGATGGCCCGCATGGTGGCCGAGGGGGTCATGACGCCCGAGCAGGTGCAGCAGAGCTACCAGAGCTGGCGCGGCGGCATGAAGCGGTTGGACGCGCACCGCAGCGTGCGGGCCATGGACGCGCTGTATCGCAGCCTGTTCGGAAATCCCGCGGGGGGGGTTGCTCAATGCAATCCAAACCTGGAGGCGACACGGATGGGAACATGCCCCTACCCTAGCAACGGAAGGAGCGACCCATGACGGAACAGGAAATCGCCGGGGAGATCAACGGCTACAAACAGCAGCTTGAGCAGAGCGACTACAAGGTCATGAAGGCGGTGGAGCGCATCTTCTCCGCATCGTCCATCACCGACCTGCTCTCGGCCATCGCCGCAGCTGCCAAGGAGGTGGCCGAGATCATCTCGCAGCGCCAGACGTGGCGCGACCGCATCAACGAGCTGGAAGCCATGGAGCCCGACCAGCCGGAAGCGCCGCAGGAGTAGCGAGCGCCCCTTCGGGGGCGCTTTTCTTTTGCCCGGCGACACCTCGCGGACAATCGCGGCAGCGATTCGAGGAGGTGAGAAAACGAATGACCGACGTGCTGGAAATCTTCGCGCCGTACGGCCCAGGGTCGCTTTTCGGCGCGCTGCTCGTCCTAGTGGTCCTGTACTTCGGCAAGCAGTTCCTCGAAGAGTTCAAGGCCCAGAACGAGCGCAAGGCGAACATCGACCTCAAGCGCGAGGAGCGAAAGCAGGACGAGGTGAACGAGCGGGCGCAGCGCGACCGCGAGCGCAGCCAGATGGAGGGCCGCATCGCCGCGCAGATGGAGCGCAGCAACGCGCTGATGGAGGCTATGAAGGCGCTCATGGAGTCCGTCGTGACCTCCAACGAGGTGCTGCACGCCGACCTGGCGAACAGCCAGGCGCGCAGCCAGGGCATGGCGGCGAAGGTCGACCACATCGCCGACCGCGTTGACCTGCTCTACAAGGAATCGGCTCGATAGAAAGGAATCCGAAATGACAGAAATGCAAGCAATCGCAGCCATCGTGCTGTCTTTCGCCGTGCCGTTCGCGGTGCAGCTGATCAAGACCGAGGCCATGACCGGCAAGGCCGCGCGCATCCTGGCGCTAGGCTGCTCGCTCCTGGCGGGCGTCGTGACCGGCTTCGTGGGCGGCGTGCCCGCAGACCCGGGCGCATGGGTCACGTGCGCCTTCGCCGTGGTAGGCGGCGTGCAGGCGGCCTACACGCTGTTCAAGTCGGTGGGCATCACATCCAAGTGGCTCGACGCCCTGTTGGGCGTGACCGTAGGCGGGAAGGAGTAGGCAATGGCTAAACTGTTCATCATCTGCGGCCACGGCGCTGGCGACCCCGGCTGCTGCGCAGGCGGCTGCACCGAGGCCGAGCGCGTTCGCGCCCTGGGCCAGCGAATCAAGGAACTGGGCGGTTCCGAGGTCGAGCTGGGCGATACGTCCCGCAACTGGTACGCCGACGGCGGGCTTAACCGCCTGAGCACCGACGCGCCAGTGGTGGAGCTGCACATGGACGCCAGCGGCATCGCCACGGCCCACGGCGCGCACGTCATCATCAAGTCAGGCTTCGAGCCTGACGAGTACGACAATGCGCTGGCCGACAAGCTGGCGGCGTTCATGCCCGGGCGCTCCGAGAAGCTGGTGCGCCGTTCCGACCTCGCGAACCCGAACCGAGCCGCCGCGCGCGGCATCAACTACCGCCTGTGCGAGAACGGCTTCATCGACAACGACGGCGACCGCGAGAAGTTCAACGGCAACCTGGACGAGCTGGCGCGCATCTACCTGGAATGCTTCGGCATCACTGCTGGAAGCGCCCCCGCAGCCGTCCCGCAGCCGCAGCCTGCGCAGCAGGAAACGACCGAGAACTTCGGCGGCACCTACCGCTGCACTGTGGACTACCTGCGCGTGCGCGACGCCCCCGGCCTGGGCGGCACCGAGGTGGCGCACTATTCCAGCGGCGAGACCGTGACGCTGGATAACTGGTACAAGATCGCCGACGGCTACGTGTGGGGCCGATACACGGGCTACAGCGGCGCAACGCGCTACATCGCCGTGGGCAAGGCCACGGGCAAGCCAGAGGCCGACGACTATCTGGTGAAGGTGGGATAGGCCATGCCGTACCCGAGCCCCGCAGACGAGGAGCGCAACGGCGGGTGCGGCCCCATCCTCGCGGCGGTCGTCCTGCTGTTCATCGTCCTGGCCGCCGCCAGCTGCGCGTCGCAGGCCATGGGAGCGCAAGACGTGACCGTGAGGCAAGCCCGCACGGACGGCCCCATATACGACCTGCCCGAGGGCATCGGCCAGGAAATCGTGTGCGACGAGCACAACCGCGAGTACCTGCTGCTTACCACCGAGCAGGGCGGCGTGTTCCTCATGCCGTACATGGACGAGGGCGGCGAGCAGGAGATCATGCCGCAGGCCTAGAACGCAAAGAAGCCGCCCCGTATGGAGCGGCTTCCTCTATTCGACGAGCAATACGAACGCCCGCCTAACGACGAACACCTGCATATGTTCGCCTACTGAACAGTTGGTGGAGGCGCGGAGAATCGAACTCCGGTCCACGAAAGCCCCCTGATTGGCATCTCCAAGCTCAGTCGCTGGTTTTGTCTCGGACGCTTTGCGCGCAGCGACACGCTCGCGGCGTCCTAACCGGTTCGGTCTTAGCCTGCGCCATACCGATTACGTGCGCAGGAGCATTCCCCTAAAATGACGTCGCGCCGGTGTCGGGGAAATCACCGGGTTGACGCGCCGCTATAAACTAAGCAGCGAGAGCCATAGGCTCAAAAGAAGAGTTGTTGTCAATTCAATTTGACGGTACCCCTGTTTAACGAGGCGAGGAGACCTCGGCTTGCTTCCTCTCTCAGAGCTATCGTGTCGAAACCAGTCGCCCCCGAATGTCGGGAAAGTCTGGATAGCATTGGGCACGAGTACCCAACACCCGTCGACTTTTCAAGGAACATACGGGGCGAGCCCCGCTTGTGGAGTGTTATCTTACCACGTTCTGAAAGCGGACAGCTGTTCTATGCACGAGCTGTGAAGACCCCAATGTGCGCTGCACTTCGCACTTTTGCTACCGATCTCGTCACGTATATTTTCGCCAAGCACAATCGACCCGTCGAAAGGACCGTTATGGATACCAAGCAGCAAATCGTCAATGCCCTCGCAGGTCTGGGCTCAACCATTACCGAAGCTATGGATGTGATCGAGGGCTTTGTTCCCTGCGGACATCCCGCCCTCACGGTATCGAACGCACTCGTCGCGCTGGACGCTGACGATGATGCGGCTCTCGCCCAGCAGCTTGAGACCGTCGAGGGCTTTATCGACCACGTGAGTGAGAACCGCGGCGTGGCCGCCTACCACGGCATCGAGGTCGAGCTCGCGGGTCCCAAAGCCGATCTGTTCGCAGCAATCCGCGAGGTAGGCGCCCTTATGCAGACCGCAGGCGTCAAGAACACCCAGGTCAACGAGTGGGTCTACCGCAGTCTGGCAGCACTCGACAGCTCAGACGAAAAGGCAGCCGAGCAGCTCACCGAAGCCCCTGCCATCAAAGCTGCACTTGCCTAAAAAGGCCTGCACCCTGGCGGCTGCGGTACCGCCCGGGTGCAGGCCATAAGCTCAATCGAAAACCCTAACGCAGATACGCTTTCGCGTTGTCCAAGCTGTACGCAATCGTCGAGCCGTTGTGCAACAGCGACGACGTCTGCGGGGTAATCGCGCCGGTAATACCCAGTGCCAAGAGCGCTGAGTTGGTGAGCATCACCTTAGAGTAGGAGCTCGTCAGACGATCAACGAGGCCCTGGCTCATGCGCCGCAGGCGCACGATCGCAGCGAGATCCGTATCGGTCAGGATGATATCGGCAACCTCCTTGGCGATGTCGCTTCCGCCGCCCATGGCCAGACCCACATCGGCCAAACCGAGCGCTGGCGAATCGTTGACGCCGTCGCCCACCATGGCAACGTGGCGCCCCTCGCTCTTAATGCGCTCCACATAGGCGTACTTGTCCTCGGGCAGCAGCTCGGCCTTAAACTCGTCGACCCCCGCCTCTCGCGCAATGCGCTCGGCTGTGCGTTCCGAATCGCCCGTGAGCATAACGACATGCTTGACGCCCAGCGCATGCAGGTCGGCGATAGCCTCACGGACCCCGGGCTTGAGCGGATCCTCGATACCGAGCACGCCGACGACCTTGCCATCGACCGCCAGATACAGCGGCGACAGGCCCTGCATCTTGAGGTCGATTTGCTCCTTGATGTCGGACTCAAGCTGCGCACCCTCGTCCTCAAATACAAAGTGTGCGGAACCGATGATGGCGCGACGCCCTTCAATGGACGAAGCGATGCCGTGCGCCACGATGTACTCGACGGCGGCATGGCGCTCGCGGTGCTCGAGCTCGCGCTCGCGTGCCGCATTGACCACGGCGCGTGCCACCGGATGCGGGAAATGCTCCTCCAAGCAAGCGGAAAGGCGCAGAATCTCGTCCTCGCTCCAGCCATCGGTGGTGAGCACGCAGGCAAGACGCGGCTGCGCCTCGGTGAGCGTGCCGGTCTTATCAAACACGATGGTATCGGCCTTGGCAAACGACTCAAAGTACTTCGCGCCCTTGACCATGACGCCCATCTTGGCGGCATCGCTCATAGCGGTCATGACGGCAACGGAACCCGTGAGCTTGAGTGCGCACGAGTAGTCGACCATCAACGCCGCCGAGGTCTTGATGAGGCTGCGCGTGGTGAGCGCGACCAGACCCGCAAGCAGGAAGTTCCACGGGACGATCTTGTTGGCGAGGTCCTCCATGTGCGACTGACCCTCGGACTTGAGCGAGTCGGCCGTCTGCACGAGCGAGACGATCGAGCGGAGCTTGGTCTGAGCCGTATTGGCGCGCACACGCACCAAGATGCTGCCGTCTTCCACGACGGTGCCGGCGAACACGTCGTCGCCTGCGCTGCGCTCGACGGCAAGCGGCTCGCCGGTCAGGGTCGCCTGGTTGACCATGGCGCTCCCCTGTTCGACCACACCGTCAATGCAGATGGACATGCCGGTGCGCACGGCGACCAAGTCGCCGGGCTCAAGCTCGGTGGCGGCAACGCTCACCTCAGTGTCGCCGACCACTTTTTGTGCCTTATCAGGCACGTCGAGCAGCGAGTTGATGAGCTCGTTTTCGCTCATGGCGCGTGTGTAGTCCTCGAGCAGCTCGCCCACGTTGAGCAGGAACATCGTCTGACCCGCGGTGTCGACGTCGCGCTTGACGAACGAGATGCCGATGGCCGAGGCGTCGAGCACGGGGACGGTCAGGCGCGGTTGTGCGAGCTCGTGGAGAGCGGCGCGCAAAAATGCCATGTAACCGGCCACGACAAACACCGCACGCAGAGGCGTAGGCAGGAACCAGCGGCGCGCGTAGTGGGCGCCGATAAGTGTGGCAAGATCCATGACGAGCTTGTGCTTGCGCGGCTCAAGCTGCATCACGTAACCCGTCTTTGCGTCGGCAATGGCCTGGGCATCGAGCGCACCCAGGGCGTCGAGTACGCCCGCACGACACTGCTCGTCATATTCGAGCGCCATCTGGCCAATACGGCCATAAACGCGTACCTTGTGCACGCCGTCGATATCGCCGCTGAGCTTAAGAAGTGCATCGAGATCGCTCTCTGGCACAGGACCCGCCAATTGAAGACGGGTCCTGCCGGGGATCTCGCTAATAATCGAGAATCTCATAGTTTGTGCCTGGGAGCGTTACTCGGCTGCCTCATCAGCAGCGGCCTCGCTCTGGGTGATGTAGGCAGCCTCGGCAACCATGTCATCGACATTGGCCTTGGCCTGCTCGACCATGTCCTGGTAGCAGTTCTTGACGCGCATACCGCACGCGATGCCCTGCACGCAGGCATTCTTGACCGGAGCGCTGGTGAGCAGCTTGATGCCGGCCGTACCAAGCAGAAAACCGCCACCGACAAGCAGGGTGTTAAACGTCGACTTCTTCATGTTGCTTCTCCTTTTGCCGCACAAGCGCGGCATGGTGCCTTAGCACCCGAGTTCATTAGTTTGCTCGAGCACGCTTTTGAGACTAGTTTAGTCGAACTATTATGGTCAACCAAAGTTAACCTTTGGAAATCTTGCTCCCCTTTCCTAAAGCTGCCAGGCAGCCGCTTCCTTTTGCAGCGCAACCATGCGGGCGAATTCTCCACCTGCCGCCTTGAGCTGCGCCGGAGTGCCCTGCTCGGCAACCACGCCATCCTTGAGCACAACGATTTTGTCGGCATTTTCCACCGTACGCATACGGTGGGCAATAACGATAACCGTCTTACCTGTAAGCAGACGGGAGAGTGCCTGTTGCACCACGGTCTCGTTCTCCACATCCAAGCTCGCCGTCGCCTCGTCCAACAGTACGATAGGCGCGTCTTTGAGCAGCGCACGGGCGATAGAGATGCGCTGGCGCTCGCCGCCGGAGAGTTTGGAGCCGTTCTCACCGATCATGGTGTCGTAGCCCTGCGGCATGCGGTTCACGAACTCGTCGCAGTTGGCGGCACGCGCGGCCGCAAGCACTTCCTCGTCGGTGGCATCACGACGACCGAGGCGGATGTTTCCCATCACCGTGTCGTCAAAGAGCAGCACGTCTTGGAACACAATGGCGTAATCACGCAGCAGTACCTCGGGATCAACGCTCGCAACATCCACGCCACCCACGGTAACCTTGCCCGCGGTGGCATCCCAAAAGCGCGCGGCCAGGCGGCTCACCGTAGACTTGCCAGAGCCCGAAGGACCGACTAGTGCCGTGACCTCGCCTTCCTTGGCGGTAAAGCTCACATCGGTAAGAACTTTCTCGCCGGCGCGGCCGTCCTCGCCCGCACCATAGCCAAATGCCACGTGATCGAACACCACATCGTGGCCCGCGGGCTCGAATTTCTCGCTGCCCCGCGCCACAGGCTCTTCCATGATGGAACGCATGCGCTTGGCAGACGACTCGGCGACAAACAGCTCGGACATTAACATTAACGCCTGGTCAAAGGGCGCATAGATACGGCTCACCATAAGCAGGAAGGCAAACATCACCAAAAAGTCGACCTGCCCGGAGGCGACCATCGCGGCGCCCGTGACCAGCGTGGTGGCAATGCCCAGACGCAGGATGGCAAAGGCGGAGTTGACCAAAAGCCCGTTAGAGAGCTCGCCCTTGGTGGTCTCGCGCTCCTCGGCATCGATCACAACGTTGAGCCCCTCAAGATAATGGGCCTCCTGGTTGGTGGCGCGGATCTCGCGAACGCAGTCGAGCGTCTCTTGAATTGCCTCGGTAACCTTGACCTTCTCGGCACGCACGCGATCGAACACCGGAGTCATGGGGCCGCGTGTTAGATACAGCACGGCAAAGGCCACGGGAACGCTCCAAAACGCCGCAATCGCCAGCTGCCAGCAAAAGAACAGCGACGCCACGAACACAATGGCGCTTGCGATGATGGCACCCCAAAGCTCTCCCAGCACATGGCTGTAGGCGTGCTCCATAGCCTGGACGTCGCCCATGATGGTCTCGGTTAAATCGGCCAGATCACGACGACCAAAAAACGACAGCGGCAGTTTGCGCAAGCGCTCGGCGATCTCCATACGCTGCTTGCCGCACTCCTCGTAAAAGATGCAGTAGGTGTAGTAATACTGCTGCCAGTTAGAGGCAAAGAGCATCACGAAAAAGACCAGGAGGCCGCCCACGATCGGCAGGGCATCCGGCAGGTCAGCCCCGCTGGCGAGATGCTCGACAAAGCTGGCCATAACCAGGAATAGAAAGCCCATGCCGGCCATGGTAATGAGATTGGTGAGCGTGGTCCAGAAAATGCCGCGTTTTACGCCGGCGACGCCTTTATCGGATAGGAAATACTTCTTTTGGAATGAGGCGAACATTTAGGCCTCGCCTCCCTTCGCGACGGCGGTATCCGCGGTCGTAGCAGTAATCTTCCAACTCGCGGCCTGTTCGTATTCGGCCCACATCTTGGCATACAGACCCTCTTGGGACAGCAACTCGGCATGGGTACCCGACTCCTGCACGCTGCCCTGGTTGAGCACCACGATTTGGTCTGCGCCCACTACAGTCGAGAGTCGGTGCGCAATCATAATGACTGTGCGACCAGCCGCCAGCTTGCTAAAGGCGCGCTGGATGAGCGTCTCGTTCTCGGGATCGGCAAACGCCGTGGCCTCATCGAGCACCACGATAGGCGCGTCTTTAAGGATCGCGCGGGCGAGTGCCACGCGCTGGACCTCGCCGCCCGAAAGATATGCTCCGCCGGCACCGAGCATGGTATTGATGCCCTGTGGGAGCTTGGCCACCATGTCGTCGCACTGAGCTGCGGAGAGGGCCGCACGCACTTCGTCGTCAGTGGCCGTAGGCTTGGAAGCGCGCACGTTATCGGCAAGTGTTTGCCGGAACAGCTGGTTGGTCTGGAACACGAAGGCGACCTGGCCCATAAGCTCGTGCGGATCCATATCGCGAACGTCCACACCGCCTACGAGCACTCGACCCGAGGAGACATCCCAAAAACGCGGGATCAGGCTTGCGCAGGTTGACTTGCCGCCGCCCGAGGGACCCACCAGGGCGAGGGTGCTACCAGCGGAAACGCTGAAACTTACATGGCTAACGGCAGGTGCTTCGGCACCTTCGTACGTAAAGCTCACGTCCTCAAATCGCACGTCGCCGCCGGCAGGGTGCTTGGGTTGTGCGGGCACGGAAAGCTGCTTGGAATCCATGACGCTTCGAATACGAGCCAACGAATCGGCACTCATCTGAGAGGCCTCGCCCACAAACATGAGCTTGGTCATGGCCGTCGGTACCACGGCCGAAAATATCGCGTAAAACGTGAAGTTGGTCATAAAATGCGCGAAGTCCGTCTCGCCTGGCGCCAACAGCAACGCCACGGGCAGCAGGAATGCCACAAGACCATTGAGCGCGGTAAGGTTGAGTACCTGCGGACCTCGGCAGAACGTGCCCGCATAGTTTTGCGCCATGTCGGCGTATTCGGCGATTGCATCGTGGAAGGCCTTAAAGGAGTAGACCGTCTGCTGAAACACCTTGACCACGGGGATGCCGCGTACGTATTCGGTGCCGGTCTTGTTCATCTTGACCAGCGCTCCCATGTAGGCCTTCATGAACTCGGCGCCTTCGCCGCTCATCATGGTGGCCATGGCGCCAAACGAAACGACGACCGAGATAAGGCATGCCGCGCCCAAGCGCCAATCGAGGGCGAAAAGCAGCACGAGCAAGCCCACGACCATGGCGGCGGCGCCGGCGATATCGGGCAGCATGTGCGCGAGCAGGGTCTCGGTGGAGGCGGCGCATCCGTCTACAATACGGCGCAGCTCACCGGTGGCGTGCGTGTCAAAGTAGCCGAGCGGCAGCTTAAGCAGGTGCTCGCTCGTAGTCTTGCGGATATTGGACGCGCAGCGAAACGCAGACAGGTGCGTGCACATGAGCCCCACGAAATAAGCTACGATGCTTGCCAGCGCAAACCCCACGGCCCACCAACCGTACATCGCGATGTTAGTGGCTTCGCTCCAGTTAGGTGCCACGGCAATCAGATCGCGCGCGACAAGCCAAATGCACACGTACGGGCCAAAGCTCAGCAGCTGCGAGAGCGCCGAGAGCGCCATGCCCAAATACGTTAGGAATTTACGGTCGCCGGCATATGCAAGCAGCTCGCCGATACCGCCGCCTTCCCTTTTTGATCCCTTTGCCATGAGATTCCTTTCTAACGGCTTGAGAGTTAACCGTATTCAACTTATCATTGATGTGTTAGCCATGGCTCACAATCAAGCCAGGCGTGGACGTTTCTGCAAAGGAAAGGGACGCTTTTGCAAATACGGCGGGCAGCGACCGACATAACCGAGCTCTACGCACCGCAATTTGAGCAGTTTGGCCTGGAGCTTACCGGCAAGGGTGCCGTCTTTACCGGCGAGGTGGCAAACGAACGGGCGCACGGCCGTGCATGGATCATGCCCCTCTCCCCCACCTGCATCGTCATGGAGCATTTCATCACCCCGACGCACGATATGTACCTGGCCGAATACACACCCGAGCCATACGCCTGCGTGAGCGAAGTCAGCGCGCCCACACTTACATGCATGCCCGAGGCTGGCATAACGCCCGCGAACCTCAAACCATTGCATGGACCGTGGCCAAACAATGCCGTTTGCAGCTTTATCCAAGATAGCTGTGGCGAGGAGTTAAGCCCGCTGGTTGCGGGGGAGCTCTATCACTCGCGCTCGGTGCTCTTTTTGCCTGGATATTTTGACGAACTGGAGCACCGCTATCCCACCGAGTTCGCGGGAATCTTTGAGGCGTTTGCCGAGCCATGGCACGAGGAAGCGACGTCTGCCATCTGCCACACGCTGCGCCGGATTAACGAGGAACGCGCCCGCACCGTAGGCGGACACGTCTATATGCAGGGCATCGTGGAGACCATGGTCGCGGAGCTCGCCTGTTCGCGCGCGGCCCACAAGCAGGCACGGCAGGCGGCGGACACACGCGTCAGCATAACCATTGCCGAAGAAGCAACGGCAATGATTGAGCGCGCGCTCGACACAGGCAGACGTGTGGGTATCAACGAGGTGGCCGAGAGGCTCTACACAAGCCGCTCCAAACTATGCGCCACCTTTAAGGCCCAAACAGGCGAGTCGATGGGCGCCTACATTCGCAGACGCCGTATGGAGCGAGCACAGGACCTTTTGGCCGATAGCGGGCTCACGATAGCGCAGGTAGCAGAGCGGCTCGACTACCCTCAGCAAGCCGCCTTCGCCCAAGCCTTCAAACAATACACCGGCACCACCCCCACCGCTTGGCGAAGCAAGCATCGCTAAGGCCCAAGCTCCCTGGCCGTAACGGAGCGATTAATTAGCCACCGCCCGTCAGCTCACCCAGGATCTAAACGTCAAGATGCGCACAATCAAGCGCCTTTTTGATAAGAGGGACAGATCGATCAGCCAAATACAACGGAATGTTGAGCACCCCGTCGTCGAGCTTTAGGTTCTTAAGTGAGTAGCGGACCCTCAATGGAGTCGTCTCCGCATGCTTGTCGGCATAGTACTTAAGGCTCTTGGAATGAACGACCTCTCCCGATTTGACCTCGACGGGAACGATTTCGTTTCCGACTTGAATCAAAAAATCGACTTCGTGCTTCGGCTTCTCGTTTGTCCAGTAACGCGGAGCAGCATCTAACTGTGAAAGTAATGCCTGAAGCACATAGTTCTCGGCGAACGAACCTTTGAACTCCGAAAATAGCGCATCCGAGATGGCAAAAGCGGACGCATCCAGCCTTGCCATGCGGCGCAGCAAGCCGACATCAAGACAGTAGACTTTAAATGCCTTGAGGTCATCGTACGCAGAGAGCGGCACACCACCGGCAGCATTAAGGCGAACCGCCGTGATGAGCCCAGCATCGGCAAGCCATTCCAGAGCATCCTCGTATTCTCGAGCACGAGCCCCCTCGCGCACCGCACCCCAAACGAACTTTTTGTTCTCGCGCGCCAACTGAGCTGGAATCGAGTTCCATATTTGTGAAAGCTTGGCGAACTGCGCACGGCCACCATGCTTGGCAAAATCGCGCTCGTAGGAATCCAAGAGATCAGACAACACCTTATCGACCTGAACGATATCGCCCGTCTCCGCCCACCGGCCAAGAGCCTCTGGCATGCCGCCGCATGCAAAATAACGACGAAGATGCTCGACGAGACGGACATGGAAGAAATCAGGCACTGCCTCGATCTGATCCAGGCCGCCAAGGTATTCGTCGTAGTTTGCAGCGCCCTCGGCTTTCAGAAACTCGGAAAAGCTCATGGGGCGCATCTCCATGAACTCGACCTTTCCCACCGGAAAAGCGCTGGTCTCACGGGACAAGCGAACGCCCAACAAAGACCCTGCGCATGCGACGTGATACTCGGGGGCCTCGTCACAGAAGTATTTAAGGGCGCCGACTGCAGAAGGACAATCCTGGATCTCATCAATAATAAGCAGCGTTTCGCCGGGATCGATAGGCTGTCCAAGTGCCAGGGAAAGATTTGAGATGATCCGTCGAGGATCGCGCGTGCCTTCGAAAAACTGAGCGTACTCGCTCTGTACCCCAGGTGACGGCTCCTCGAGCGTCAGATACACAAAATTGAGGTACGAGGTTCGGCCGAACTCCTTAAGCGCCCACGTCTTTCCAACCTGGCGCGCCCCCTTAAGGATAAGCGGCTTACGATATTCTGACGCTTTCCAAGCGTTAAGCTTGGCAATGATATCTCGCTGCATGACCGAACCTCCCGCAAAGAAACTTCCGTAAACGTGATATTTCCCACATTTTACCCTAGGTAAAACGTGACATTTATCACATTTACGGAGGTTTTAAGCTCATTTCGCCACACTTTCATCACATTTATTACAATGTGACAAAGGGACAGTCCCTTTGTCACCCGCACAAAAATGGACGCGCCAACGGCGCGCCCATTCACTCTATTCCATTCAGCCCCACCTGACCCGAACGGCCGAGTCGTTGCAGAACCCGGGAGCCCCGGCAGGGCGGGTGCTTCCTCAAAATGAGTTCTGCACGCAAAGAAGGCCACTTAATGTGGCCTTCGTCTTGCGCAGGACTGTTTGAAATTTTGAGGAAGCACCCACCCTGCCGGGGCTCCCGGCTTCCCGTTTACGAGAGCGACGTTCTCAGCAACTCGTTGAAGAGCTTCGGGTTGCCCTTGCCGCGGCTCGCCTTCATGCACTGACCCACCAAAAAGCCGATGACCTTCTGGTTGCCGTCACGATACTGCTGCGCCTGATCGGCACAGTTTGCCAGCACCTCATCCACAATCGGCTGCAGCGCGCCGGCATCGCTCACCTGACGCATACCGCGCTCATCGACGATCTTGTTGGGATCGTCGCCGGTCTGGGCCATGGCCTCAAAGACCTCGTGCGCCTGGTTGGAGCTGATGGCATCGGTCGCTAGCAGCTTGGCAAGCGCCGCCACCTGAGCCGGCGCGATGCCGGACTCGGCCAGCGAGACGCCGGCGCCCTTAAGGTAGGCGATCATCTCGTTGACCAGCAGGTTTGCGACCGTCTGGGCCTCCTTGCCAGCCATACCGGCAGCGGCAGCCTCAAAGCTGTCTCTTATACACATCTCCGAGCCCACGAGACACTGAGCGATCTCG
>URNM01000037.1 GCA_900549185.1 uncultured Collinsella sp. | reverse complement strand
CGCCATTACCGGCTCGGGCGGCCTGCTGCTGTCCCAGTGGCTCGACCTGGAGTTTGTTCAGGAGGTCATCGCCAGCAAACGCGCCGTCGAGACCCTTATCCCGGCCACCGATGTCGCCATCGAGCTGGGCGGCGAGGACGCCAAGATCATCTACTTCGATAACGGCATCGAGCAGCGCATGAACGGCACCTGCGCCGGCGGTACGGGCGCCTTCATCGACCAGATGGCAACCCTGCTGCACACCGACGCCAGCGGCCTCAACGAGCTCGCGGCAAACGCCACCACCATCTATCCCATTGCCAGCCGCTGCGGCGTCTTTGCCAAGACCGACGTCCAGCCGCTGCTCAACGAGGGCGCCCGCCCCGAGGACGTGGCCGCCTCCATCTTCCAGGCCGTCGTGACCCAGACCATCTCGGGTCTGGCGTGCGGCCGTCCCATCCGCGGCAACGTCGCCTTCCTGGGCGGCCCACTGCAGTACCTCTCCGAGCTGCGTCATCGCTTCTACCTCACGCTCAACCTGGACGAGGAGCACCGCATCGTGCCCCAAAACGCTCACCTGTTTGTGGCGAGCGGCGCCGCCATGGCGCACGAGTCCAATAAACTCAGCACGTTCCCGCAGCTCATCGAGGCCATCGATGCCCTGGGTGACACGCAGGGTGCCGAGGTCGAGCGTCTGGATCCGCTCTTTGCCACCGACGAGGACTTTGCCGAGTTCAAGACCCGCCACGACACCGAAGTTGTCCCCAAGGGCAAGCTCGACGGCTACACCGGACGCGTGTTCATCGGCATCGACGCCGGTTCCACGACCATGAAGGCCGCGCTCGTAGGCGAGGACGGCCAGCTGCTGCACACCTGGTATGGCAACAACAACGGCGACATCCTGGGCACGGCCAAGGTCATCATGGCCGATTTCTACAACCACATCCCCGCCGGCTGCACCATCGGCCACGTGACCACCACGGGCTATGGCGAGGCGCTGCTCATCGAGGCCCTCAAGGCCGACTCGGGCGAGATCGAGACCGTCGCTCACCTGCGCGGCGCCAAGGCGTTCCTGCCCGGCGTCGAGTTCATTCTGGACATCGGCGGCCAGGACATGAAGTGCCTGCGCGTCAAGGACGGCGTTATCGAGCACATCATGCTCAACGAGGCCTGCTCGTCGGGCTGCGGCAGCTTTATCGAGAGCTTCGCCGTCTCCATGAACATGGACGTGCGCGCGTTCGCCGATGCCGCCATCCATGCCAAAGCCCCCGTCGACTTGGGCAGCCGCTGCACGGTCTTTATGAACTCTCGCGTCAAGCAGGCGCAAAAGGAAGGCGCCACGGTGGGCGACATCGCGGCCGGTCTGTCCTATTCCGTCATCAAGAATGCCCTGTTCAAGGTCATTAAGCTGCGCGACCCCAAGGAGATCGGCAGCCAGGTGATCGTCCAGGGCGGCACCTTTATGTCCGATGCCACGCTGCGCGCATTTGAGCAGCTCACCGGCGTACATGCCGTGCGCCCTGACATCGCCGGCTGCATGGGTGCCTATGGTGCTGCTCTGCTCGCCCGCGATCGCGCCGGCGCCGATGGCACCTCGACCATCCTTTCGGCCGAGGATATCGCGCACCTCACCGTGACGCAAAAGCACGTCCGCTGCGGCCGTTGCTCCAACAACTGCCAGCTTACCGTCAACGACTTTGGCGGCGGCAGGCGCTTCATTACCGGCAACCGCTGCGAGAAGGGCGCTGGCCACAAAAAGCAAAAGACCGAGGCCCCCAACCTCTTCAAAAAGAAAAACGAGCTGCTCTTTAACCGCGAGGTCCTGAGTCCCGACGAGGCCCCCCGCGGCACTGTGGGTATCCCGCGCGCGCTCAACATGTACGAGAACTACCCCTTCTGGCACGCGTTCTTTACGCGCCTGGGCTTTAGCGTGCAGCTGTCCGACCAGTCGAGCAAAAAGACCTACCAGGCGGGCATCGAGTCCATGCCGTCCGAGAGCGTGTGCTATCCGGCCAAGATGAGCCACGGCCACGTGATGAACCTCATCGACCGCGATGTCGACTTCATCTGGATGCCGTGCGTGCGCTGGGAGCGCAAGGAAGATCCGACGGCTGGCAACTGCTATAACTGCCCCATCGTCATGAGCTACCCCACGGCGTTGGCACTCAACATCGACGAGATCCGCGAGCAGAACATCGAGTTCCTGTATCCGTTTGTACCCTATCACGACAAGACCGAGCTCAAGCGCCGTCTGTACCAGGTGCTCGCCGTCGACCGGGTGGCCGATGCTGAGGCCGGTCGCGGTCGCGTGCGCGGTCCCAAGATCACGCGCTCCGAGGTCGATGCCGCCGTCAACGCTGCCTTTGAGGCCGATGCGCGTTTCCACGAGGACATCCAGACCATGGGCGAGGAGGCCCTTAAGTGGGTCGAGGACCACGGCGGTCACGGCATCGTGCTCGCCGGCCGTCCCTACCATAACGACCCCGAGATCAACCATGCCCTGCCCGAGCTTATTTCGAGCTTTGGCTTTGCGGTCTTTACCGAGGATTCGCTCGCGCACCTGGTAAAGCCCGAGCGCCCCATCCGCGTGGTCGACCAGTGGATGTACCACAGCCGCCTGTACGCCGTCGCCCGTTTTGTGACGATGCGCAACGACCTGGACCTGATCCAGCTCAACTCCTTCGGCTGCGGCCTGGACGCCCTGACCACCGATCAGGTACAGGAGATCCTGGAAGCCAGCGGCAAGATCTACACCGTGCTCAAGATTGACGAGGTATCCAACCTGGGCGCCGCGCGCATCCGCATCCGCTCGCTCATGGCCGCGCTTAAGGACCAGGAGGCCGAGCGCTTGGCCGATGCCACGGCCGCGGGCGAGGCCTACGAGCAGGGTGACGCCGCGCCGGTGGCACCCTCCAAGGATGCCCCCGCGTTCGCGAGCCGCAAGTACACGTTCGAGGCGCAGCGTGAGAGCGCTTCGACCGCGTGGCCCAAGGTGCCCTTTACCGAGCAGATGCGCGAGGAGGGCTACACCATCCTGTGCCCGCAGATGGCGCCGATCCACTTTGACCTGGTCAAAGAGGTGTTCCGTGGTGCTGGCTACAACTTGGAGCTGCTGCCCTCGACTGACCACGATGCCGTCGAGGCCGGCCTGCGCTACGTGAACAACGACATCTGCTATCCGTCGATCCTGGTGACGGGCCAGATCATGGAGGCCATCGAGAGCGGTCGGTACGACCTGTCCAAGACGGCCGTGGTCATCAGCCAGACCGGCGGCGGCTGCCGTGCCACCAACTACATCGCGCTCATCCGCAAGGCCCTGCGCGAGAGCGGTCACCCCGAGATTCCGGTGATCTCGCTTTCGGCCGTGGCGCTCGGCGAGGACAACCCCGGCTTTAAGATTACGCCGGCGCTGCTTAAGCAGGCAGTCTACGCGGTGCTCTTTGGCGACGTGATGATGCAGATGCTCTACCGCTGCCGCCCGTACGAGGCCACGCCCGGTGCCGCCAATGCGCTCTACGAGGAGTACATGGCGCGCGCCCGCAAGCTGGCGCCCAAGTTTAACCGCCACAACTACACCAAGCTGTGCCGCGAGGCCATCCGCGCGTTCGACACCATGCCGCTCGTGGGCGAGGGCGCCAAGCCGCGCGTGGGCGTGGTCGGCGAGATTCTGGTCAAGTTCCATCCCACGGCCAACAACCACGTGGTCGATGTCATTGAGCGCGAGGGCTGCGAGGCTGTGGTGCCGGGCCTGCTCGACTTCTTCCTGTACTCCATGAGCAACGCCGAGCTACAGAAGGACGAGCTGGGTAGCTCTGCTACAACGCGTGCGGGCATGCAGGCGCTCATCAAGCTCGTGGACTGGATGCGTACGCCGGTGGAGGAGATGCTCGAGAAGTCCCGCCGCTTTGAGGCGCCCGAACGCATCGGCACTATGGCCGACAAGGCCCGCACGGTGCTTTCGGTGTGCAACAACATGGGCGAGGGCTGGCTACTCACGGCCGAGATGCTCGACCTGATCGACCATGGCGCACCCAACATCATCTGCACGCAGCCCTTCGCGTGCCTGCCCAACCACGTGGTGGGCAAGGCTGTGATCAAGGAACTGCGCCGTCAGCACCCCGAGAGCAATATCGTCGCGGTGGACTACGACCCCGGCGCGTCCGAGGTCAACCAGCTCAACCGTATTAAGCTCATGATCAGCGTGGCCAAGGAAAACATGCGCGCCGGTAAGGGCTTTAAGCTCGAGAAGGTGGCGCCGCTCGCGATGGATGAGGTCACTGGCCAGATGCGTGCCCATGACGGCTGCGTGAGCTGCGGAACGGCCAGCGAGGAGGCCGTGGCGTCGGTCGCCGAGCGCCTGGGACGCGGCATTAAGAAGTAGTTGGCCTGCTATGTGCTAGATATGAGACAAACGGGTGGTAGCCGTACCGGCTACCACCCGTTTTTGCTGGACATATGTTACGCAAATCGTTTTGTCGCAGCCTTCTGTGCACTCGAATTTCGGAAGTGCGGGGAAAAACGCGAACCTCCCGAGCACACCGCCTTTTTAGACTCTCGCGACCTGCGGTTTTGTTGTAAAAAAAGCCGGTCTGGTCGGCGAAACCCGATTTTTCCCCGCACTTCCGAAAACAGCGGTTCAGCAGCGCCAAAAAATGCCCTCAAAATCGAGAGTTAATGAACAGGTGTAGCCGTTCGCCGCAAATTACCGTCCGTTTATAGAACCCACCCCCAGCGTGCTGTCCCCTTACGGTTGAATAAATACACATCTATGGAATTACGTAAGAGAGGACTGTTCCTATGAGCTACAAGACCGTTTGCGTTGCCGGCGGCGGCGTGCTGGGAAGCCAGATTGCCTTTCAGGCAGCCTACTGCGGCTTTGATGTAACGATTTGGCTGCGCAGCGAGGGCAGCATCGGCCGTACCCAGCCCAAGATCGATCATGTGCGCGAGGAGTACATCGCGGCAATCGAGGGTATGGCGGACGGCACGGGCGAGTGGTGCTCCGGTATCGCCGATAGCGGCAAGCCCTTCGACAAAGAGGCGGCACTCGCCGCCGTTGAGCGCGCCTACTTCACACTCAAGCTGGAGCTCGATCTTGCCAAGGCAGTGGCCGACGCCGATTTAGTCATCGAGTCTATGGCTGAGGACGCCCAGGCAAAGATCGACTTCTACAAGAAGCTCGCCCCGGTCCTCCCGCAAAAGACCGTCGTCGTAACGAACTCCTCTACGCTGCTGCCGAGCACCTTTGCCAAGTACACCGGCCGCCCCGAGAAGTACCTGTCGCTGCACTTTGCCAACTCCATCTGGAAGAACAACATGACCGAGGTCATGGCCCAGAGCCAAACTGACAAGCGCTACTTCGACGAGCTCGTCGACTTTGCCAACGATATCCGCATGCTTGCCCTGCCCGTCAACAAGGAAAAGAACGGCTACCTGCTCAATTCCATGCTGGTGCCGTGGCTGCTTTCGGGTCTTGACCTGTATGTCTCGGGCATCAGCGACCCCAAGAGCATCGACCTCGCATGGACGCGCGGCACCGGCGCACCCAAAGGTCCGTTCCGCGTGTTCGACACGGTGGGCATCCAGACGGCCTACAACATCGTTATGCAGTATCAGAAGGTCCCGGGCCTGGTGAGCCCGCTGCTCAAGAAGATGATGATGCCCTACAACTTTAAGGCTATGGCCTCCGTCCTCAAGAAAATGCTCGACGAAGGCAAGCTGGGCGAAAGCTCGGGCGAGGGCTTCTTCAAGTACTAAAAAATGATCCCTCGGGGACGGAGGAAAACGGATCATTTTTGGTCGCCAGCAGTGAGAAGATGGACCCAGAAATAGAAAGGAGTGGCAATGGGCCGGCTCGGGCTTTGAGGACAAGCTGCTGCAAGCCCAGGGCGATTTTTCGCTCAACGCGGGCCAGCACAGCGTGACGTATCTGCCGAGTTCTGATACGGCAACGACCAGTCGCTACCAGGTGCTGCTGTACGACAACAACTTTGGTGCGGCCGAAAGCTATCCCAAGTTCGACTGGGGCCAGCTGGGCTCCGCGGTGGTGACCGACTACAACAAGGGCACGCATTCGTTTGGGCGCATCTTTACAGTGGACGAGACGGTGCGCACCTACGAACTTGAGGACCAGATCGCGGTGCCGTTCTCGGGCTACGTCAGCAGTGCGCAGCGCGTCGGCAATTCGAACAGCATGCTCGTGGCATCGGGCATGGCCAAGACCTTTATCGAGTACGACCGCTACGGACTGCCCATCGCCACCTACGAGATGGAAGCCGAAAAGTACATCTACCGCGTGTACAAGTACGACCTGTAGGGCCGCGCTTAGGTTTGACCAATGGAGTATGAAAACACGCCGTTCACCGATGCCCCCTCCGCGAGTGGCAGCCATATGGTTTGATGTCAGAAGCATATAGTTGTCACCAGCCTGCTGGCGACGTTCCCCCTGATATCGGAGGTTCCAGGTATGTTTCGCGCTCCGTTAAACAACTATCGGTTGGTCTAACATGGGTCGCCGTGCTATTTCGATAACCCTTGCAGTGGTCTGCCTGGCTGTGCTCCTGGGCGCTACAGGGCTGTTTGCTATAAGCCGGGAAACGTCCTATATGCAGGAATGCGCTTCCGAAGGGTTTGCCATTGACGGTTACTATCGGGACGACAAGACGAGTCTGGAAACCCTGGCCTTTCTTGAAGAGGATAACCATCGGTGGCAACTGGTCGACAAAGACGGCAGCTGCGTTGACGGGCAGTTTAAGCGTACGGATGACCCCAACATCCTGATATTAAAGAAGGAAAACGGCGGAGAATTCGGCACGGTTCACGTTGCGTATATATCGCGCCGACGCAATCAGGGGCAGATTTACCTAATTAGAAATACTGAGGTGACCCGATTTTATCTTGTGAGCACCGATCCGGCGTTTACGGTGGAGTCTGGCGATGTCGATGCGGACGTCTGATTCACGGCAATAAAACAGCGAGCGGGGCGCGGGTATGAACTGCACCCCGCTATTTGCTCGTGTCCGTATTGCGTCTGCGCCTCGTCATAACTTGCGTCCGTGCGAGCATTCGTCCCGCGCCGGCATCACTTGACATCGAACTCCACGCGGTCGAGTTCGGGCACGTTGAGGTCGATGAGCTTGCGGGCGACGTGACGGTCGTGTGCCCCAAGCGCCTCGCCTGTCGTCACATGGGCGACAATCTCGCGCTCGACGATGCCCTCTTCCTCGCCTTCGGTAGCCGAGGTTTCGACGGCGACGGTGTAGTCCTTAAAGCCCGGTAGCACCGCCGCAAGCTCGCGCGTGGTTTCGGTGACGCCGTAGCCGTCCTGCACGCCGGACTGCGCCGAGCCAATAGACCCCGCCGTCATGACGATGCAGGGGATGGCAAAGACTACCGTGCCCACAATGATGCGGCGGCGCACCTTGCGTGATAGCTCGTCGACCTCGGCATCTTCCTCGGCAGTCACAATGCCGTCGCCGTTGAGGTCGCGCTTGAGCGGCACGCGTAATAGAAGCAGCACGGCTTCGGCAGCCAGCGCGATAAAGACCACGTTGACGCCAAACTCATAAAGCGCCGAGAGAAACAATGACCCGCTTGCGATGGCGATGCCATAGCCCGCCGCGCACAGGGGCGGCATGAGTGCGGTCGCCACAGCCACCCCGGCGATGAGCGTGGCGGGTTCCTGGTCGCGCGAGTTGCCCAGGCCACCCGCAAAGCCGCCCGCGAGCGCGACGGCAAGGTCCCACACAGTCGGTGTCGAATTGTCGATGATGGCGGCCGTGGTGGTGCCAAGGGGCGAGAGCTTAAAGTACAACGTGGACGTGACCAGGCAAAAGGCCATCTGCAGAGCCAAGCTCGCGACGGCCTCAAGGGTAATCTCGCGGTCGAGCGTGGCGATGCCGTATGCCATGGCAAGGACCGAGCCCATGAGCGGGCAGATGAGCATGGCGCCTACAATAGCGATATCCGAGTCGATATCGAGGCCGATGCTCGCGATCAACATGGCAATGATCAAGATGCATAAGTGTGAGCCAGTCAGGCGCGCCCCGTTTACAAAGCGCTTGCGAATCACGTGATAGGGCGCGCGTCCCTCGCGAATGTTGAATGCGCGCTTGAGGAAGCGGGTGATGTTTTCCATGGCTTCGCTATGAGCGGGGCGGATGCCGTGACGCCGATGATGACGCTCGCGCAGTCGCTTGATCTGTTGTTTGTCGAGTTCCATGTCCACCTCGTTCCAGCGCGGTCCGCGCAACGCGCCCGTTGTCCTAACTCTACACCGTGGCGGGCGGGGTGCCTGTTGGATGCGGAATCCGATAGGGCGGATGACGCGGGAGCAAATGCAAATCACAGGCTCAATTCCATCCCGCGAGAATATGATGCACCAGCTCCTTCAAATGTGACGAAACTGTGAAGTACGAGAGCGTGAATTTCAAAAAATACGCTGGTCGCCAATGTTGCGCAACAGAATTCAAAAATCAGCTCCTACATTTTGAAGCGTATGGATACATCCGTGTCAAAGGGAGAAAGCCATGGCAAACTACAGTCCACAACACTTTGAGCCTCGGGCCAAGACTGTCAACGTCAAGGGCGTTGCTAACCGCGCCGTCGCAACCGTTTTGACGGCGGGCCTCATCGCTCAGCCGCTCATGTCGCCGCTGGCGGCAATCGCCGCACCGTCAACCGATAACGGCGATTCTGTTCAGGGGGGGGGTAGTTCTGTAGAGAATACCGTTGCCGCCGGTAACCAAGCGGTCGTAAAGACGGCTGCCCAGCTGGCCGAGGAGTCGGCAAAGCAGCTCAAGGACGCTCAGGCCGCCTACGATGCCGCCCAGAAGAAGGCCGACGCGGCGGGCCAGTCTCAAAAGCAGGCACAGCAGCAAAAGAATCAGGCCTCGCAGGCCGTGACCGATAACGCCGCCGAGCAGAACGAGGCCGAGGTAGCCACGCTTCAGGAGAAGATCGACGAGCTTAAGGTAGCCGTCGAAAAGACCGAGCAGCAGCAGAAGAAGCTGGGCGACCTGAACGATCAGCTCGAACAGGCCAACAAGAGTGTCGAGGATAAGACCCAGGCGCTCAAGGACGCCAAGGCAAAGCAGGATGAGGCCAAGAAGGCCCTCGATGATGCCCAGGCCAAGCTCGAGGCCATGGGTATGGACGAGTACGAGGCCGCCAAGAAGGCCGTCGAGGACGCGCGGGCAAAGCTCGATGACGCCAATAAGGCCGTTACTACTGCACAGGACAATCTGGACCAGGCCAAGGCTGCCGAGGCCAGCGCCCAGCAGGAAAAGCAGAATACCGAGGCAGCTTTGACGACTGCCCAGGCCAAGAAGCAGGAGACTGCCGCTGCTCTCGCAGCCGCAACCACCGCGCGCGATAACGCCCAGCAGAAGTTCAACCAGGCGCAGGCCGCGCTCGATGCTGCCGTCTCGGGTACGGGTGTTGACCTGAGTGCGCTTGAGGCCGCCAAGAAAGCTGCTGCTGGTGAGCTCAAGACCGCGCAGGCGGAGCTCAATGCCGCGACGGATGCCGACGCCGCCGCACAGACAAATCTGCAGGCCGCCCAGGCTGCCGTCGCTGCCGCGCAGGAGAAGGCCAACGCCGCCAACGCTGCTGTAGCATCTGCCCAGTCTGCATACGATGCGGCAAACAAGGAGTACAACGCCGCCGCCAGCGAGCGCGACGCCGCCAAGGTCGCATACGAGAAGGCACAGCAGACCGAAGCAGACAAGAAGACCGCGTACGATAAGCTTGTCGAAGTTCGCAAGCAGAAGCGCAGCGAGTGGGAGGCAGCCTGCGCCGCTTCGAACGCCGCGGAAAAGGCTTATGACGCTGCTAATGCCCAGGTTGAGGCTCTTGAGCAGCAGATTGCCGACCTCAAGTCGAACATGACCGTTGACCAGGAAGTCATCAATAAGGGCATGCTCGGCTTTATGGCCTACATCAGCAACAGCAGCGATTTCACCGCCCAGCAGAAGTCGAATGCAAGTACCGCCGCGTCGATGCTCATGGGGACGACAGAGAAACAGGACTGGTATGACAAGTACGTCGATCAGGACATGTCTCGCGACACCAATCCGCTCTCCTTGGAGCAGATGCGTAACGCCCTGACCTACCTCGATACCCAGAACAACCTCCGCAAGGCGAACGGCCAGTCTGAGCTTAGCGTCAGCCTCCGCATGACTGCGGCAGCCGCCCTCAATACATCATATTCATCGAACATCTGGGGACACTCGAACTGCTATTTCGATCAAGGTGAGAATCTTGCAGGCGGCGGCGGGGCATACACCGGAGGCGAGACCGAGGATACGCTTGGCTGGCCATATACCGGTCTCTACACCCAGGAGAAAAAGGCGTTCGATAAGTACGTCGAGCAGTATGGTGACGCACTTGGAAGCCATCGATATGATTCCTACTATATCTACCAGCACTACAACAGCATCTACCATGAGTGCGGGCACTATCTAAACATCATTGATGCCGGCGCGAAGGCTATCGGCATCGCGACCGGTAGCGGTAAGAATACCGATTCCGAGGTAACCGTTTTCGACTATAGCGGGAGCACGGGGCAGAAGGATTTCACTGTCTCCGAGTTCAAGAAGCTCGTGAACGACTACATCGACTCTGCCTATAACGCTGGCGGCACGCAGGCGCAGAAGGCGCAGCTCAAGGAGCTTCAGGGCAAGCTCGCCGAGGCGCAGAAGAACTTTGGAACTACTAGGGAAGCTTACTTCGCAGCTGTAAACGGGCAGGGTGCCGCCCAGGACGCTTTCACCGCAGCAGATGTGAACATGAACACCGCCAAGGGTGAGTACGAGAAGGCTAAGTCCGACACCGCCGCCGCGAAGACGGCATACGACGCCGCCGAAGCCAAACTCAAGGGTATTGACGTCAAGACGCCCCAGGCCAAGCTCGATGCCGCCAAGGGCGAAGCCGCTACTGCCCAGGCAGCTCTCGATAAGGCAAACGCCACGCTTGCTGACAGCAAGACGAAGGCGGCCGATGCCGCTGCTCACAAGGCGAAGGCTCGCAGCGCCCGCGATGCTGCCAAGGCAAAGTCCGACCAGGCCAGCGAGGCGTATGACAACGCCACCGCTTCGGTCAAGAACCTTACCGCCAAGCGCGATGCCGCCAAGACGGACCTTGCGAACAAGCAGGGCACGCTTGACGATGCCAGGAAGGCCGACGACACTGCCCAGGCTGGCGTTGACAAGGCTCAGGCCGCAGATACGCACGCTGCGACCACTCTTTCGGACGCCAAGCAGGCAGTTGACGCCAAGAAACAGGCCCTGTCCGACGCGCAGGCGAAGGTCAAGGCCGCGGAGGGCGAGCTGGCCACCGCAAACAAGGCCTTCGAGCGCTTCGCTGGAGCCCAAAAAGCGGTCGACGACGCCAAGGTTGCCTATGACGCTGCCGTCGCCGGTGTCGCCGATGCCCAGAAGCAGCTCGAGGCCGCCAACGAAGCCGTCGTCGATGCGAACCTCGATATCGTCAAGGCCAAGGCCGAGCTTGCCAACGATGAGACACTCAAGGCCGATCTTGAGGCTGTCGACCACAAGGCCTCCCTTGCCGCGGGCACGACGGGCAACGAGAAGCTGGTCAAGCTGAACGCTGCCTACGCTCGCTACAAGGCTGCCGTCGATGCCGCCGCTGGTCTCAAGGCTGCCCTGAGCGACGCCGATGCCAAGCTGTCCGATGCCAACGACGCCTATGCCGCCGTGCTGGCTGAGCTTGGCGATGCCAAGGATGCCCTGGCTGCCGCGCAGGCCGAGTACGACAAGTATCATCCCAAGGCTGAGCCGCAGGCCAAGCCTCAGGTTGCACAGGCTGCTGCAAAGGCTCCTGTCGCCAAGAAGAAGGCCACGTCGGCCGCGCTCGCCCAGACTGGCGACAATTCCGCTCTTGCGGGCGAGGTGTTCGTCATCGGCGGTATCACCCTCGTGGCCGCTGGTGTGACGCTGAGCGATCGTCGTCGCAAGCAGATGTAGCGTTTCGAGCGTAGTTTCTGCAACGAACTTCAATTCATAACGGGACCGTCTCGTTAGCCAAACGATAAGGCCGGCGCGCTGTTAAATGCAGCGCGCCGGCCTTTCTTTGTTTCGATATCAAAAAGCCCGGTCGGTAGCCGCGAAAGCTACCGACCGGGCAAATCGTAGGCAATATGGTTGCTGTCGAGCAGCTGCTCGACTTAGCCCAGCAGGCTTAAGCCCACGGAGACAAACGCCAGGATAACGCCGACGATGGACTCGCCGCCGAGCAGGCCGCTGGCAACGACCAGACCCTGTTCCTGGAAGGCGGCGTCCTTGGCAGCCCTCTCCTCGTCGGAAAGACCAGCGGTGGCGTCGCGGTGGGCGGACCACTTATCGTAGGCGAGCTTGACGCAGGAGCCCAGGAATGCCGTGAGTGACATGTAGAACGGCAGGTACACGCCCAGGCCGATCATCATGGCCGGAATGCCGAGCCAGTACATGACGATGCCGGCGATAAAGCCGCCTGCGAACCACGGTACGCTCGGGATGCCCGAGACCATGGTGGCGACCACGCTTGCCTGTGCGGCCACAAAGCTCTTGTCGGGGCCAAAGGCGTCCGGACCATAGGCGGTGACGAGCGCGACCATGACAGCGGCGGCGACCAGGGCGCCCACGATGCCGCCGATGGCCTGGCCGACCCACTGTGCGCGCGGGTTGGTGCCCAGCACGGCGCCGGCCTTAAAGTCGTTCATGACGTCGCCCGCAAGGCCGCACGCTACGGCCACGATGCCGGCGATAAAGAACAGCTTGACCTGAGCGAGCTGCGCGAAGGCTGCCACGATGAGCATGACGATGAGGCCGAAGATCTCCATGGGGTCGATACCCGTCTGCCCGCAGCTCTGCGCACTCATGATGGTGGTGACAAAGGTGAACAGCGTGACGATGACGGCTGGAACGGGACCAAGGTCGAGCGCGATGGCGACGATCACGGCGATGGCGGCGGCGCCCAGGCCGATGATGCCGGCGTCGAGCTTAAGGGAGCCCGAGATGAGCGACTGCTCGTCGGTGTCGGTGGAGCTGTCGGCGGCGAGGCCGCGGACGATACCGGCGACCTGCGGCAGGATGTCCTTGAGGACGACGGCGACGCCAAAGCCCATCATGAGGCCCATACCCAGGGACTTGACGATGCCCTGTGCGGTCATAACGTCAAACAGACCGGCAGCGGTGCCGCCGACGATGATGCCAAAATTGCCCAGCAGCGCGCCGGCAAACCAGAAAGCGACCGGGGCGAAGCCCACGAGGAAGCCGACGGAGAGCAGCATGGGCGAGTTGTAGATGGCAAAGGTCACGCCGGGGATGTTGAGCGTGCACAGCATGCTGGGCACAATGCCCAGGGCGTCGCGAAGCACGCTGTAGATGCCCGCGATGGCCATGGAGCCAAAGAGCTGCTTGCCGGTCTTGCCGCCGGCCTCGGTGGCGCGCAGGGTCTGAGCTGCGGCGTTGCCGGTGGGGAACTCAAGCGCGGCGTCCACGATAAAGTGACGGTGGATGAGCGCCGTGGCCAGCAGGCCCAGGATGGTGCCGGCGAGTGCCACGATAAACATGTCGAGCCAGCTGATCTGGTCGGCATAGCCCAGCATCCAGGCGCCCGGGATGGTAAACGCCAGACCGCCGGCGACCATGGCGCCTGCGGACATGATGGTGTGGGTGACGTTGGCCTCGTTGAGGCTGGCGTTGCCCATGAGCTTAAGGAAGAACAGCGAGATGACGGCAGCGAAGACGATCGGCCAGGGGAGTGCGCCCATCTTGAGGGCGGTGTAGGCCGAGCTTGCCGTGATGATCACGCAGCCAAGGACGCCGATGACGACGCCGCGCAGCGTAAGTTGCCCGCGCATCGAAGCGCGGTTCGAGGGATTGCTCATATAAAACTCCTTTGCGTATATCCGCTTCCCCCGGGAGCGCCGTTACGGATACGGCGCGGGAAGTCGGGTTACCAAGGGCCGCCGCGTGAGCTCGCAAACGACCGCGCACCAGTATAGCTGCAAGCTAGTCATTTTGGGATGACTGGTTTAGGTAGGCGATATACTGCTGGGCAGACGAAAGGAGCGCCGACGATGCTTAATGGCTGCGCATACATATTGACGGTCGACGTGGGCAACACGTTCATTCGCTTTGGCCTGTTTGCCGAGGATTCGGCCGCGGCACAGGAATGCCCGCTTGCGACGTGCGAGGTCACGACGCCGTCGAGCATCACGGCCGACGAGGCGCGCATGAGGCTCGCGCAGGTCATGGGCGCACTGGCAGCCGATGCGGGCATGCCGGGTGCGCTCGTTCCCGCAGCCGCAGTGCTGAGCTGCGTAGTGCCGGCGCTCGAGCGCCCGTGGAAGGCAGCGCTTTCCCGCACTTGCACGGGGCGCGTGCTCACCGTGGGACCGGGCCTCAAGACCGGCATGCCCGTGCACTACGACGACCCGGCAGAGATCGGTCCCGACCGCATCGCCGACGCCGTGGCGGCCCGTGCCGTCTACGGCTCTCCGTGCATCGTGATCGACCTGGGCACTACGACCAATATCGAGGTCATCGATGCGCACGGAACCTTTGCTGTCTCTTATACACATCTGACGCTGCCGACGACTA
>URNM01000036.1 GCA_900549185.1 uncultured Collinsella sp. | reverse complement strand
TACGAGATCGCTCAGTGTCTCGTGGGCTCGGAGATGTGTATAAGAGACAGTGCCCGTGCCGCTCCAGTAGACGACGGCGATCTTGCTCATGTTGAGTCCTTTCAGTTGTGCGGCAGGTTGCCACGGCTTCTATGTTCTATCGGGTTGCCTGGGCAAGTTGCGCCAAGCTGTAGCCCTGCTGATAGACAAAGGTGAAGTATTGGGTGCAGGCGCGGTAGGCATCAAACGTCGCAAGTGCCTGCTCGACATTTGCGTAGACCTTCCAGGCCCCAAAGACCTTATAGTTCTCGCCGCGCTGGACGATAAACTCGTGCACGTCGTCGTAGGGATATCCTAGGAAGTAGCCTATTTCGTGCGGAAACTCGCAGGTGCAGTCGTTGCTGCAGCTAGCTTGCTGGGGTAGTGCGCATCGAGTCTGGCTACAGGCGCATTCCGCGACGTTATTACTCGCGAGCGTGATGCGTGATGCCAAATGCACAAGGCATGTCGAAAGGTCTCTCGTGTCGTAGCCTTCCGAGGCGAGCGCCGTTTTGGCGCGAGGGTCCGCGAAATAGGTGGTGAGGCTTTTGGCTCGGTACACGTACACGAGCGCTCCGCAGGGCCGCCAGACCAAAACACTCAGGTGGATGCCAAGCGGGTCAAGCTCGCGGTTGCACTGGGCGATAACGTTGAGCAGGCGTGCTCGGCGTTCTGCGATGGTTTCTGTTGCGGTCGAGCCGTCCCCGTGGGCGTAGGTGCCTGGATAGGTAAAGAGCGATGCCGGCTTGATGCCCGCGAGCGTGGGGGAGCAGTTGCGCACGACTGCTGCCTGAAACGTTGGGATGTCTATGGCTCGAGTCACGTCGCTCCTTACGGATCTAAACTGTTAGCCTAGGAAAACTTATACACGAAAGTAAGCCATAGTCAACAAAAAAGTTTGAAGAGGAAAACTAATTGACCGAACGAACATGATTTTGGGTTAAGATGAGGACACCCCATGGGGGTATCTAGATAGTGCTACTGAAAGGGGAACGCATGAGTGACTTGCTCAACCCTGCGAATCTCATCGTGCTGACCGTCATTGCCGTCGGCATGTTTTTTGGACTGCGTCGCATTGCCGCTTCGACACACGGGAAGAGTTGCTGCAGCGATGGTGCGAGCGGCAAGAAGGCCAAAAAGGTTGTTGTGGTGGATACCGATGCATCGCACTATCCCTATAGCGATGAGCTGCTCATCGGCGGCATGAGCTGTGACGGCTGCGCTCAGAACGTGGCCAATGCCCTCAATGCGCTGGACGGCGTGTGGGCAACGGTGACGTATGCGGACCACACGGCACGCGTACGCTCGAAGCGCCCGGTTGATCGCGACACACTCGAGACGGCGGTGAGGGGTGCGGGCTATTACGTTATGAAAATGTAGGCGTTGCCCTCTCCGGTGGGTACCAGCCTCCTGCCCATTGTGACTATCGGCATCCAAAAATTTGCGCAAAAATAACCTTTAGATGCGGCAAAAGTGGAGTTTGGTGACGGTTTGCGCGGAATTCGCTACCAATCGAGCATCTATGAACCCGTCCAAAAAATTACAGGTGTATATTTATACACTGATTATTGCTGTGCTCAGATTGCAATTAACCGTGGACAGAAATGAAGAATGCTAAAACTGGGCTTTAGGACAGGGGAGGCTATAACCTTATGAGACGAGTGGGAACACTTGGCTTGGTGGCAGCGCTTGCCGCTATCTTGGTATCGCCGCTGCCGGCGCACGCCGAAGACGCATCGGGTGCCGTTACCTACAATGCGGGAAATGGGTATTCCTTTGAGAAGCTCTCGCATCCTACGGTAGGAACGTCGCAGCCGGATGGCATCGTCGACTACCAGGGTAACGGTGCCGTTGCCGTTCCGGGCGCCGATGGTAATACGGCCAACAACGAAGGCGATCGCGGCCAGAGCTACACTTGGGCGGCTGCGAGCTATGGTGACTGGCTTTATGTGGGCACCTGCTATGCGGCGATGGGCAACACGCTGACGCTCATGAACAGCACGCTGGGCGATTCCTTTGATGTCGAAACCATGCGCCTGACGCTGGAGGCCATGTTTAACGGTACCTTCTTCTATGGACAGCAGAAGGAGGATGGCACGGCCGACAAGGACAGCGGCGGCATCTTGGTCAAGATCAATACCAAGACCGGTGAGACCAAGCTGCTACTCTCTGAATCGCTCAACGGCGTCGCTCCTTTGTTCCGCAATGCCGTGAGCTATAAGGGTAAGCTCTATTTCTGCGGCAGCGTCAGGACCAATGACGGCAAAGGCGGCCTGCCTGCTGTATACGAGATCGATCCTAAGACGGATGAGTACAAAGTTGTCTATCAGGGCCTTTCGAGCATGCAGGATTACGGTGCTGCCTACAAGCAGGGCATTTCTACCGGTATCCGCGGCATGTGCGTCCATGATGGCCAGCTCGTCATCAGTAATGTGGGTAAAGACGCGAACGGTAATTTTGTGTCGACAATCCTGACGTCGTCTGACCCCTCGAAGGGCCAGGACAGCTTCACCGAGATTGCCAACTCGGAGACGCTGTTTGGCTATCCGGCGATTCGCTATCAGGACAGCATCTACGGCGGCGCCATTTGGGATATGGTCTCGTACAATGGCCATCTCTATGCGACCATCTGCACCGGTACGCCCGAGAACGCTCCCGATGATAATTCCATGCAGTCGTTTGCCATGGTCCGTGGCGACAAGAATGCCGACGGCAGCTATTCGTGGACTCCCATTGTCGGCGATCAGAAGACGGACGGTGCAAAGTACTGCTTTGGCATCGATCCTGCCCGTACCCGTTCTGGCGCTGCCAACCTCATCGTCTACAACGACTACCTCTATATCGGTGAATACAACGACGAGGAGATTGCCCTCGAGCGCATCCTGTTCAACAAATCCAACACCGAAGAGGGCGGCAAGAGCAGCATGGGTGGCGTTGACTGCTCGTTTGTGAATGCCAATCTTGAGCAGTCGGTTAACATCTATCGCATGGACAAGGACGAGAACATGGAGCTCGTCGTTGGCGATCGCACCGACATGTTCCCCGAGGGCGGTATTTCCGGCCTGACTTCGGGCTTTGGCCGAAACGAGAACCAGTACATTTGGCGCATGCAGAAGTTCGACGGCAAGCTGTATATCGGTACCTTTGATACCGCGAGCCTGCTTGAGCCGATCGGCCAGTTCTCCAATGGCGACATTATCGATGTGACGCCCGAGGAGTGGGACTCTCAGGTTCAGCGCCTTAGGGACCTGCTCAATCACCTGCTCGACAAGAAATCGCCTGACGACCCCATCGTTCCCGTGAACACGCTTGCGGACGATGATTCAAACGAGGCCGTCGAGGTCGATGATTCGAACGAAGCTGCTGAGGTTGATGATTCAAACAAGGCCGTCGATGTCGATGACGAGAAGACCGAGGTTGCTAAGGGCTTTGGCGATCTGAGCGATGCGCTGGAGGATGCCGCGGGCGGTCTTTGCGATCAGGCCGCGACGATGTCCCAGGACTTTGAGGACGACGCCGCTTATGTCCAGAAGATCGATGGCGAGATCGCGTACTTCAAGTCCTTTGCCGACCAGTATCAGGACATGCTCGATAGCTATGAGAGCCTTAAGCAGCAGTACGAGGATGCCTATGGCACCGAGCTGCCGAGCGATATTCAGGATGCGCTCGATAAGCTGCTGAGCGAGGAGAACCTCAAGAAGTTGCAGAGTGTCCTTACGTGCATGTGTTACCTGCGCGATGCCGAGCGCGGCTTTGATATGTATGTGACCGAGGACGGCGTGAACTTTACGACGCTGACGACCAATGGCTTTAACGATCCGTATAACCATGGTCTGCGCACCTTTGCGGTGACCAACCAGGGTCTGTGCCTTGGTACCGCCAACCCGTTCTATGGTTGCCAGGTCTGGATCCAGCGCAAGGAGAATTCGGAGAATCCGGTTGATCCCGGTACTCCGGATCCGACGGAACCCACCGATCCTTCGCAGCCGGGTGGCGGCGATCAGCCTGGCGGCAGCCAGACGGGTGGCAACGACCAGTCGAGCAGCACCACGACCACCGTCACGACGACCGCTAAGAAGACTCCGAAGGACGGCTCGCTGCCTCGCGCTGGCGACTCGACCCTCACGCTGGTCTTGGGATTGCTGGTTGCAGCTGCCGCAGTGCTTGGCATTGCTCTCGTCTTGCGCAAGCGTTCTCGTCGCTAGGCTCGTCCGCGTAGCTCAATGTCCTGGATATCGTCGAAGTTGATGGCGATATCCCTGAGTTTGAGCAGCTTGAATGCGGGTAACGCTTCGTCGAGAATGCCCGTGCGGCTACGATAGCCGTACGTATCGTAATAGGTGACGCGCACCAAGTCGCCGCGTTTGAGGCCCTCGAGCTTTTGCGAAAGCTCGAGGGCTTTTTCTTCCGTGAGCTCACGTTTTTGCTCGACGGTGATTTCCTGCTTGCGCACGAGTTCGTAGTATCCCGTGAGGGCGGCAAAGGGCATAAACTGCGCGGCCCGGCCGGCACGGACGGCGCCGTTAGCGGTGAGCTTGGGGTCGGCGGAGCGACGTCTTCCCTCGGGGTCCGCTAGGCGCTCGAAGGCGGTCGGCGGGCGCACGGGCTGTTGTTTGGGTTTAGGCACGGTGTCCTCCAACTTGGTCGTTGCGTTCGCGCGCGGTGGCGCCGGTGGTAAAGCTTAATCCCTTGACGAGCGCGTTCTTGCCGTACTTGCCTTTTACGGCCAGGACGGCGCGCGCCAGGTCGCGCTCGCGCTCATCGGCCTCGATATCGCTGAACAGATCGATAGTGGCAAATTCCTCGGGCATGAGGTTGCCAAATCCCAGGTTGATGCGCTTGACCGGTCGTTTGGGATCGACGGTCTGCGCCCAGAGCTCATCGAAATAACTCATGATCTTCTTAAACGAATTGGTGCGCTCGGGAAGCTTTCGCGAGGCGTTAGAGTGCGCAAAGAGTGCGGCATAGCCACCGCGCGGTTTACCGCCATGCTCTCCCACAAAGATGCCATCGATTGCCTGCGCTTCGCGCACCAAGCGGCGCCGTTCGTCATCGCGCTGGACGGGCTTGGGCGCACGGGGCGCGAGCTTGGGGCCGGCGGTTGCGGTAGGTTCGATGCTCGACGTGCTCGAGCGCAAGTGCCCGCATCCGTCCACATATTGTGCTGTACCGCTGGCGTCGAGGCGGCGTATGTCGGCTCGTTCGCTCGCATAACCCACAAAGAGCGAAATGCTGTCGCAGACCACGTGCTTATCGACCAAGTCTAGCACGGCACTGTCGACCATCTCGCGCAAGACGGTGTAGGCCTGTTCGTAGGCATAGCCCTTCGAGAGCACCTGTCCTGTGGTGGTCGAGGTCGCCTGCGGACGATAAGCCTGGATGTCGGCGATGGTTGTCGGCTCGCGCCCAAAGGCATGGTCGATAAGATACTCGGCATTGACCCCGAGCTCGTCGTAGAGCAGGTTTTCGTCGAGCGCCGCGACGCCCATCAGATCATAGACGCCGTATTTTTCGAGGCGGGCTGCCACGCCGGGGCCGATGCCCCAGATATCGGTGATGGGACGATGGGGCCAGATCTCCTCGCGAAAGGTCTTGTCGTCGAGTATACCGATGCGGCTGGGTACGTGCTTGGCGGTAATGTCGAGCGCTACCTTGGCCTGAAATAGGTTGGGGCCGATGCCGACCGTCGCCGTGATGCCGGTGCGTGCCAGGACCTCGTCGCGCAACATGCAGGCGAAGCCTTCCGCATCGGTGTGATAGAGGTCCAGATAGGGCGTCACGTCGATAAAGCATTCGTCGATGGAGTAGACGTGCACGTCTTGCGGACTCACGTATTCCAGATAGATGCCGTAGATTTGCGCCGACACCTCCATGTAGTGCTGCATGCGCGGTACGGCCTTGATGTAGTCGATGCCGTCGGGGATTTCGAACAGACGGCAGCGGTTGTGTATCCCGAGGTCTTTCATGGCCTGTGTGATGGCGAGGCAGATGGTCGTGCGTCCGCGCGATTCGTCGGCAACGACCAGGTTGGTGGTGAGCGGATCGAGCCCACGATCGACGCACTCGACGCTGGCATAAAACGTCTTGAGGTCGATGCAGATGTAGGTGTGCTGCTCGTGCGCCATCCGTGCCCTCCCATCAAACACATGTTCTTATCGAATATCTGTTCGATAATACCCGCTTGCGCGGACATCGTCAAAACCTGTCCCTTTTTGGCAGGTATGGTCGTGCGGTTGCATCGGGGTTTTAACGCAGCTCTAAAGAGCGCGAAACAGCTCGGAAAACCTCGCTTCGTAGCATGAGCCTAACGATTGATACCGCCTATACGCACGGAAGGGTTGTGGGAAAGATGGTCAATTATGGGTTTGGTATGCCGACGCGCCTTGTTGCGGATGGAGACGTGGCTCGCTGGTGTGGACGATTGGTCGCTCACTACGGCGGCACCAAGGTGCTGGTCGTGCTGGGCGGTGACAAGCATACGCGTGATGAGCTTGTCTCGGCGGCACTCGGCTCGCTTGATCGAGCTCTGCTCGAGCGCGTGCTTTTTCGCTGTGGCTCGGTTGAGGGCGACGGGGGAGACGAGCTGATCGACGAAGCCGTGGCCCTGGCGACCGACGAAGGCGTGGACTTTGTCCTGGCGATCGGCGATGCCGATACTGCCGGCTTTGCGCGCGAACTCGCGCGTCGCATGGCGGCGCTCGATACCGGCGAAGACGGTTTTGTCCCTTATGGATGTATTGTCTCGGAGGGCAAGGTGCCTGCCGTCGCGGGAGCCGGCGAGGTTCCCGTTTTTGCCATTATCGCTCCTGAACTGCTTGAGGGCATTGGGTCTCCTCTTCGCGAGTTGCTCGGCAGCGTGTGCACCGCGGCCTAATATCTGCCAGGAAGGGACAGGTTAATATTGGTAGGTAAAGCGTTTGACCTGCCAAAAGAAACCTGTCCCTTTTTGGTCGGTCGCCGTTTGGGGGCGGATTGGCAACGCTCGCTGATTACGGTCTTGACCTGCGCTAGAATAGGGGCATCTGATTATCCGGGCGCATGGAGGTATGCGCCCGTATGTTGAGGAGGACTTTATGGCAACTGTTGCCGCACCTATCGACGCTACGTCGACCGCCGCTTGGAAGGCGCTCGAGGCCCATCAGGAGAAGCTCGAGGCCGAGGGTATCGACCTTAAGGCATGGTTCGCTGCCGATGCAGAGCGCGTAAACAAGCTGAGCTTTGATGCCGGTGACCTGCACTTCGACTTGTCCAAGAACCTGGTGACCGATGAGACCGTCAAGCTGCTGTGCGATCTTGCCCGCGAGGTGAAGCTCGAGGAGCGCCGTGACGCCATGTTCTCCGGCGAGCACATCAACACCACCGAGGACCGCGCCGTCCTGCACACCGCGCTTCGCCGCCCGGCAACCGAGAAGGGCCAGCTCATCGTCGACGGCCAGGATGTCGTCGCCGACGTGCACGAGGTTCTCGATCGCATGTATGCCTTCGCCGAGCGCGTGCGCTCCGGTGAGTGGAAGGGCGTTACCGGCAAGAAGATCGAGCACCTGGTGTCCATCGGCATCGGCGGCTCCGATCTGGGCCCGGTCATGGCCTACGAGGCCCTGCGTCCCTATGCCGACGCCGGTATCGACTGCCGCTACATCTCCAACATCGATCCCAACGATCAGGCCGAGAAGCTCAAGGGCCTGGATCCCGAGACCACGCTCGTGATCATCGTCTCCAAGACCTTCACCACGCTCGAGACCCTCACCAACGCCCGCGAAGTCAAGACCTGGATGCTCGAGCAGCTCAAGGCTCAGGGCGCCATCGACGGCTCCGATGAGCAGAACGCCGAGGCCGTGGCCAAGCACTTCGTCGCTGTCTCCACCGCACTCGATAAGGTCGAGGCCTTCGGTATCGACCCCGCCAACGCTTTTGGTTTCTGGAACTGGGTCGGCGGCCGTTACTCCGTTGATTCCGCCGTGGGCCTGTCGCTGATCGTCGTGCTCGGCCCCGAGCGTTTCCAGCAGTTCCTTGAGGGCTTCCACGCCATCGACGAGTACTTCTGCAACACCCCGCTCGAGAACAACGCCGTCGCGCTGATGGGCCTGCTCAACGTCTGGTACGTCAACTTCTTCGGCTCCAAGAGCCACGCCGTGCTGCCGTACTGCCAGTATCTGCACCGTTTCCCGGCCTACCTGCAGCAGCTCACCATGGAGTCCAACGGCAAGCACGTCCGCTGGGACGGCAGCGCCGTGACCTCCGACACCGGTGAGATCTTCTGGGGCGAGCCCGGCACCAACGGTCAGCACGCCTTCTACCAGCTGCTGCACCAGGGCACTGTGGTGGTTCCGGCCGACTTCATCGCCTTCGCCAATACTGCCAACCCTGCGACCGATAGCGGCCAGGACGTGCATGAGCTGTTCCTGGGCAACTTCCTGGCCCAGACCAAGGCGCTCGCCTTTGGCAAGACTGCCGACGAGGTTCGTGCCGAGGGCACGCCCGAGCAGATCGTCCCGGCCCGTTGCTTTGAGGGCAACCGCCCGACGACCTCGATCTTCGGCGACACGCTGACCCCGTTCGCGCTCGGCGAGCTCATCGCCCTGTACGAGCACATCACGTTTGTCGAGGGCACGGTCTGGGGCATCGACTCCTACGACCAGTGGGGCGTTGAGCTGGGCAAGCAGCTTGCCAAGCAGATCACCCCGGCCTTCCACGACGACACCGCCAAGGCCGAGCAGGACGCTTCGACCCAGGCACTCATCGAGTTCTATCGCGCGCATCGCAAGTAGTCGCTGCTGTTAACGCATCGCGCCTTATAGTCAGGGGCCCGTATCCTATCGGATGCGGGCCCCTTTGCTTTGCCGTAGTCCCGGGGCGCACGGCCTTTGTGGAACATCGCCGGGGCGCCGCGCGCCGCGAGAACCCTGCGCCTAGATCTCGGCCTCCGCATGGCCTCGCTGCGCCTCGGACAGCTCCCCGTAGAGCGGATGGTCTTCGAGCCTAAAGCGCTCGACCTGTTCGGGAGTGCGACCGCGTACAAAGAGCCACGAGCGATCGATCGGCGTCGCCATGAGCGTGCTGGGCAGCGCGTCGGCGCGGTCGGAAAACACCCGGGCACTCTCGGGATCCTGGAACGCCAGCACCAGATGTGTGTCGCAGTTGCCCATGATGGAGCGTGCGCGTGCCTCGCCATAGAGCGCATCGAGCTGGTTGGTCGACTGCAGCAGCAGCGTTGCCCAGATGTTGCGGCTTCGGATAATCGAGAGCACGTTGTCGATCTGGGGGATCTGCAGATTTGCGAAGTCATCGAGCATAAAGCGCACGGGCACGGGCAGGCTGCCGTCGGGTTGCCTATCGGCTTCGCGAATGAGGCCCATAAACGCCTGCGTAATAAAGAGGCCGGTCAGCGGATCGAGATTGCGGTCAATATCGCTTACGGTTACAAACAGGGCGCAGGGGGTGTGTCCCATGGAAGCGAAGTCCACCTGATGGCACTCACGATAGAGCTGTGCCGCACCGTCGAATCCCAGACACATGACCTTTTCGGCAAGGATGCCGACGATGCTCGCGTGCATGCGCTCGGCATTTTGCGTAATGGCGTAGCGCCGCCATAGCGAGAGGGCATAGCTTTGGGGGTCGGTCGTGATCAGGTCGTCAAACAATCGACCCGTGGCACCGTCCTGCAGGTGCTCGATCAGCTTGATGACCGAGCTGATCGTCTGCTCGTCGGCGGGCAGCTGTTCGGTGACGTAGGCGATAAGACACGACAGCAGGTTTGCCGCCGCATGATCCCAAAAAGGCTGGTTGTTGTCCTCGATGGGGCAGATGGCCTTTGCCACCGAGAGGATGTCCTGCTGGTTGGGCCTGCCGTCCGCCTTGCGGCGAATGTGCCTCAGGGGGTTGTAGCCGCAGCGCTCGATGCCGGGCGCAAGGGCCGGGACGGTGTTGAGGTCGGCGAAGTTGAGACATTGCACGCGGTAGCCGTGGGCTGCCAGCACGGGTCCCACTTCGCGACAGAGCGTACCTTTGGTGTCGAGCACGATGTAGCTTGCGTTCATTTGCAGCAGGTTGGGCTTGAGGACGTTTCGGGTCTTGCCGGCTCCCGAGGGGCCGATTACAAGTGCGTTGTTGTTGAGTCCCGTTTGGCGGGTGTCGCAGGAAAGCGTTCGATCCTTGGCGAGGATGGTGGACGATGCGGACTCAGGTGCGGCGAGGCGGCTGGCGAGGTTAGACATGGGCGACCTCCTTGGTGGTCGAGAGGATTTCGTGGGCAAAGCCGAGCTCGACGGCGCGCTTGGCCGAAAGGTAGGTGTCTTTTGCAGTGAGGGACTGGATGCGCTTGGGCGTGAGGCCGCTGCGGTCCGAGAGGATTTGCGTGAGGGTCTTGCGGGTCTGCATGAGACGCCGGCTGGTTTCCTGCAGCGCAAGTGCCGAGCCGCCTGCCCCCTGGGGGATCAGCGGGTCGTGAATCATGAGCTCTGCATGGGGCGCCATACGGCGATCGTCGCCGCCCATAAAGATCACGGCGCCCATGGACGCGGCGAATTCCAGGCAGACGGTGCGGATGGGGCACGATGCGAGGCGCATGGCGTCATAGATCGCAAGACCCGATCGCACGCTTCCGCCGGCGCTGGCGACAAATATGGTTATGGGGCGGCTGGGGTCGGTGGCATCGAGCAGGCGGATCTGCTGGCATAGGTCGTGGGCCATCGGGGTTTCGATGTTTCCCATGACGGAGAGCTCGCGACGGGCGAGCATCTCATCGTAAATGCTGGTGAGCGTGATACCTCGGGCGGATTCACGCATGGTGAGGGGGCTGATGATGGGGGAATGATTGGTGTCCATGAGGACTCCTTTCTGTTGGTTGTGTTGTGGAATAGGATTGTTGCCCGCGGAGGGGCTGGCGGGCTACAGGGTTCGTCCGAGCCTGAGATCGAGCTCGGTTGTGGGGCAGGCTGCCTGTTCGTGCGGCTCGCAAGCGCCAAGGGCTCCAAAGCGATGGAGCGTTGCGGCGGGCGTGGTGTAGGCGAGCCGCAGCTGATGCTCGACAGGGGCACATCCGTCATTTTTGTAATGAGCCGCGTAGTACTGCGCGATGCTGGCGTTCATCTCGCTGCCATTGCGATGGCGCTCAAACTGGCGTCTGCAGGTCTCGATGATCTTTGCTACCGACTTGGGTGCCGTCGCGGGAACAAGGGCGAGATAGCCCTCAAATAGCTCGTTGATGCTCAGGAGGCACAGCAGGTCGATCAGCGTCCTTATGGCTGCTCCCTCGGCGGAAAAGTGCGCGGTCATGCGGTTATATCGGTTGCGGTCGACGATGGCCGCATGGGGTCTTGGAGTTTTCTGCCCCGTGGTCCCGGGCTTTTGCCGCGCCTGTGTATTGAGCTCGACGTTGCAGCGCTTGAGGCCGTCCAACGGAAGGAACAGTGCGGTGCGCAGGGTGTTCCGCTTGCTTTCGAGTTCATGACGCTCGTCGGGTTCCCATTCGAGCTTGAGTTTCGTGTCGAGCGCCGTAAGCATATGGACTAGGCAGCCTACGGTAAGAACGTGCGAATCGTTGTCGCGTTTTGGGGCATAGGGGTCTGTCAGCTTGCGAATGTCGGGGTCGCCCATGATCTTTGTGCAGCGCTTCAGCAGTTGAGGGTGATCGGCCAAGATCGTCGCGAGCGGTAGCGACGCGTAGTTCTTGATGGTCGCGGCGGCAAAGGCGGCGTCATATTCGTTTGCATATGCTCGCTCAATGCGGGCATCCAGAATGCTTTTCTTATCGCCGTCTTCAGCGTGGTGGTTTGTCATAGCTTCTCCAATCGGTTGATGTTCGTGCTGTTTGTTGATGTGTTGGTTGTCGTGAGTGATGTGCTTGCCGTGGGTGATGTGCTGACGTTGGGGTGCTATGCGGTTTTCAATGAGCCCGTGAGGCAGTTGCTGCAGGGGCGGGATGGAACGGCCCATGCAAGGCGGAAGGCATCGTGCTCAAAATCGAGACAGCAATGCCCTGGGTGCCTCACATGTGGCAGTTACCTCATTAAGTTGTCATTGCGTTTGGGGTTGTACTTTGCCGATCTTCTTTCTCTTACACGCTGAAAACTGAAACTGAATATGCTCGATCAAACGATGACCACCGGAGCGGTCATCTTTAAAGTACGTTCGTTTTGCTGATTTGACAAGAACTAATTTTGAATTTTTTTCTACGGGATGAAATGAGATTTGTGGAACGGTCGCGATTGGTGTCGCCAGCTTTGCATGTGGTGGCTCGGCGTTTGGGCTGGAACGACTGAGCCCCGAGATGGCGTCCCGTTCATGTTTGAGACAATATATGACTTTTTGCCCGTTGCAAACAGAGTCGCGGTGGGTGTTCTGTATGATGGCTCAGACAAGGTTGTTCAATGACAGGGAGGCATATATGGCAATCAAAGCCATCGCAATGGATATCGACGGTACGCTCACCAACGACCAGAAAGTGATTAGCCCGCGTACGCGCGAGAAGCTGCTCGCGGCGCAGGAGTCGGGCATTAAGCTCATTTTGGCTTCGGGCCGTCCCGCATGGGGGCTGCACGCCTTGGCGCAGGAGCTCGACCTTCAAAACCATGACGGTCTGCTGGTGGCCTTTAACGGCGCTCACGTCGTCGATGCCCAGACCGACGAGGTGCTGTTCGATCAGGCTATGTCTGCCGACGAATTGCATCGCCTGATTGATCACCTGCGTAATTTTGACGTGATCCCTATGATTTCGCTCGGTCGCGATCTGCATGTCGAGGACTCGTATCATTGCATGATCACGCTGCCTGACGGCTCGCAGAAGAATATCGTCAAGTATGAGCGCGACGCGTGCGATCTTAAGATTCGCGAGGTGGAGAGCCTGCATGAGGTCGCTGATGCTTATCCCGTGGACAAGCTACTCACTGCGGGCGACCCGGCCTATCTGCAAGCGCATCACGAGGAGATGTACGCGCCCTTTACTCAGACGCTTTCGGGTATGTTTACGGCCGACTGGTACTTTGAGTTTACGGCGCCCGGTATCGACAAGGCCCGTGCGCTCGAGGGTGCCCTGCCCAAGCTCGGCATCGATGCCAGCGAGGTCGTATCGTTTGGCGACGGCCAGAACGACAAGTCCATGATTGAGTGGGCGGGTACCGGTGTTGCCATGGGTAACGCCGTCGACGAGGTCAAGGCTGTGGCCCAGATGGTGACCGCCAATAACAACGAAGACGGTATTGCGGTGGCGCTGGATAAGCTGCTGGGTTAGAATCGCCGATAATGCATGGTTCGGGCGCCTGCTTACAGGCGCCCTTTTGTTAGGGAGAGTGCCGTGTCCGCATTTCCGTTCGACGCCGTTATCTTTGACATGGACGGCGTTATTGTCGATACCGAGTATTACTACCTGGGCGAGACTGCCGCGTTTGCCAAGGAGCTTGGGTTGAACCTGACTCAAGAGGAATTGAACGGGCAGGTCGGTACTTCGCATCAGTTCTTCCTGCATATGCTGGTCGATTGGTTTGAGCGCGCCGGTAAGGGGCATTTCACTGGCGAGGAAGCGTTGGCCCGTTGGGACGAGTGGGCGCATAAACGTCCGCGCGACTATCAGGCTTTGATTAACCCAGGCGCCGCGGATACGATTCGAGAGCTGCCGCGCCGTGGCGTTCGCGTGGCGCTTGCCAGCTCGTCTCCCATGGTTAGCATCAATGAAGTGCTCAATGCGTGCGGGCTGTCGGATGCCTTCGAGTATGTGGTGAGCGGCGAGCAGTTTAAGGAGAGCAAGCCCGAGCCCGACATCTACCTGCATGCGCTGGACCTGCTGGAGCTGCCCGCGAATCGCTGCTGCTGCGTTGAAGATTCCGTTCCGGGCATTACCGCGGGTAAGCGTGCTGGCCTGACGGTGATTGCCAAGCGCGAGGAGCGCTTTGGCTTTAGCCAGGATGCCGCGGACAAGATTATCGACCAGCTGCCGGAGCTGCTGGAACTCGCGTAGATCCTGGGCGGTACTGCTGTCGCAACAGTGGTTCCGTTGGCATAAGAGAGAGGAGCGGCGTCATGGCATTTAACGTAAGCGCACTGGGATTTGGCGACAACGTCGTCGACTGCTATGAGCATATTCACACAATGTATCCGGGTGGCAATGCGGTGAACTTTGCCGTATATGCCAAGAAATGCGGAGCCGCGCGCTCCACGTATATGGGCATCTTTGGTAATGATGCTGCTGCTGAGCATGTGATTGCGAGTCTTGAGGATGAGGACGTTGAGCTTGCCAAATGCAAACAGCTCATCGGCGAGAACGGTGCGGCACGCGTTACTGTGGTTGATGGTGATCGTGTCTTTCTTGGCTCCAACGAGGGCGGTATCCGTGGCGATGCGCGCTATGTCCTCGATCGCTTTGACCTTTCGTACATGAAGCAGTTCGATGTGGTTCATTCGGGCAACTATTGCTTTACCGAGCGTGAACTTCCCAAGTTGAAGGCCGCGGGCATCACGGTTTCGTTTGACTTCTCGGACGATTCGACCGACGAGTACTACGAGCAGATTGCTCCCTACGTTGACTTCGCGTTCTTTAGCGCGGCAGACGTTGCGAGCGAGGATGAGATTCGCGAGCGCCTTGCCTGGGTGAAGGGCTTGGGCCCATGTTTTGTGTCAGCAACGGCTGGCGCTGAGGGCTGCATTGCCTATGACGGCGAGCGTTACTATCGGCAGCATGCCAAGCCCGTGGCAGACATGAAGGACACCATGGGTGCGGGCGACTCGTTCCTGACTTCGTTCCTGATGTGCTATCTCGATTCCGCCAAGCGTGGCGAGGATGGTGCTGAGGCCATCGAGCGCGCACTCGACTTTGCGGCGGGGTTTGCTTCGACCGTATGCGGCATGGAAGGCTCCTGGGGCCATGGAGCGCCGATTTCCGAATAGGTGAGCAGTCCCGGTGAGTCGAATTGTCGCCTCCCCGGGACCCCGTGGGCAAAAAATGCCAAATATGAGTACTGTCACTAATTTAGTAACAGCGAAATCAAGCTTTTGAGAGCCTAGTTGGGTGTCTGCGAGCGATTAAAACCTGCTAAAAATGATTTTAAGCATCTTGATAAGGTAGCGCGCAGAGATGTGGTGTAAGAGGCGGGGCATACCCCGCCTCTTCCCTTT
>URNM01000035.1 GCA_900549185.1 uncultured Collinsella sp. | reverse complement strand
TGCGGCGGGGGAGCCGGGGACGCTGTCGCGGACGCCCGCCCCGCCGCCTCCGATGCCGCCGGCAGACGCTGCCGCTCCGCAGCATCGAGCTCCGGTCATCTGCGCCATTTCGGGTTCGGGCGGTTGCGGCAAGTCGACGATCGTTGCCACCATGGCACACACATCGTCGCTGTTGGGCTTGCGTGCCGCCGTGCTCGACCTGGACCTGATGTTTGGAAACCTTTACGACTTGTTAGGCGTCGATGCTCCGCGCGATATGGCGGCACTTATCGAGCCGTCGGCGGCGGGCGCGCTCACCGAGCCGGATATCGTAGCCGCATCGATGCGCGTGGCGCCGGGCGTTACGCTCTGGGGTCCCGTCGCGGCACCCGAGCAAGCCGAGCTCATGGCACGTCCGGTGGAGCTATTGCTTGATGTCCTGCGTCGCGAATCCGACGTGGTCTTTATCGATACCTCGGTCTTTTGGGGCGATGCCGTGGCGGCTGCGGTGGCGGCGAGCGACCGTTGCCTGGTCGTTGGCGATGCGGCGGTGTCGTCCGCGACATCGGCGTCGCGCGTCATTGAACTGGCAAGTCGAGTAGGTGTGCCGCGCACGCGCATGAGCGCCGTGTTCAACCGGTTCGGTGCGCGCGGGGCAGACGAGGACGTCGCCATGCGCTTTGAGATTGCCTGTGCGTTGAGCTCCAAGATTCGTATCGCCGATGGCGGGCAGGATCTCGCCGCGCTCATGGCGTTTGGGCGCGCTGACGAGGCAGTGGGGCAGACCAGCGCTTTTGCGACCAGCGTGCGCGAGGCCACGCGCGAGATGCTCGTGGAACTGGGGTGCGCCGTCGGCCCTTGGAGCGATATGGTCGCCGACCGTGCAATGCGCACCGAACGCCCGCGTATTCGCCTTCCCTGGTCGCGCGAGGGTGATCAGCGATGAGCCTGCAAACGAGGATTAAGGCTGCTGGCGCTGCAGCGGCGGCAGCGCCTGTAGATGCGGGGCGTCGCCGCGCGGTGAAACGACGCACCAAGCGCGCCGTGATGGACCGCATGGGTTACGACGAAGTGGCGCGTATCAGCGCCTATATCGACCCGGCACTTGCCCGCTCGGAATTGCGTCCTGCGGTGGAGGCGGCGCTCAATGTTGAGGAGCCGACCGATCTCGCGACGCCCGAGCGCGAGACTATCATCGACGAGATTTTGGATGACGTGGTGGGCTTGGGGCCGTTGCAGCCGCTCATCGAGGACGACACCGTTACCGAAATCATGATCAACGGCTGCCGCTCGGCTTTCTTTGAACGCGGCGGCGTCTTGTACCCCATCGAGCATGCGTTTGAGGATGATGAGCAGATCCGGGTGCTTATCGACCGCATCATCTCGCCACTTGGCCGCCGTATCGACGAGCGCAGCCCCATCGTCAACGCCCGCCTCAAAACGGGCTATCGCGTCAACGCGGTGATTCCGCCTGTGGCGATTGACGGACCGATTCTCACCATCCGAAAGTTTTCGGACCGCATCTGCTCGCTGGACGAGCTTGTGGGGCTGGGGTCGCTACCGCTTTGGTATGCGCAGCTGTTGTCGTGCGCGGTGTCGCTGCGACAGGACCTGGCGGTTGCGGGAGGCACGGGATCTGGTAAGACCACCCTGCTCAACGCGTTGTCATGCGAGATTTCCACCGGCGAGCGCATCGTGACGATCGAGGACTCTGCCGAGCTCAAGTTTGCGCATCATCCGCACGTGGTGCGCCTAGAGGCGCGCGAGGCTTCAATTGAGGGCGAGGGCGCGGTGACGATCCGCGACCTGGTGACCAATGCCCTGCGCATGCGCCCCGACCGCATCGTGGTGGGCGAGGTGCGCGGTGCCGAGTGCTGCGACATGTTGCAGGCCATGAACACGGGCCACGACGGGTCGCTCACCACACTTCATGCGGGTTCAGAACAGGAGACCGTGGTGCGTCTGACGTTGCTTGCACGTTATGGCATCGATCTGCCGAGCGAGCTCATCGAGGAACAGATTGCCATGGCGCTCGACGGCATCGTGATGTCCGAGCGCCACGCCGATGGCAGGCGCTTCGTCTCCTCGTATTCGGGGGTGCGTCGCGCCGCGTCGGGCGGCGTAGAGCTCGAGCGCTATGTGACTTTCGATGCCGCCGAGCGCACCTGGACGCTTGACCGCGAGCCGCCGTTTATCGCAGAAGGCCTGCGGTCGGGGACGCTCACACAAGAGGAGGTGGACGAATGGAGGTCGCTGTGCCCCTCGTCGTAGGGGGTTTGGCAGGGTTTTCTGTTGCGACGGCGTGCGGGGCGGAACCTCGTGTGCCGCAGGTACCGCCGGCGGAGCTGGCGCGTCAGGCGCTCGAGACGGTGGCAGAGAAGCTGCCGCGTGAGCTGGTGGAAAACGATCTGCTGAAAAAGATCGCCCGTTCGTGGGCATCGCTGGCTCCGGCGCGTCGCCTTGGCCTCGCGATCGAGGATGCTTCGGGGCGTTTGGCGTTTCTGCTGCTATCGAGCAGTGTCTGCTGCGTTTTGCTAACGATGGTGTCGTTATCGCCCCTCGGATTTGCCTTGGGACTTGTTGCTCCGTTTGCCGTTGGCGCCGCTCGGGATGGCTTTGAGAGCCGGCGCGAGCAAAACGATGCAGAAGAGGCCATGCCCGAGGCGTTTACCGCACTTTCCATGTCGCTTGCCTCGGGACATTCACTGGCCCAGGGCATGCGCTTTGTGGGCGCTCATGCGCAAGAACCGGTGCATACCGAGTTTTTGCGGGTGGCGGCGGCAATCGATTGCGGCATCTCGGCGACCGACGCGCTCGATGACTTGCTCGTGCGCATCGACGCCCCTGGCCTTTCGCTTGTGACCTTGGCGCTTAAGGTGTCTCAGCGCACCGGTGCTCCGCTTGCCGACTTACTGTCCGAGGCGTCGAGCATGGTGGGGGAGCGCATTGAGCTCAAGCGCCGCCTGGATGTTAAGACGTCGCAGGCTCGCATGTCTGCGCATATGGTCGCGGCGATGCCGACGGGCATGTGCGCGGTGTTGGCGCTGCTTTCGGCAGATTTTCGTCGCGGTCTTGCGACGCCTGCCGGTGCGGGCGCTGTGGTGCTGGGTCTTGCCCTCAACGCCGTTGCCCTGGTGGTTATCCGGCGCATTATGCGGGTGGAGCTATGAGCGCCCCGGCTGTAGTTGCGGCTTGCCTGTGCGCCCTGAGTGTATTTGTCGCGACGGGTTTGGATCGGGCGGATGCACGCAAGATCGCAGGGGCCTGCAAACGCGAGGCGGTGCTGGTCGCTGCCGCGGGTCGCTCGGTGGTCGATGCTCTGACCGCGCGAATGAAGGGCGCGGTTGGAGCGGGCGGCCCGGCGCGAGTGCCGCTCGGCGAAGTGTCCGAGATGATCGATGTTGTGCGCTTGGGTCTTTCGGCCGGTCTTTCGTTTGATGCGGCGCTTGAGATTTTCTGTGCCAATCGCCGGTCAGTGCTGGCTCTTCGCCTTGAGCGGGCCTGCATGGCGTGGCAGGTGGGCGTGGGCACGCGTGAGGACGAGTTGTTGGCCGCCGCGCGCGACCTGGACGTGCGAGCGCTCGAGACCTTTGCCATCACGGTGGGGCAGGCGCTCGCCCTGGGTGCCCCACTTGCCGAGACGCTGGCCGCTCAAAGTCGCGAGATCCGTGCGGCTCATCGCGCCGCGGTCGAGCGCGAGATCGAGCGTGCGCCCGTCAAGCTGCTGATTCCCACCGGCACGCTCATCTTGCCGGCGTTGCTTCTGTCCATATTGGGCCCGCTGCTGGGAGCAGGCGGGATGATGTAGGGAGGAATACATGAACACGATGACTGACGCTGCTGGCAAGGTCCAGGGCTGGGCGTTTTGCCGGGCGGCATATGTTCGTCAGCGCGCCAAGGAGCTGCTGCAGGAGGAGAGTGCACAGGGTACCACCGAGTATGCCATCTTGGTCGGCGTGCTCGTGGTGATCGCGATTATCGCCATCGTCGCATTTAAGGGCAAGGTTAAAGAGCTATGGGATGCGATCAGCGAGGGCATCAACAGCCTGTAGAGGGTAGGCGGCCTGCCGGCGCACTGCTGGTGTTTGCCTGTGTGGTTGTGGCGGTGGCAGTGGCGGTTTGGGGGCTAAACGCCGCGCGGCAGCAGCGTCCTGGGGCCGCCTTCGATTCGGGCTCAGATTCGGCGGTGGCGTCTCAAAAAGATGAGATGCGAGATGCGGACGATTCGGATGTTGCTGTCACGGCGCAAACCTTTCTGCGGACGCTCGACAAGCGGTCTGGCACTGCGACGGATTCGCCTGAGGACAACGCGATTGCGGTCCGGCTTACATGGTCCGAGGACCGACCGATGACCGAGGCAGCGGCGGATATGTTACGCGCCTACCGCGAGGTGCCAACGGCCCAGCTCGCCCTGAGCGGCTATCTCGATATTAAGGGCAACGTATGGGGCGCCATCGTGCGCGATGGGCGCGGCTGGGTCGATATGGTGACGGTTGCCGCGGATGCTGGCGATGCTTCGTGTCGTCTGCGCGCCGTGCGTCTGGTCCCGCAAACAATAAGCGCAAAGGAGGGATCGTGAAATGCATGGCGTTCTGCGTGAGGAATCTGCCCAGGCGACGGTCGAATACGCCATCGTCACGGTGGCGCTGTTATCGATCGTGCTGGCGATTGTGGGACTTTGGCGTGCTGGCACCGATGGACGCTTGGCGGCGCTGGTTGAGCGGGCGGCATCCCATGGCGTTGCCTCGACGTCGGTTATCGACGCCGCTGCGGGCGCTAAGGACATCGCGTTGTATTGATATCGCGCGCGAGGACCGGGCGCAGTCTACGGTCGAGGCCGCTTTTTTGCTGCCGACGTTTCTGACGCTCATCCTTCTCGCACTGCAACCGGTGTGCCTGCTCTATACGCGCGCGGTCATGGAGTCTGCCGCCGCCGAGACCGCGCGGCTCATGACCACGACGACGGCGGAGGACGACGATCTTAAGGAGTTCACCCGCCGCCGGCTTGCCGCAGTGCCCAACGTTTCGATCTTTCATGCCGGCGGGCCGTTGTCGTGGGATATCGAGCTTGGCCGGGCCGGTGCGGGTGGCGTCTCGTCCGTGTCCGTTTCCGGCGAGGTCAAGCCGTTGCCTGTGATCGGTGCGTTTGCGCAGGCTATGGGTGGTACCGCCGAGGGCGGCTACGTTGAGCTCAAGGTCGATGTCTCGTATCAATCGCGTCCCGAATGGCTGGAGGGAGATTATGATTCGTGGATTGCTGCATGGGATTAAGCGTTTCTGGTCTAGATGCGTTTTGACGCGCCGTCCGAGCTGCCATCGCAAGCGAGGCGGCTTTATGGGCCGCGCCGGCGTTGATCTGTTTATCGAAGACGGCGCCTATACCACGCTTTCTTCTGCCGTGGTCATCCTAGTGGTGCTCACGTTGTTGTTTTCGTCGACCGCGGCGATATGGAGCATGTCGCGTGCCGGGGATACCCAGGTGGCGGCCGATAGCGGCGCGCTGGCGGGTGCCAACGTAGCGTCGTCCTATCACACGGCTGCCACGGTGGTCGATGCGAGCATCTTGAGTCTGGGGCTGGCGGGGTTTGCCACGATCGGGACGGGTCTGGTCGCCATCCTCATCCCGGGTGCCGAACCAGTTGCCGGCAATATGGTCGACACCGGGATTGAGATTATTAAAACGCGCAACAAGTTTGCCAAAAGCGCATCGGAAGGCTTACAGAAAATCGAGACGGCTCTGCCGTATCTGATTGCCGCGCGTGCCACGCAGGCGGTGTCGGCGCAGGATACCAATAGTGTGGCCTATACCGGTACGGCGCTTGCCGTGCCCAGGACATCCGAGTCGGACTTCGCTGCGCTCAAAGGGTCAGAGATCTCGACCGACGCCATCGAGAGCACCTCAAAAGACCTTGACTATGCTGCCAAGGAACTGAAGAAAGCGTCCGAGAAAACGTCAAAGGCCAAGGAACATGCCTGGCTTGCCGACTGCGGTGGATCTGACAGAGGCGCAGTCGGAAGCTGTTCGTGCATGTGGGAACGCGCGAGGAGCTTGGCGAAGCTTTCGGATATTGAGAATCCGCACTATGCCTCGAGTGTCACATGGGAGCCGCAAGTGGCGCTCGATCGCGCGAAGGCCTATTACCGCTCGCGCCTTGCAAACGAGGCACCTCAGGGCTCAAGCGTCGAGACGAAGGCGGAGTCGGCGGCGCGCAAGGCGTTTTACACCTATGCGAGTACAGAGGTCAATCGTGCATATGTAACCGAGGACGGAGATGAAGTCACTTCCTATATCCCGCTGTTGCCGCGCAACACTGACGAGGTGCGAGCGACGGAACTCTATACCGATGCGGCGTGGCCAACCAGTGCCATCGATGACAAGACGTATCTGCATTACGGAACGAGTTGCCCCAACTATAAGAAGGGGTCGCCAGGCGGGTTAGCCTCGGTTGCTGATTATGACGGGCAGGACAGATGCAACAGATGCCATTTTGGCGTTTCGTCGCTCGGTGCCGTTGCAGCGCCTTCGACTTCTATCGAAAACGGCTTCGAATACCACTTTGACAAGTTCAAAGACGCCCTGGAAGACTACGTCGACTGCCGCAACAAAGAACTCGAACTTGAGCGTCAGACCGAGGGTGAGGTCGACCGTGCGGGCAATGCGTTTGACCAGGCCATCAAGGAGCTTTCGGGCGAGCGTCCGCGTATCGCTCCGCCCGGTCGCAACGGCGTGGTCGCCTTTGCGGTTTCGGGTGCCATCTCGAGCCCCGACGAGCTCAACTCTTCGTTTAACACGGCAGTCAGGCTTGGCGATCGCGGTGCTATCTCTGCCGCGGTGTTGGCACCCGATGACGCGACAGCGCAAAACAACGTGCTTTCGCGATTTTTCTCGACATTGAAGGAACGCTCGGGCGGCGTTGCCGGCGTGCTCGACGGCGTCATGGATGTTTGGGGACGGCTGCTCGTAGGATACGGTGATATCCAAGGTTCGGCCGACGAACTTATGGACGAGATGATTAAAGGCCTAGGAGGGGGCAGCGGCGCGTTGGGATCCATCGCATCGTGGCTCGGCGATACCGTTTCGGCGTCCGTGGCGGCGTTGGGTCTGGAGCCGTGCGACTTGCGCCTGCGAAAGCCGGTGCTGACCGATTCCGCCAACGTCATTAAGAGTCCGGGGTCTGACATTGCCGGTCTCTCTCAAGCGCAAGACAAGCTGCGAAGTATTCCGTTGGGCGTGACCGATCCCAAGGCGCTTTGCGAGGCGTTGGAATATCAAGTCGAACGCACTATTAGCGGTACGGTGTTCACGCTTGCGGAGATTCCTCTGCCCGGCGGCGGCTCCATCCCACTCACCGTCGATGTCGCGACACTGGTTGGCGCTCTGGGCGGTGGGTCGTAATGAGTATTCGCATGCGTCTGCGTGAGGAGCGCGCCCAAGCGACGGTGGAGATGGCAGTGGTTACGCCCGTTTTGCTGGTGCTGGCACTCATCGTGTACAACGTCATGATCTTTGCCGGCGCTGTCGCGCGCTTCGACCGCGTGGTGCCCGACATCGTGCTGGCGCACGCTGTGGCGCCGGGCGGGGAGGGTGACGAGAGCTCTGCCGATGCCTCGGCGACGGTTCAGACTCAAATTCTGAATGCCATGGAAGGCTATGACTTGCAGATCGAAGTGTCGAGCGAGCAAGGCGCGAAGGCATTGGATGGTGGCCTGCTCTCCCTATCCGGTACGTTTAGGACCTACACCTGCACCATGCACTATGAGCCGTGGCCGACTTCTCTCAGCATCGCTGGCGTTCCGCTGGGGGTGCCGACAACGTTGTCGCACGAGCGCGCGGTGATGGTCGATCCATGGCGTCCGGGGGTGGTCATGTGACCGCGGTCTCGTCCTATATCGCCTACGCACGGGCGCTCAACAGGTTGGGCTGGACGCCGGCCGAGTTTGTGGTGGCGGAGTCGTTTACCGTGCGTCTGCGCGGCATGCTGGGACGGCGGCCGGTTGCCGCCAACGGCCTGCCGCTCGTCATGGCGTTTCCACGCTGCTCTTCGGTCCATACGTGTTTTATGGCCTATCCCATCGACATCGCCTTCATCGATCGCGACGGCAATATCCTCGCGCGCTACGAAAACGTCCGCCCTTGGCGCATGTGCTCCTGCCCCGGCGCCTGGGCGGTATTGGAACGCCCTTCAATCCTCGCTACACCTCCCGCCCTCCAACAAGTGCCGGCGTAAGAGATTGGCGACGGCGGACTTTCGTCATACGAAATTTAGTAAGATGGAGGAGAAGATGCATGGATGTTGAGATCCATCCCAACGCTAAAAAGCACCTGACGGAAAAGCAGGTACTAGGTACCTGGTTCGCGGTTACTGAGTGCATTCGCCGCGAGTCGGAGGACGAGCCGCCGAGATGGCTTGCGATTGGATGGCTTCCAGATGGTCGAAGTGTGGAACTTGTTGCGGTCGAACTAATTCGTGGATGGCTCATTATTCATGCCCTGTCTCCGGTTCAGAAGAAATTCTGGCAAGAGATCGAGCGAGCTCGGCAGAGGGGTCGATGATGGGCAAGACGTATACGGCCGCTAATGGTCAGGTTGTAACGGATGAAATGATTGACGCGTGGTGCGAGTCGTACGAGCGCGGAGAGTTTCCGGATGGCGAACACACCGTTGGTGGGATCGTGCATGGACGGCCCCCGCTCTCAGGTGAGGGGACGGCAACGCTGTCGGTCAAGATTCCTCTGGGAATGAAGGAGGCCATTCGTCGACGGGCGGCTGCCGAGGGGATGACGCCAAGTGAGTTTGCCCGTGCGGCTCTGAGCGAAAAACTTCTTGCTGCCGGCTGATGCCTCTGACATGCCGATTTATAGAACCGAGGCTGTGCTCAAAAACTTTTTTAAAATTCTCGGTTGACCGGAACGCGTCCTTGGTTATACTAATCAAGCCTTGAAACAAGGCACACCTCAAATGGCTGGGTAGCTCAGTTGGTAGAGCAGAGGACTGAAAATCCTCGTGTCAGGGGTTCGATTCCCTTCCCCGCCACCTTGAATTGACAAGGACCTCTGCAAAGGGGTCCTTTTCTTTTATGTGGACCCGCGGAAAATGCATCCCAGTCTTTTGCGAAAAACGGGATGCGCTTTCCGGCCGCCTACTTCCGGCACATATGTACATCTCGGCACGCCATCTCGGGCCCGCCCGCTCAGACATTCCTCCCGCTTTTGCGCCACTTTACAGACCGTTCGGTCGTCTGTCCGCACGCGCGGGTATACTCAAAACGATACTTTTCCTATGCAATACGATGCAGGCTCGGCCTGCACGATCCGAAGGGGGCAGTGATGGAGAGGATACTCGGCGTTAATCTCTCTGGCTGGTTTATTCCCGAGCCTTGGGTGACCCCGTCGCTATACGCGGCGACCGGTGCATCCAATGCGGCCGAGCTGCAGGAGGCCATGGGCACCGCCGCCTATAACGAGCGCATGCGCCGTCATTACGAGACGTTTGTGAGCGAGGATGATTTCCGTCGCATGGCGCAGGTCGGCCTCAACGCCGTGCGCCTGCCGGTGCCTTGGTATGCCTTTGGCTCGCAGGAGTCCGATGCGTCCTACATCTCGGTTGTCGACTACATCGACCGTGCAATTGAGTGGGCTGCCAAGTACGACATCCGCGTGCTGCTTGATCTGGCAACTGTGCCCGGTGGCCAGGGCGATTCCAACGATTCGCCCGCCACGCCGGAGGCTGTCGCCGAGTGGCATTCGTCCACCAACGGCCGTCATGTCGCGCTCGACGTGCTCGAGCGCCTGGCCGATCGCTACGGCGAGGCCGAGAGCCTGCTGGGCATTGAGCTGCTGGACACGCCGCAGATGAGCGTCCGCAAGAGCCTCTTCACCATGACGGATGGCATTCCGGCGCACTACCTGCGCAACTTCTATCGCGACGCCTACGAGCTCGTCCGTTCGTATATGCCCGAGGATAAGATCGTCGTCTTCTCGTCGTCGGGGCATCCCAACGAGTGGAAGCATTTTATGCGCGGCGCCAAGTACAAGAACGTCTACATGGACCTTCACCTGTACCATTACCGTGACGAGTATGCGCTCGATATCACGAGCCCCCGCGGGCTGACGACGGCGATTTCGCGCAACAAACGCGAGCTCAAAGAAGCGATTTCGACTGGGTTCCCCGTGCTGGTGGGCGAATGGTCGGGCGCGGCGATCTTTGCCAACTCGTCGGTTACGCCCGAGGGCCGCAATGCCTACGAGCGCGTGTTTATCGCCAATCAGCTGGCTTCGTTTGCGCCGGCTGCCGGTTGGTTCTTCCAAACGTGGAAGACCGAGAAGCGCATTGCAGCATGGGACGCCCGCGCGGCGCTCGGTACGCTCGAGCGCGGCATGATTGAATAGGTTGATATGACGCAAAACAGCACCCATACGGGCAAACTCTATGTGGTCGGCACGCCCATCGGCAACCTGGGCGATCTGTCCCCGCGCGTTGGCGAGGCGTTTGCCGCCGCCGATGCCATCTGCTGCGAAGACACGCGTGTGACGTCAAAGCTGCTGATGCACCTGGGCATTTCCAAGCCGCTTGTCCGTTGCGACGAGAATGTGATCGCCAGCCGCGCCGCCGGCCTGGTCGACCGTCTGCTGGCGGGGGAGACCCTCGCCTTTGCCTCGGACGCCGGCATGCCGAGCGTGTCCGATCCCGGCCAGGCGCTGGTCGAGGCGGCGCGTGAGGCCGATGTGCCCGTAGAAGTTATCCCCGGGCCCTCCGCTTGCGTCACGGCGCTCGTTTCGTCCGGCATTCCCTGCGAGCATTTTTTTTTCGAGGGCTTTTTGGGCCGAAAGCACGGCGACCGCGTGCGCCGTTTGCAGCGCCTTGCCGTGGTGCCCGGCGCACTCATCTTCTACGAGTCTCCACATCGCATCGTGACGACGCTCGAGGCCGTGGCAGAGGTTTTTCCCCAGCGTGAGGTTGCCGTCTGCCGCGAACTCACCAAGCTGCACGAGGAAGTCTTGCGCGGGCCCGCTGCCCAGCTTGCCGAGGAGCTGCGTACTCGCGGCGAGGTAAAGGGCGAGATTGCGCTGGTCATCGCGCCGCCGAGCGAGGATGAGGAGACCGGTATCGTGCCGGTTGGCGCCGCGGCAGCGGATCCCGACGAGGCCCTGCGCGAGGATATTCGCGCCGCGCTCGAGGAGGGGGAGCCCGCGTCTGCAGTGGCCAAGCGCCTGTCGCAGAAGTACTCGCGCCGTAAGCGCGATGTCTATGCCATGGTGCTCGATATGCAATAGATGGAGGATATCCAGCCCTTGCGCTAGAATCATCCCCTGTATGCAACGTTTTTCTGGAGGACAAACCCCATGGATCAAAGCAAGCCTTCGTTCTTTATCACGACGCCCATCTACTACGTCAACGCCGATCCGCACCTGGGCACGGCTTATTCCACCATCATCGCCGATGTTCAGGCTCGCTATCGCCGCTCCGCCGGCTATAACGTCAAGTTCCTGACCGGCATGGACGAGCACGGCGAGAAGGTCGCCGAGGCCGCAGCCAAGCACAACATGACGCCGCAGGAGTGGACCGACAGCCAGGCTCCGCACTTCAAGGAGCTTTGGAGCAAGCTCGAGATCTCCAACGACGACTTCATCCGCACCACCGAGCCGCGCCAGCATCATGCCGTGCAGTACCTGTGGGAGCGCATGAAGGAGTCCGGTTACCTGTATAAGGGCAGCTACGACGGCTGGTATTGCGTGCCTGACGAGACCTACTTCACCGATACGCAGGTCCAGAAGGGCGACGAGGAGTACGGCAGCGTCGGCCAGCACCTGTGCCCCGACTGCCACCGTCCGCTTGAGCGCGTGCAGGAGGAGTCCTACTTCTTTAAGCTTTCTGCCTTCCAGGACAAGCTGCTCAAGCTCTATGACGAGCACCCCGACTTTGTCGAGCCTGCGTTCCGCATGAACGAGGTGCGTAGCTTTGTCGAGGGCGGCCTTAACGACCTTTCCGTGAGCCGCACGAGCTTTGACTGGGGCATTCAGGTCCCGTTTGACGAGGGCCACGTGACGTACGTGTGGTTCGATGCGCTGCTCAACTACATGACGGCCGTCGGCTACGGTGTGGACACCGACGAGGCACGTGCCGAGCTGGCCTATCGCTGGCCCGCGCAGTTCCACATCGTGGGTAAGGACATCATCCGCTTCCACTGCGTCATTTGGCCCGCCATGCTCATGGCCATCGGCGAGGCCCTGCCCGAGCACGTTTTTGCCCACGGCTTCCTGACCGTGCGCAATGCCGAGACCGGCAAGGCTGAGAAGATGTCCAAGAGCCGCGGCAACGCCATCGCTCCGCAGGACGTTATCGACATGTTGGGCGTCGAGGGCTATCGCTACTACTTCATGACCGACGTCGTCCCCGGTACCGACGGTGCCATCAGCTTCGATCGCATGGAGCAGGTCTACAACGCCGACCTGGCCAACAGCTGGGGCAACCTTATCTCGCGTTCGCTCAACATGAGCGGCAAGTACTTTGACGGTTGCGCGCCCGCCAAGCCCGCATCGTTCGATGCGTTCGACAACCCGCTGGCAAAGATCGCCGACGGTCTGGTTGAGCGCTACATGGCCAAGATGGACGTGCTCGATTACGGCGGAGCCAAGGATGAGGTCATGGAGCTCATCCATGCTGCCAACCACTACATCGAGGACTCCGAGCCCTGGGCGCTTGCCAAGGACGAGGCCAAGGCTGACGAGCTGGCGTTCGTGATCTACAACCTGCTCGAGGCCATCCGCATTGCCGCTCACCTGCTGATGCCGCTCATGCCCCAGACTTCTGCCGAGGCCCTGCGCCGTCTGTCCTGTGAGGGCGAGGCCGCGAGCGACGACCTCAAGGGCATTTGCACTTGGGGCCTGCTTGCCGGCGGTCAGCCCGTCGAGAAGGGTGAGCCGCTGTTCCCGCGTCTGGGCTAAGACGCAGCGCGCCATATCGGCAATTTGCTGTTTAGATGTAAGGGCATGGCCGCAACGGTCCATGCCCTTTTGTTTCAAGACGCCGCCATCATGCTAAGGAGGCAACCATGACAACTTCGCCTTTGGCAAACCCTACGGCCACCAGGGAGCTGCTGGAGGAGTTTGGCCTTGCGACCAAGCATCGCCTGGGCCAGAACTTCCTGATCGACAACCATGTGATCGAGCGCATTTGCGAGCTTTCTGAGCTTACGGGTGACGAGCGCGTACTCGAGGTGGGTCCGGGTTGCGGTACGTTGACACTAGCATTGCTGCAGGAAGCGGCGTGCGTCACGTCGATCGAGGCGGATCCCGAGCTCGAGCCGGTGCTCGATGCTCACGCCGCCGACTATGCCAACTTCCGCTTTATCATGGGCGACGCGCTCAGGGTGACGCCGGAGCAGATTGAACAGACCGCGGGCGGTGAGCCGACGGTGTTTGTCGCGAACCTGCCCTATAACGTGGCGGCGACGATCATCCTGCAGTTCTTCCAGACGATGCCGGCACTCAAGCGTGCCGTCGTCATGGTGCAAAAGGAGGTTGCCGATCGCATTGCCGCAGTGCCGGGCAACAAGACCTATGGCGGCTATACGGCAAAGCTCGGCCTGTATGCGCAGGTGACGGGTCGCTTTGAGGTGCCGCCGCGTTGCTTTATGCCGGCGCCGCACGTGGACTCGGCTGTCGTGCGTATCGACCGTGTTGGCGGCGTGGTGCCCGAAGGACTCGATCGCGACTTTGTGGCTCGCGTGATTGACGCCGCATTTGCTCAGCGTCGCAAGACCATCCGTAATTCCATGAGCGCCAACGGCTTTGCCAAGGACGTGCTCGATGCCGCCTTTGAGGCTTGCGGTATCGCGCCCACTACGCGCGCCGAGACGCTTGATGTTGCCGACTTTGTCCGCCTGGCCCAGGAGCTAATCCATGATGCCTAATGCCGCACGCGTGACGTTTACCAAGAAAAAGAAGACGGTCGCCTGCCCCGTGCCCTTGGCACCGCTTGCCGACACGCATGCGCATCTGCTTTCGTTTTGGGGCAAAGAAGTGCCCGAGACGCTCGTGCGCGCCAAAGCCGCGGGTGTCGACCTGTTGGTGACGATGTTCGACCCCATCGCTGACAAACGCAGTGTGACGGACTATAGCGATTGGCTCGTGCGCGAAATTCTGCCGATGCAGGATATCCCGCAGATCAAGTATCTTGCCGGCGTGCATCCGTATGGCGCGCCGGACTATACCGATGACGTTCACGCACAGGTCGTTGCCGCACTCGATGACCCCTTATGCGCCGGTATTGGCGAAATCGGCCTGGACTATCACATGGACTATGACGACGATATCGCGCCGGCACCCCATAGCGTGCAGATTGACTGCATGGCGCGCCAGCTCGAGCTTGCCGTGTGCCGTAACGTGCCGGTGGAGCTACATCTGCGTCATGAGGATACGGACGAGGAGCGCACCTCGCATGTGGACGCCTACAACGTGTTGCGCGAGGTCGGCGTGCCCCAGGCCGGTTGCGTACTGCACTGCTTTGGCGAGGACCGAGCCACGATGGAGCGCTTTGTGGATTTGGGTTGTTACATCGCCTATGGCGGCGCGGCTACCTTTAAGCGCAACGACGACGTGCGCGAGGCATTTGCGGCGACCCCGCTCGACCGTATTTTGTTCGAGACGGATTGTCCCTATATGGCGCCGGAGCCCATTCGCGGTCTTGAGTGCGAGCCTGCAATGATTTCCATCACAGCAAACGCGCTGGTCAACGACCGCGTCGATCGTACCGGTGAGGACGCTGAAGCAATCGCTCGAGCTGCCTGGGAAAACGCCTGCAAACTTTTTCAAAAATAGTTCTTGCGTTCGCGGTGACGCTCCGTTATTCTAATTCCTGCACGCGGGCGTGGCGGAATTGGCAGACGCGTACGGTTCAGGTCCGTATGGGGGCAACCCCATGAAGGTTCAAGTCCTTTCGCCCGCACCATTAAATGAAAGAGCTCCCAGCAATGGGAGCTTTTTTGTTACGGGCCGTTTTTGGCAGATTTGACCTATCGATTTCGCGCGGTAGATGCCCCCGTGGTCAAAAAGTGGCAAATATGAGTACTGGCACGAAAATAGAGACATTTCACGAAGCCATTTTTGCTCATTTTGCGCAACAGATGTACGCTAATTTGACCCAATCTTGAGACAAAACGAAGTAAATTCGATAGACCTCGGGTGGCGCGCGCAGACGTGGTGTAAGAGTGTCCTGAGGTCCGTCGCTGCAAGCCC
>URNM01000034.1 GCA_900549185.1 uncultured Collinsella sp. | reverse complement strand
TACGAGATCGCTCAGTGTCTCGTGGGCTCGGAGATGTGTATAAGAGACAGGGGCGAATCCATCCGATGGGTTCGCCCCACTTGCCCTGTTGGGCGGGAGCAGGTAAGATATACCGAGCGCCTAGCGCGTTCGATGGGTTCGGATGACGACATGTTCCGAATCTGGTCAGGTCCGGAAGGAAGCAGCCATAAGGAGCCTCTGTCGGGCATCCGAATCCATCGAGCGCACGGGCGCTTTTTGGTGCCGCGACATGGCCCGGCCGGCGGCGAGGTGTTTGGTGTCTCGCTGGTCCTCGGCTTCGCCTGCGGGATCGCTCGACTACCAAACACCTCGCCGCCGGCCGGGCCCCGTCGTCCAAAAATCACCCGTAAAGGCGCGTTTATCTAATTTAATCTATCTCTTGCGGAATGCGGCTTGCTGGCGTTGTCTGGGCATTGATGGCTACGTGGTTCAAGAGGCGGCGGTGCTGTTGCTTGCATTTTTGCAGTTAAAGGGGCCCGTTTCCCTGGGTTGGGGAAACGGGCCTCTATTTGTCTCTGGGCTTGTGGATTGGCGAAGGCAATAACCGCTGGCGGCTATTTTGAGTTCTTGAGGCGGCGTGTGGCCGTGGCGGTTATTCCGAGTCCTGCGGCGGCGACTGCTGCGAGTGCGATTGCGCTCGGCGCTGTGTCGCCTGTGTTTGCGAGCTTGCCGGCGGTCGTATTTGCTTGCTTGCCGCTGCTCGTGTTCGCCTGCTTGGTGGAGCTCGATGGAGCGTCTTTGCCGGTCAGGGGCGAGCTGGCGGGCGGTGTCGCCTCGGCGGGTTGCGTTGAGCCGGAGGGAGGCGTCGTCTCGGCGGGTTTCGTTATCTCGGGCGAGGTGGCCTTGTCTGCCGCGGCCTTTGCCTCTTCGTATGCTTTGCAGGCGTCATCATAGGCCGCTTGCGCCTTTTCCAAATCGCCGAGGAGCGCATTTCGCTTGGCTATGTCCTCGTCGATGTGGGCTTTAGCTTCCTCTGCCTCACTTTCGAAATGCTGAACCTGTTTTTCCTGGCTTTCGAGTCGGCGTTGGTAGGAGTGAAGATCATCTTCATAAGATTTTTCTCGCCTTTCTGCCGCCATGATCTCACTGCGCAACTGCTTAATATGCTCCTTAATAGCTGTGCTGGGCTCCTCGTCGCCGAGTGCTTCAAGTGCCTTATCTAATTCTGCCTGAAGGCCGCTTGTCCGGTTGTGGGCCTCATCGTATTTGGCTTGGGCTGCATCGACGTTCGCTTGCATGGCGGGAAGGGGTTCCCTCCGTTTGGCGGCTTCCGCCACCACCATGTCGTAGAGTTCTTGAAATGCGGCAATGTCATCATCGATTTCCGCAATTTTCTCGGGACTTGCGGCGTTTTTTGCGGCCTCGAGGTTTTTGAGCGCTTCCTGCATGGCTGCATACGCTTTTTCTTTTGCGGCGGCCGCGTCTTCCGTCTGCAAGGCAACTGCACCGGTGGGGGCGCTGGTTTCTGCCGCGATCGCCGTTACGGGGGCGATTCCCGCGACAAGTGCCGCGGAAAGGGCGATGCCCACAGTTGCTCGTCTTGCTCTTCTTGCGAGAATGTCGTTCATCTCGGCACCTCATTTCAAGGGTCGGCGACTAACTTGGTAGCACTAATGCAAGTATACCATGTGGTCGACCCGACACTGGCTGGGTGCGCGCCTCTCCGCTTCTTTGGAAACCGAATCCCATTAGAAATGACGAGTTGTTTACGCTTCTTTTGGGCTCACCGTACTATCATGATTCGGATTGAGTGTGAATGATGATAGGGAGCGCCTTTTTATGATTGAGCTGCTCAGGCGTTTTGGCGGTAAGTATTGCCGGTATATGGTGATCGGCCCTGCGTGCAAGCTGATCGAAGTGATCTTCGACCTGCTGACGCCGTTGGTCATCGCTCAAATGATCGATAAAGGCATCGGCGCATACGATGTCAACTCCGTCGTCCACTACGGCATGGTGCTCGCCGCCATGGCCGTGATCGGCATCTCGTTTACGCTCGTCTGCCAAAAGATGGCAGCGCTCACCTCGCAGGGCATGGGTACTGACATTCGCGGCGCACTCTACCAGCACATCACCAAGCTGAGCTATGCTGAGCTCGATCGCTTTGGCACGCCGTCGCTCATCACGCGCATTACCAACGACGTCAACCAGGTGCAGCTCGCCGTGGCGCTGGGCGTGCGTATGCTCATCCGCTGGCCTTTCTTGGCGGTGGGCTCCATGGTCGCGGCCCTTGCCATCGACCTTAAGCTCGGCATGATCTTTTTGATTTGCACGCCCGCCATCGGCCTGGTGTTTTGGTTTGTCATGGCGCGCTGCATTCCGTACTACAAGCAGCTGCAGGCAAAGCTCGACCGCATCGCGCTTGTCTGCCGCGAGGGGCTTTCGGGTGCTCGCGTGGTCCGCGCGTTTGTGCGCGAAGACCACGAGCGCGAGCGTTTTGCTCGTGCGGCCGAGGACCAGGCGCGTGTCGCAATCGCGGTGGGCAAGCTCTCGTCGATTCTCAACCCCGTCACGTTTTTGGTGATGAACCTGGGCGTGTGCGCCATCCTGTGGGTGGGCGGCATCCAGGTCAACGTGGGCGAGCTCACGCAGGGCCAGGTCATGGCGTTTGTGAACTACATGACGCAGACCCTGACCTCCATCGTGTATGTCGCCAACCTGGTCGTGGTCTTTACCAAGGCGAGCGCCAGTGCGTCGCGTCTCAACGAGGTACTCAACTGCGTGCCGAGCATTATCGACGAGGGCAACCAGCCGGTTGCGCTGCCCGAGCCGAGCGCGATGGGCAACGCTGTTCCGGTCCCCGCGCTGAGCCTGAGCCATGCGAGCTTCTCCTTTGGCGTGGGCGCCGCCAACGCCGTCAATGACGTGACCCTGGAGCTGCCGGTGGGCAAAACCCTCGGCATTATCGGCGGCACGGGCAGCGGTAAGTCGACGCTCGTCTCGCTCATCCCGCGCCTGTACGACACAGGCGTCGGCAGCGTGAGCGTAATGGGCGCCGACGTGCGCGCCTGGCCGCTCGATCAGCTGCGCCATGTGGTCGCGACCGTACCGCAGCGCGCGTCGCTCGTGAGTGGCACGATCCGCAGCAACCTAACCTGGCGCGACGAGTCGGCAACCGATGAGGAACTGTGGGCGGCGCTCGAAATGGCGCAGGCCAGCGAGTTCGTGCGCAACAAGCCACAGGGGCTCGACGCCCCGGTCGAGGCGGGCGGTAAGAACTTCAGCGGTGGCCAGCGCCAGCGCCTGACCATTGCGCGTGCCCTGGTGGGCTCGCCGCAGATCCTGATTATGGATGATTCCGCCTCGGCGCTCGACTTTAAGACCGACGCGGCGCTTCGCCACGCCATCCGCGAGCGCAGCGTACGCGGTGCCGCCGCGGGCGGGCTCCCGCTGACCACGGTGATTGTGAGCCAGCGCGTCTCGACCGTTCGCGATGCCGACATGATCTGCGTGCTCGACCACGGCTCGGTCGCGGGCTTGGGTACGCACGACGAGCTGTACGCAAGCTGCCAGCTCTATCGCGAGATTTGCCAGTCGCAGCTTCGTCGCGAGGAGCTCGAGGGTCAGCAGGGGAGCGCGACGCCCGCGTCCGCCCCAAGTCCCGCGTCAGCCCCGGCTGCCCCGGCATCCACTTGCGCAAAGGAGGGCTGCTAAATGAATCCGTATACTTCTTCCGGTTCGGTCGCCACGATGACGGCCAACGTGTCCGGCAACGATAACCTCAGCGACTTGGGTGACGGTCCGCATCAGCCCGGCGACCCCGAGCGCTACCCCGTGGGCGCGGTAACTCGCCGCCTGCTGGGCTACGTCCGTCCGCATCGCATTTCGTTTGCGGCTTCGTTTGTGAGCGCCGCCATCTCGGTGATCTTGCAGCTCTATACGCCCATCCTCATCGGCGAGGGTATCGACCTCATCGTTGCCGCCGGGCAGGTGGACTTTGACGCGCTGCTGCCGCTCGCTACCAAGCTCGCGATTGTCGTAGTGGGCGCGGCGGCCTTCCAGTGGCTGCAGGGCTACTGCGTCAACCGCCTGTCCTACGAGACGGTGCGCGACATGCGCGTGGAGGCGAGCGACAAGCTCAGCCGCATGCCGCTCAGCTTTATCGACGGCCATGCCCACGGCGACCTCATGAGCCGCGTGGTCAATGACGTCGATCAGGTGGGTGACGGCCTGCTGCAGGGCTTTACGCAGCTCTTTACCGGCGTCATCACCATCGTGGGCACGCTCGCGTTTATGCTCTCCATCAACCTGACCATGACGCTTGTGGTGGTGCTCGTCACGCCGCTTTCCATCTTTGCGGCCGGTGCCATCGCCAAGTTTTCCAATAAGAGCTTCACTGCTCAACAGCGCATCCAGGGCCAACTCGGCGCTCATATCGAGGAGTATGTGGGTGAGCAAAAGCTCGTGGACGCCTTCGCCTACGGCCCGCACGCTCAACAGCGCTTTGATGTTCTCAACGCCGATCTCTATACGGCGGGCGAGCGCGCGCAGTTTATGGGTTCGCTTTCTAACCCCGGTACGCGCTTCATCAATAACATCATCTATGCTATGGTCGCCGTGATCGGCTGCGCGGGCGTGATCACGGGCGTGCCTGCGGCGCTCACGGTGGGCGGCGTGCAGATTTTCCTGTCCTACGCCAACCAGTACACTAAGCCGTTCAACGAGGTCACCAACGTCATTACGCAAATCCAGACGGCGTATGCCTCGGCGCGCCGCATGTTCGCGTTGCTCGATGCGCGCGAGCAGGAGCCCGACGCTGTGGATGCCATTGAGCTCACTGCCCCGAAGGGCGAGGTTTCGTTTGAGCATGTGGACTTTAGTTATGTGCCCGACCGCAAACTGCTGCAGGATATCTGCATCGATGCCAAGCCCGGTATGCGCTATGCCCTCGTCGGCCCCACGGGCTGTGGCAAGACGACGCTCATCAACCTGCTGCTGCGCTTTTACGATATCGATGCTGGGCGCATCGTGGTCGATGGTCGCTCCTCGCGTGACTACACACGGGCGAGCCTGCGCCGCGCTTTTGGCATGGTGCTGCAGGACACCTGGCTGTTCGAGGGCACGGTGGCCCAGAACATTGCCTACGGTTGCCCCGATGCCACGCGCGAGCAGATTGTCGAGGCCGCCAAGCGCGCTCATGCGCATAAGTTTATCGTGCAGCTGCCAGACGGCTATGATACGGTGATCGGCGAGGACGGTGGCACGTTTAGCCAGGGTCAAAAACAGCTGCTGTGCATCGCGCGCGTCATGCTTACCGATCCGGCGATTCTGCTGCTGGACGAGGCAACGTCGAGCATCGATACGCGTACCGAGCTGCAGGTGCAGGCGGCATTCGACGAGCTCATGGCTGGCCGCACGAGCTTTGTCGTGGCACACCGCCTGTCGACGATCCGCAACGCCGATTGCATCCTGGTCATGCGCGACGGCGAGATTATCGAGCGCGGCACGCACGATGAACTGCTCGCGGCAGGCGGCTTTTACGCCGAGCTCTACCGCAGCCAGTTCGCCCAGTAAGCAAGACGTGGGGCAAATGAATCGGGTCTGTTCGTCCCACGTCTTAAGTATTTGGGGGCTTGCGCTGCGGACGTTTTGCCCCCATCGGTGTCGCTCATGTCGCCAATCGGCAGAAGGTGGTTTACATCTGTCACGTTAGTACTAAGATATTCATCTAATTAATTGCATTAGTGGCTTTGGGGGAAACGAGCAACGTGACTATGACATGCTCTTTGGTGGTCAACAGCAAGAGCGGTAATACCAGGATGGTTTCGGGCGCGATCAAGCGTGCCCTACAGGCTGCAGGCGTCGAGTTTATTCACGCTGCCGCGCTGAGCGATGATGTGGATGCAGATCAAGTTGCGCGCGAGGCGCAGGGTGCCTGCGCTGCCGATACGGTGCTCGTTGGCTTTTGGTGCGACAAGGGCGCATGCACGCCTTCGGTCGCGGCGTTGCTCTCCGCCTTGCACGGCAAGCGCGTCTTTCTGTTTGGTACCTGCGGTTTTGGTGCTGATCAGAGCTATTACCAGCAGATTATCGATCGCGTAACCTCCAATTTGGCCGATGATGCCGAGCTAGTGGGCTGGGCAATGTGCCAGGGCAAGATGGGCCCCGCGGTCAAACAGCGCTACGAGGCCATGCTCGAACAAGATCCCGACAACGCCCGCGCTAAGTTGCTGCTCGACAACTGGGCTGCCGCAAAGGATCACCCCACCAAGGATGATCTGGACCATATGGCGGCGGCGGCCAAGAAGGCCGTGCTGGGGGAGTAGCTCCCATCGCTGACGGCGGTCGGTCCATCTTTCTAAATGAAACGTCCTCCCGGGCGTCGGGGCACGAAGTTCCCTGTTCTACAGTCCTGCGCAAGACGAAGGCCACATTAAGTGGCCTTCTTTGCGTGCGGAACTCGCGATGAACTTCGTGCCCCGCCGTCCGGGAGGACGCCTCTTTATTGATGGGAGGCCTGATAGGTCGATGGTTCCGTGCCCGGATGCGTCCAAAGTGGGACGGGCTTTCCGGATGGGCAGGCTTTCGAAAAATGCGTCCCGGAATTTGCCTTTGGAATGGGACGTAGTTTCCCGTTGAGGTGCTTTGCGGAAAGTGCATCCCACTCTGGGCGGTCGAAGTGGGACACACTTTCCCAAAGGCGCTCCAACGGGAAATTGCGTCCCATTATTCGGTCAAGAAACGGGATGCATTTTCCCAATGAGAGCAAAACCGGAAAATGCATCCCACAATCAGCCCTCAAAGTGGGACGCCGTTTCCCAATGAGGCTCAAGCGGGATGGCGCGAATTTTTGTGGTGTAAGAGGGAGGGCCGCGTCAGCGCCCCTTGCGCCTAAGGCTATTCCGCCACGCCGTGGCGGTCAAGGACCTCCCTTATGGCCTCGTGCGCGGCCAGCCTGACCGCCTCGAGCCTCTCGCCCTCGAGCGGTTCCGGAGCCGGGGCCGGGGCGGACGCGCGGGCGGCCGACTCGGGTGCGGCGACCCGGTGGGCGGCCCACCTGCCCTCCTCTCCGGCGAGCACCGCGCACACGAGCCGCATCATGGACGCCTCGGAGGGGAACGACTGCACCGAGCGGTACCTCCTCTTGATCTCGCGGTTCGCGCGCTCCTGCACGTTGTTCGTCCTGATCTTCTGCCAGTGCTCGCGGGGGAAGGACATGAAGGCGAGCGCGTCCTCCCTCGCGCCCTCGAAGACGTCGCCGGCCGCGCGGGAGAGGGCGCGCACCCTGGGCGCCGCCAGGTCCCACGCCGCGCGGGCGACGTCGGCGTCGGCCTGCCCCGCGCACGCCCGGACGAGGTCGGCGGCGAGCGCCTGGCCGGCGAGGCTGTGGATGTGGCCCCTGATGTCGCGCTGGAGGTGCGTCAGGCACCGCTGCCAGGAGCAGCCCGGCAGGACCCTGGAGACGGCGGCGACGAGCCCCGCGTGGGCGTCGGACACCGCGAGCCTCACGCCGCGCAGGCCCCTGTCCCTGAGGGAGCCGAGGAACTCGGACCAGGCGGCCTCGCTCTCGCTGTCGAAGCAGGCGCAGCCGAGGAACTCCTTGTGCCCGGAGGACGACATGCCGATCGCCGTGACGAGCGCGACGCTCGCGTAGCGCCCGCCGGTCCTGCACTTCATGTAGGTCGCGTCGAGCCACACGTAGGGGTGCTCGCCCTCGATCGGCCGGGTCCTGAACGCCTCGGCCTCCTCGTCCAGCCCGGCGCACAGCGCCGACACCTCGGAGCTGTGCGCCGGGCTCCTCGGCGACGAGCCCGACCTTGCGGGTGCTCACGCCAGCGACGTACATCTCGCGCACGAGCGCGACCATGGACGCCTCGACGCGCGTGTAGCGCTCGAGTATGCCCTCGGGGAAGTAGGTCCCCTCGCGCAGCTTGGGGACCCGCAGCTCGAGGTCGCCGAGGGAGGTCGACAGGGACCTCCCTCGGTAGCCGTTCCTGCTGTTGACGCGCTCGGGCGACCTGGAGCCGCGGGGCGCACCGCAGGCCTCCTGCGCCTGGGAGTCCATCAGGGCGTTGACCACGGACTGGATCACCTCCCTGCCGAACTCCCTCAGGTCGTCGCACCGCGAGAACAGCGCGAGCAGGGCCTCGGTCTGGGGCCGGTCGAGGCCGAGCCCCCGGTCCGGCTGGGATAGAATGTCGCTGTGGGCCATCGTCTTTCCTTTCGTCGAATATCTAGGCACTGACGATTTTAGGCGATGGCCCTCCCTTGCTTCTTACACCACGACTGTGCGCGCTACCTCAAGCGGAAAATGCATCCCGGAATTTGCGCTCAAAGCGGGATGCGGTTTCCGGTTGAGGGTCTAAGGGGAAAGTGCGTCCCAGAATCGACGCTTGAAATGGGATGCAGTTTCCCGATGAGGCACTCGACGGAAAATACATCCCAGAAATGGCCTTTGAGCTGGGATAAGATTTCCGCGGCATCTCGGATTCTCAAAAATGAGACACGCCGTTGGCGAAAATGAGACACGTGATATCGGGCATCGGATGTATCATTTGCAAAAATGAGTCCACTCCACTCGAATAAAGCGAGGTCCCTCATGTACGTTCCATACCCCCGTATCCGTAGACTGTCGAAAATCCCGCTTGTTGGGACGGCGGCGCTTGCTGCGTTGATCGCCACGAGCGTCGCCTGCTTCACGGCCACGCCCCAGGTTGCCCAGGCGGCAGACGCGCCCGCAATCACCGATATGACCGAGCAGGATTATCAAGCCCTGGGTCTGGGCACGAGCGAGGACATTCCGGCCGATACCGTTGGCCCCTATTCCACTGATACCCCCACGACGTTTGCCACGCGCAGCGAGGTCTATATGGCAGCTAACGGTAGCCATGGCAATCGCTACACTCTGCGCGACAAGCTCGAGAACGTCGAGCGCGGTGACATTGGCGGCAGCAGCAAACTCACCGATGGCTATGGAAGTGTGTGGGGCGCCGCAAAGTTCTGGCAAAACGTCAACAACTTCGATACGAACAGCGATCTCTACAAGCATAGCGACTACGGTGGCGGCACCTGGTCGTACCTAAGCAACAATGAGTCCTCAACAGTACTCGCCAACGACAACAACGGTTTCTCGGGCATTCACGCCACGAGTGTTGAGTTCTGCAGCGACGCCAGCACGGGCAAAAAGAGCCGCGTTGCCGAGCTCCGTGCCTACGGCGACAGTTCCTCCACGACGATTGACGGCAAGTCATACGCCGGAAAGGTTGAGCTGGTCCTCTACTCGTTTAGCAACGGGCGTACGCGCACTCTCGACACACACCTGCCGGTGACGGTCAACACTAATATGATGTACGAAGGCCGTTTTAAGTACCTGGATGCCGGTTACCTGCAAGAGCACGACGCCGTCTTTGATGTCGAGGCGGGCGATGTCGATGGCGACGGCGTCGACGAGCTTTTTGTCTACGCGGGCTGCTATGTCGACGAGAACGGCGTGCGCAAGGCTGTAGTCGACATGTATGACTTGGAGGGCGGCAACTGGAAGCAAAGCGTCGTCAAGATCGATGCCGGTAACGCCGCGGACTACACCACGCACAACAAGGGCGGGAACGACTCCTGGGCGCAGCTTCAGTCAGCTCCTGTCGTTTCGCTAGCGGCCGGCGACCTCGATCGCGATTTTTGCGATGACCTCGCCATCGTGGTCTCGGCACCCTACGGCAAGAAGAATATTGATAAGTCGACGCATTGCGAGCTGTTTTCGTGGGATGCATCCAAGGGTGCGCTCGTCCATGTCGATGCTCTGGGCGACGCGGGCGCAATCTCCCTCTCCGCGAACGGCAAGACCATGGTCGCTGCGAATGCGACGTTCGGCACGTTTGCCGCCTACGATGAAGAAGGAAAGAAGACGGGTGAAACCGTCACGGGCCTTATTCTTGCGGGCTATGACTGGCAACGCAGCGCTTTTGATTGCGGCGCTTCTGACGGCAGCAAGGGGCTGTACGGCGCGCTGTACCGCTACGCGTATTTTGACTCGGAGTCTGGCGAGTTCAAGCTTTCCGATTGCAAGGAATACAGAGACGGGCTCCTCGCCTCCTATGGGCTGATGCATGTGCCCAACAGCGCATGGAAGGATAGCGCTCAGGATAAGCGCTATCCGTGCACCTTGGCGCCTATTGCCCTTGCCACTGCCAACCTTGACGGCCTGTCCGAGCAGCTGGCGGTCGACGAGGTGCTCGTGGGCGGCGATGTGTTCCGCGACTTTGCCTGCAACACGGCACAGAGCGGGGCTCAGGGCTTGGGGTCCATGGTCGGAACCATGAGCATGAGCGGTCAGCAATACAACAGCAGCAACAAGCATGACCACAAGGGTATAGAGCAGGTGTGGATCAGCGACGTCAAGGCGGGCAGCGTCTCGGGTTCGGACCGCTATAACGAGAGCTTTATCGCTGTGGTGGGCAAGCACCGCGACGAGGACCTGCGCAAGAACGATGACTACTATTGGATGACCGCCTCGCATTTTTCGCTCGACGAGAACGGAAAGGTGCGCCGCGGCGAGGAGCAGGTGATTAGCGAGAGCAACCGTCGCGGCACTACCTACGGCACATTTATCTCGCTCGCGCTGCCCGATGTCGACAACGACAGCGTCAAGATCACGTACAAGGACCGCTACAAGGTCTATACCAACCCGCGCGTGCTTGCCGTGCTGCAGGATGCGCCCTATGTTGAGGATCTGGAGCAGGCATACGGCTATCTGGTGTTGGGCGGCACGTCATACGGAGAGGAAAAGGGCACGGGGACATCCCAGGGCTATACCATTGGCGCCGAGTTGGGCGTTGCCGTCGAGGTGCAGACCGGTCCGCCCCTGGTCGCGATGAATGCTTCAGTCGATTTTGCCGCCGAGGGATGCTATGACTACCGGAGCGAGCGCACGGTCAGCGCAAGCGTAAGCTATGAGTCGCATGCCGGCGAGGGTGACAAGGCCGTGCTCTACACGATTCCGATGGTCTATTACGAGTATGAGATCAAAAATGAGGAAACTGGTGGCAAGGGCGTGATGGCGGCGCCCGTGTCGCTCGGCGCGCAGACCTCGGTCGTTAATGTCGAGGCCTATGACCGCATTGCCAAACAGCACAATATGACGCCGCTCAGCTACTTTTTGACCAACCGGTCGGGAGAACCCGGAACCTATCAAACGACGCTCAACGGCGAGACTCCCGTTGGGGATTCCTTTGGTCTGGGCAAGCCTGGCGTAACGCGCGCCTACACGCACGATGGGTTTAACGGCGCCGCCGCGCAGTCGGGGGCGAGCATTGAGCAGACCATCGAAGTCGAGGAGGGCAAGGAGCAGGAGCTCGAGCTCGGCTTGACGCTGAACGGCAGCGTTGTCATGGGCGCGAAGCTCGCAAAGCACGAGTTGTTTGGCGGCCTGTGCTTTGGTGCCAACGCCGGCTTTACTACGGGTAACTCCTCGAGTGAATCGACCGAATACGGCGGCACCGTCGACAACCTGCCCGAGGCGGCGCAGGGCAAGTACGGTTTTGTGTGGCGTCTGGGTGTCAACGCGGTGGATGTCGACAAGTTCGAGGCAGACTCGGGCGACAAGCTCGGCACCAAGGACACCGACCAGTTCTGGATCGTGGGCTATGACGTTAAGGACGTCGAGATGCCCGACGCGCCGGCCGTGACGGGCTTTACGGCAAACGCCGTCGATTCGACCAGCGTTACGTTTAGCTGGGACGATGTACTCGCAAACAAGAGTGGCTTTAGCTACGGCGTGGGCATGCTGCAGAGCAATGCGGCGGATGCGGTCGTCAATAGCTGGAAGATTGCCGACAACACGCAGACCTCGCTCAAGTGGGATGGGCTGCAGCCCAATACGGAGTATCGATTCGCCATCGCCGCCGTTAAGAATGGATCCACGACCGAAACAGGTATTCGCTCGGCAATCATCACGGTCAAGACCATGCCCGATGGCATGACGATGACCGTGAGCGGACCTGCGGCGGATGCTGCGGAGGGGTCGGATCTTGGATACGACTCTTCGGTTGAGCGCACGGCGGGAAGCCACCTGACGCTCTCGGCGATTGGCCATGTGAAGCAACTCGGTGCCGACGATAGCGAAACAGGGCTGGCACCGACCTATATGTGGTACCGCAAGGGCCGCGGCGAGACAGAGTTTAAGCTCGTGGGTGCCGATGGCAACCTCGCGGCTGGAACGGCCTCAAAGCTCGAGATTGACCTGACCGCAGACGATGACGGTGCGCAGTATTACTGCCACGTGGGATACAACGACGTGGGCCTCGACACCGGCACGACGCTCGTGAATATCGAGGCCGAGGAGACGGCGCCCACAACGGTGAACGCCACCCCGATCCGCACGCGCCGCCTGTTCTCACAGGCAAGTGCGGGCGCCAAGAAGTTCCTGGACCATACGCTGGTAAACACCGCCGGCCCAACCGATTCCGAAGGCTCAAAGGACCCCGAGACTCCTGAGACCCCGACGAACCCGGACAAGCCCAAGTCCGACAACGGAGCTAAGACCGACACCAAGGTCAAGACTACGACCACAGCGAAGGACCTCGCAAACACCGGCGACCAAACATTCGCCCTAGTCGCCACCGCAGCAGCAGCGGGAGCAACGCTCGTAGTGATAGCCCTCATCATGCTGATCAAGCGCCGCAAGACCCACTAGTAGCCAGTCGAACATATCGACAACCCAAAAACCCGGGTAGCCAAAAAACAGGCCACCCGGGTTTTCTGTTGAGTGGAGACTCCGCAAGCGGAAACTGCATCCCACAATTAGCGCCCGGAACGGGACACATTTTCCGTCAAGCCCTCATCCGGAAAATCCATCCCAGTTTGAGCGCCCAGACCGGGACGCACTTTCCCAAAGGGTCCTCAACGGGAAACTGCGTCCCATAATTAGGCCGAGAAATGGGATGAACTTTCCCAATGAGAGCCAACCGGAAACCACGTCCCAGAATCAGCCCCCAAAGTGGGACGCACTTTCCCAACGAGCCTCAACCGGAAAATACATCCCGGAATCCAGCTGAATAGTGGGACACACTTTCCGCAAACAAAGAAGGCCACATAACGTGGCCTTCAACTTATATATGTTTAGCGGATATCCCCATGACAAGCCGCGCTCCAACAACAGGGCGTCTGTCCGGGCGGAGGCATATAAGGTTCATCGCGAGTTCCGCACGCAAAGAAGGCCACTTAATGTGGCCTTCGTCTTGCGCAGGACTGTCCGAGCAGGGAACCTTATATGCCTCCGCCCGGACAGACGTTTCAGTTATGAACTCGCAGCTAGCAGCTACTTAATCTTGGTCGTGCCCGGCGCCAGGTTGGGGTCGGTCTCGTTGGCCTCGGTCTGGAAGTGCTCCGTATAGACGTTCTTGCCGTCGCGGAACATCTCGTAGTACTGCATCTTGGCGTAATCCTCGCGCGCCTTGGTGGCGGCTGCTGCGGCGGCGTCGTCACCGGTGACGTTGGAGGAGAGCGCCCAGCGCAAGCTGGCGTCCTCGTAGCCCACGGAGTTGATGGCGGGCAGCGACTCGCGCAGCGTCATGTGCGCCTTCTGGTAGTCGGTCAGCGGTGCGCCGATCAGCTGCATCAGCTGGGTGGACAGGTAGTTGGTGGACAGGTCGTCGACCTCGCTCGTTTGGTCGCAACCGGCAACGTCGTAGTTAGCCCAAATGATGTAGTCGGTCTGCCACAAGCGCTCCTGGTGGGTAGCGTCGTCCTCGCCGGTAAACCACTTATCGTTGAACTTGGACGGGAAGAACGGCTGGTGATCGCCCCAGAACACCACGACTACCTTGCGGTCGAGCTTGCTCAAGGCGTTGAGGAAGTAGCGCAGCGCCTGATCGGACTGCTCGATGCACGAGACATACTCGTCGACATCGGACAGCGTGCCGTCCTCGACGGTCTTGGCGTCCAGGTCGGTCGTGTCGATATTCAGATGCATCTGCTTGTCGACCGGCAGCAGGCCCGTGTCGTAGCCCGAGTGGTTCTGCATGGTCACGTCGAAGATAAACTGAGGATCGGCGTTCTGGTCGAGCAGCTCAAGAATCTTGTCGTAGGTAGCCTGGTCGGTCACCATCCCGCGCAGGGTATCGGCGCCCTGGAAGTCGTTGATGGACAGGAACTGGTCAAAGCCAAAGTCCTTGTAGACGTTCTCGCGGTTCCAGTTGGTTGCGTGGTTGGGGTGCATGGCGGTGGTGGAATAGCCGAGCGACTTGAACTGCTCTGCCAGATTCCCGGTCGTTTCCATGTTGTAGATGGTGTAGGGGTACACGCCCGAGCCCAGGTTGGCCATGGAGTTGCCGGTCATAAACTCAAACTCGGTATTGGCGGTGCCGCCGCCGTAGGCGCTCACGTAGAGCTTGCCGCGGCTGAGGCAGTTGGACAGGTTCTTAAAGTACTGCGGGCCTTCGTAGCCGGCGCGCATGTTCTGGTAGATCGACAGATCCGAGAAGGTCTCGTTCATGATGGCGATGACCGTGGGCTTCTCGCTGTCGAACTGCTCCTTTGCGGCGGCGCGCTCGTCGCTCTTGGCCGCGTCGGACTTGTCGTAGGCCTTGGCGTACTTTTTGAGCGTGGCCTTGGCATCGTCGACGGAGTAGTCGGCGGGTTTGGGCGGCTTGATGGACTGCGCTGCGCTAATGAAAGCGGGCAGGTAGCCCTCGCGCCAGTAGCTCTCGAGCGGGCGCCAGGTGTAGACGGTGATGCCGAGGGTGTTGTAGTAGTCGATGAGCGTGACGTGCGCGGTCACGCCGCCCAGGCACAGCACGGCGACGAGCAGATTAGTGAGCAGCATGCGCTTGGCGTTGGCGGCGCCCTTCTGACGGTGCGGTGCCACCAGGCCGGCGTACTCGCACAGCAGCATAGCGATGGCGGTAAAGCCCATGGACAGCACGCAGAACAGCGAGATGGAGAAGGTGTAGCCGGTGCCGGCGACCGCGGCGGCGGTGGAGATGGCCGAAAGGTCGCCCGGCTGGATGGGCATGGATTTAAACGTGATGACGAAGAACTCGGCAATGCCCAGGACAAAGAGGGCAAAGGCCAGGACCGCGGGAGCTGCGCCGTGGCGCTGGAATAGGAAGAACAAGCCAGCCATGAGCGTGGCGATGATGGCCCACTCGAGCAGGATGCACAGGGGGTAGACCCAGGTAAAGTCGTGGTTGGACGAGACCTCCATGCCCAGCAGCGCAAAGACGCCGGCGAGCAGCAGGCACAAGACGGCGGCGACGAGCGGTTTGCCCACAAAGGCGCCGCGCAGGCG
>URNM01000033.1 GCA_900549185.1 uncultured Collinsella sp. | reverse complement strand
GGCCAAGGCCGCCAAGGAGCGCGGCATCAATCTTGAGACCGCTGCCGAGGCCTATGGCAACCACGTGGACATGCTCCCCGACTTCGATCTGGTCGTCCTGGCCCCGCAGGCCGCCAGCTACCTAGCCGACCTGCAGAAGGACTGCGAGCGCGTGGGCAACAAGTGCGTCGCCTGCCGCGGTAAGCAGTACATCGAGCTTTCCCAGAACGGCGATAAGTCTCTCGCCTTCGTAAGCGAGCAACTTTCGAAGTAAGTAACGCCCAGGGCCAGCCGACCATCCACAGCCGGCTGGCCCTTCGATCTAGACGATTGGATCATTATGTCCGTTAACCCTGCTAGCGTCACCAACCCGCCTGCGCAGTTTCCCGAGGACTTTGTCTTTGGCGGCGCCACCGCTGCCTACCAGGTAGAGGGCGAGACCCGCACTCACGGTAAGGGCAAGGTTGCCTGGGACGACTTCCTGGAGGCCCAGGGGCGCTTCTCCCCCGATCCCGCTTCGGACTTCTACAACCAGTACCCCGTCGATCTGGAACTGTGCGAGGAGTTTGGCATCAACGGCATTCGCCTCTCTATCGCCTGGAGCCGCATCTTTCCCAACGGTACCGGCGAAATCAACCCCGAGGGTGTCCAGTTCTACCACGATCTCTTCGCCGAGTGCCACAAGCACCACGTTGAGCCGTTTGTCACGCTGCATCACTTCGATACGCCGCTACCCCTCTTTAAGAAGGGCGACTTCCTCAACCGCGAGACCATCGACGCCTTTGTGGACTTTGCCACCTTCTGCTTTAAGGAGTACGCCGACCAGGTGACCTACTGGTTCACCTTTAACGAGATCTGGGCCGACGCCTCCAACACCTACATCGAGGGCACCTTCCCCGGTGGCGTCAAGGCGCATCTGGCCGAGGCTTTCCAGTGCGAGCACAACATGATGCTCGCCCACGCCAAGGCAGTACTGGCCTTCCACAACGGCGGTTTTAAGGGCAAGATCGGCGTCATTCAGTCGCTGGAGTTTAAGTATCCGCTCAACGAGAACGATCCCGCCGACATCAAGGCCGCCAACAACGAGCACGTGCTGCAGAACCAGTTTCTGCTCGACGCCACCTTCCGCGGCGACTATGCGCCCGACACCCTCGAGTGCGCCAACCGCCTGGCTGCCGTCTCGGGCGGCACCATCGAGATTCTAGACGAGGATCTGGAAATCATGCGCGAGGCCGCGCTCCACAACGACTACCTGGGCGTTAACAACTACCAGTGCCGCTTCTTGAAGGCTTACGATGGCGAGAACGACCTGCACCACAACGGTACGGGCGAGAAGGGCACCGGCCGCTGGCGCGTTAAGGGTATTGGCGAGCATGTGAACAAGCCTGGCATCCCCACCACCGACTGGGACTGGATTATCTATCCCGAGGGCCTGTTCGACCTGCTCGTCTACATTAAGCAGCGCTATCCCAACTACAAGCAGATCTTCATCACCGAGAACGGCATGGGCTACAAGGACCCCTACAAGGACGGTTTTGTGGACGACCAGCCGCGCATCGACTATATCGAGCAGCACCTGCGCTGGTTGCTCAAGGCCATGGAGGTGGGTGTCAACGTGGGCGGCTACTTCCTGTGGAGCCTGCAGGACCAGTTCTCCTGGACCAATGGTTACAACAAGCGTTACGGCTTCTTCTACGTTGACTTTGAAACCCAGAAGCGCACGCCCAAGGCAAGCGCATACTGGTATAAGCACGTGGCGCAGACCCGTCGTCTGGACTAGCGGCTGGCAGGGTCGCCTGCCCACATAACCTGTCCCCATTTCTCAGCCGGGGGCGGCACGTCACACGGCGCGCCGCCCCCGGTCTTTTGTTTTTGTTCGGCCTGGGGGCCGTTTGTCTCGATCTGTAACATGTAGACCACTTTTGACCGTCTAGTTGTTACAGATTGAGACAAACGGAATAAGCCGGGCCAAAAATCTCAATCTGTAACATCTAGCTGAGATTTTCGGCCCTACCTGTTACAGATTGAGACAAACAGGCCGAGCACGTCTACGCCCGCAGGTCCTTCACGCTGGAACGCTCGACCAGCACACCCGAGACGAGCGTACGGCTTCTGGAGCTCGGGGCTTCCAGACCTGCGACGACTTCGTTGAGCGCACGGACGCCCAGCTCTCGGTGACGGAACTTCACCGACGTCAGAATCGAGTTGGGAATCGTCTTGTAAAGCTCGTCATCAAAGCCGATCACGGACACGTCGTCGGGCACACTGAGCCCTTTGTCACGTAGAGCCATCATCACGCCGTTTGCCATGCAGTCGTTAGCAGCGAGGACCGCCGTGCAATCGGGTTTATCGGCAAGCACAAGGCCCGCGGCATAGCCACTATCCGCATTCCAATCGCCTTGCAGAGGCTCGGGCGGCTCAATGCCATGCGCCTCGAGTGCCGCTCGCCAACCTTTCATACGGCACTGGCTCGACAGCGCTTCTTTCTTACCAGAGACGAAGTACACGTTCTTGTGCCCGCGATTTAAGAAGTACTCGCACGCCATGCGCGCACCACCCTCTTGATCGTCACTAACGGTAGAGCAGGTAGGATGCTCCATCGGCGTGATAATCACCGTCTTGAGGTCTTTCGGTGCCTCAAAGGTATCAAAGTCATCGACCATCTGACGCAGGTTGAAGATCATGCCATCAACAGGCAGCTGCGACATCCTACGTGCCGCATCGGCAAGGGTCATCTTCTCCCCTGCCCGCTTTTTGATCATCGTGAGCGCAAAGCCGCGTTCTTCGGCGGCATCGGCGATACCGTCAATCATGTCCACGGCACCGCCCGACAAGTGAAACAGCACCACGCCGATGCACCCGTAACGGCCTAACTTGAGCGAACGCGCGGCAAAGTTGGTTCGAAACCCGAGCGCCTCCATGGCCGAATGAACCTTATCGCGTGTCGACTCTCGCACGCTATCGGGCTCGTTGATCACACGCGAAACCGTCTTGAGAGAAACACCCGCGGCAACTGCCACATCATTCATCGAGACATTTTTCTTGTCCATCGTTGCCACTGCTTCTCCACTCGGTTCTCTATCGCTTGCTTTTTGCGTTCTAGCATACACTACCTGCCTGACTGATAAATCAACCGTTTACCGGACAATATCGACCGCTCACCCGTAAATCCTTGTTGCTCTTCCAAAAATGTCTTACGTTGTCATTGCGAAATGACAACGTTGTCATTTCGCAATGCCTTCCTTAAGCAGGAAGGTTTCCGGGCAGTCCTGACCATCCATCGACGACCAGTTCCATCCACATGCATCGCGCATCAAGTAGCAAAGGAGCTCTATGGACGCCATCGTAAAGATGCTCGAAAAGCATCAACCGTTCTTTGAGAAGATCTCGAGGAACGTCTACCTCCAGGCCATTAAGGACGGATTCCTTGGGTGCATGCCCATCGTCCTCACCTCTTCGATCTTCCTGCTGATTGCCACCCTTCCTGGCGTAGTTGGCATCACGCTGCCCCAGCCGCTCATCGACTGGTGCAATAAGCTGTACAACTTCACCATGGGCGTCATGGGCATCATGGTTGCCGGCACCACCGCCAAGAACTTTACGGCTTCCATGAACCGTCGCATGCCCGCCGGCAAAGTGCTCAACGACGGTTCCACCATGGTGGCCGCCCAGTGCAGCATGCTGCTGCTCGCAGTCACGCAGTTCACCACCAAGTTCAACGGCTCCGAACTTTCGGTCTTCGATTGCACCAGCATGGGCACGCGCGGTCTGTTCTCGGCCTATATCGCCGCGTTCATTACCGTGTGGGTCTACAAATTCTGCGTCTCGCGCGATCTGACCATTAAGCTGCCCAAGGAGGTCCCGGGCGCCATCGCTCAGAACTTCCGCGACATTATCCCCTTTGGCGGCGCCGTCATCATCTGCGGCATCATCGATGTCGTCGTGCGCAACCTCATGGGCGTTCCGTTCTCCGAGCTGCTCATCAAGCTGCTCTCCCCGCTCTTCACTGCGGCAGAGACCTACCCCGGACTCATCCTTATTCAGGCGGCCACCGCGTTCTTCTGGTTCATCGGTGTCCACGGTCCTTCGATTGTCCAGCCGGGCATCGACCCCATCCGTCTTGCCAACCAGGCCGAGAACCTGCAGGTTCTGCTGGCAGGCGGCCACCCCGCCCACTCCCTCACCTTTAACATGTCGCTCGTGGGTGAGTTCGGCGGCACCGGCGCCACGTTCATCGTGCCGCTTCTGCTGATTCTCTTTATGAAGTCCAAGCAGCTCAAAGCCGTCGGTAAGGCCTCGATTGTTCCTGTTGCCTTCGCCGTCAACGAGCCGCTGCTCTTTGGCGCGCCGATGATCCTTAACCCTTACATGCTCATCCCCTTTGTTGCCGCCGGCTGCGTCAACGTGAGTGTTGCCAAGTTCTTTATCGATAACGTGGGCATGAACGGCTTCTCCTTCGTGGTGCCTTGGGCTACCCCTGCCCCCATCGGCATCTTCATTACCACAAACTTCCAGCTTATCGCCCTGGTATTTGTCGCGATCATCATCTTGCTGGACGCCATCATCTACCTGCCGTTCTTGAAGGCATACGATAAGCTGCTCTGCGACCAGGAGGCCGAGCGCGCCGCCGAGCTGGGTCTTGAGTCCGATGGTGCTGCCACCATCGCCGCCAGCACCTCTGCGCCCGCTGTCGAGCAGACCGCCGCTGTCACCGCTTCCGTCGAGCCGACCGCTGCTGCCGCCGCCGGCAGCGAGCCTGTCGCCGATCAGCCCGAGCGTGCTGCCGATGCATCCGCCAAGAAGGATGTCGACGGCCTGAAGGTCCTCGTCCTGTGCGCCGGCGCCGGCACCTCTGCCATGCTTGCCAACGCCATCAAGGAAGGTGCTGCGCAGACCGGAGAGAACATCGCTTCCTCCGCAGGCGCCTATGGCCAGCACACTGCCATCATGGATCAGTACGACGTTATCGTGCTTGCCCCGCAGGTCCGTAGCTACTACAACGACATGAAGGCCGACACCGATCGCCTGGGCATTAAGCTGCTCGCCCCGCGCGGTAAGGAATATATCGACCTTACCCGCGATCCCGCTGGCGCCATCAAGTGGCTCCGCGAGAACCTCGACTAGTTTCCTCCCTCTGTTGGTGCCCGGATCCCCAGTTCGGGCATCCCTCCCCTTTTCGTATCCCACAGAAAGGATGACTCATGACCAACCCCATGCAGTTCCCCGACGGCTTTGTATTTGGCGGCGCCACCGCCGCTTACCAGGTTGAGGGCGAGACCCGCACGCACGGCAAGGGCAAAGTGCCCTGGGACGATTTCCTGGCAGCTCAGGGTCGCTTCTCCCCCGACCCCGCAAGCGATTTCTACAACAAGTACCCGGTCGATATCGACCTGTGCCAGCGCTTCGGCATCAACGGTATCCGCGTCTCCATCGCTTGGAGCCGCATCTTCCCCAACGGCACTGGCGAGATCAACCCCGAGGGCGTTGCCTTCTATCACGAGCTTTTCGCCACCTGCAACAAAGCTGGCGTAATCCCCTATGTCACGCTCGATCACTTCGATACGCCCGAGGCCTTTTACCAGAACGGCGGCGAGGGTTTCCTGACGCGCACGACGATTGACGCCTTTGTCGAGTACGCCAAGTTCTGCTTTGCCGAGTTCACCGAGGTCAAGCACTGGTTTACCTTTAACGAGATTCCCGCAACCGCCGAGGGCAGCTTTATCGTCGGCAACTGGCCGCACGGCGAGAAGTACCGCCTGGACAAGGCCTTCCAGCTCATGCACAACATGATGGTGGCCCACGCCAAGGCTGTCGTCGCCTTCCATGAGGGCGGCTTTGAGGGCGAGATCGGCATTGTCCAGAACCTGGAGCCCAAGTATCCCCTCGACCCCAACAACGCCGCCGACTGCGAGGCAGCTCGCATGGCCGACGTCATCAACAACCGCTGGGTACTCGACGCCACCTTCCGCGGCCACTATGCAGCCGACACCATGGAGGCTGCGACCAAGCTGGCCCATATCGCCGGCGGCGAGCTCGACGTCCGCGACGAGGACATCGCCGCGCTGACCGCCGCGCTCCCCTACAACGATTGCTTGGGCGTCAACACCTACAAGTGCCAGTTCCTGCGTGCCGCCGAGGGCGAAAACGACATCAACCACAATGGCACCGGCGACAAGGGCTCCTCGCGCTGGTTCCTCAAGGGCGTGGGCGAGTCATGCGTGCGCGAAGGCGTACCCACCACCGATTGGGACTGGATTATCTATCCCGAGGGCCTCTACGACCTGCTGCTCCGCATTAAAAACGATTACCCCAACTACAAGAAGATTTACATCACCGAAAACGGCATGGGCTATAAGGACGACTTTGAGGACGGCTTTATCGATGACGCCCCTCGCATCGACTACATGCGTCAGCATCTCGCGTGGATCCTCAAGGCAATCGACGGCGGCGTAAACGTCGACGGTTACTTCGTGTGGTCGCTGCAGGACCAGTTCTCCTGGACCAACGGCTATAACAAGCGCTATGGCCTGTTCTACATCGACTTTGAGACCCAGAAGCGCTATCCCAAGGCGAGCGCGTACTGGTACAAGAACGTCGCGGAGACCGGCCTGCTCATGGCCTAACTTTTGCCGCATATCCCCTGTCGGCCGCATACGAATCCCTCCATGGGTTCGCATGCGGCCTTTTTGTTTTGAGCGGCCCGAACAGGCCGTTTGTCTCGATTTGTAACATCTAGCCGAGTATTTCGGCCCTAGTTGTTACAAATCGAGATAAACGGAACGCCCGAGCAGAAATATCTAAATCTGTAACACGTAGCCCACTTTTGACCGTCTACCTGTTACAGATCAAGACAATAAGATAGTCAAATCCAAACTTTCCAAGCAGTTATGAAGCATGGTTTCTAGTTTTCGGTATCACGAACATACTTTCGGTATCATTTAATGGTATTATGATATCGAAAGTATGTTCGTGATACCGAAAGGAGCCGCATGCGCCAGTTCGATTACACCACAGTCCCAGCGGAACTCGAAGCAACTCCAATCACCAACCTCCTCCTCTCGATACGCGAGCATAAAGGCCGACAGCTTGCTCTGAGTCAAGTCAAACCCGAACTTCTATCGTCACTTATGGAGGAAGCTAAGATCCAAAGCACCCAATCCTCCAACGGACTTGAAGGAATTGTTACCACCCAAAAAAGACTCAAAGCAATCATGGCGTATTCCGCCAAGCCAAGCTCCCGTGCAGAGGAAGAAATCGCTGGATACCGAGATGCGCTGTCGCTTATTCACGAGCAGCACGATTTCATTCCCGTAACGCCATCGGTCATTTTGCAGTTGCATCGTGACCTCATGGTACACACAGCAATCTCGTATGGGGGCCATTGGAAAGATAGCGATAACGAAATCATCTCCATCGACGATCAAGGCAATCGATTTGTGCGCTTTAGGCCGCCTTCGGCCCTAGCAACCCCCGGACTTATCGAAGAAGCCTGTCGGTCCCTCAACGACGCCTTATCTCGTCAAGTTTGCGACCCCCTCCTTATATCATTCCGCTTCATCTTCGATTTTGTCAGCATTCATCCCTTCAACGATGGCAATGGCAGGATGAGCCGGCTCCTTACAACGCTGCTACTCGAAAAGACTGGACACGACGTTGCGCGTTACATCAGCATCGAACGACTTATTGAAGACAACAAGGCGCTCTACTACAACGCCCTCGCTGCAAGCTCCATTGGATGGAATGAAAATCAAAACACCGAAGCACCCTTTATCCGTTTCATGCTCGGAACAACCCTGGCCGCCTACCGACAGCTCGAGCAGCGTACCCTAATTGAATCAAGCACTCGTCCCATGTCGAAGCAAGCGCGCATCGCCGTTCTATTTCAACAGAGACCCGGCGTCATTAAGAAATCCGACATCCGATCCAACTGCCCCGATATCAGCGAGGTTACCGTTAAACGAACCCTCGGTCAGCTTGTTAGTTGCAGCGCAATCGAAAAAACAGGAGCGGGTCGTTCGACGGGCTACATACTCAAAGACGTCCATGCTCTAGAACTATTCTTGCAATCCACAATACCCGATAGCAAGGCCGCAATAACAAAAGAGGCTCCAAAGGATAAGCTCCTTGAACGTGTAAACCACGCCGAGGATGAAAGCAGAGAGGGGCTCTATGAAGACTACGATTCATTCTCAAGGGACATAAAGACGAAATACGGAGTCTAGTCATATCCCAGAATAGCCTCATCCTTGTTGCCCAAAGTTATTTACGCGTCATTGTAAAGCGGTACCCCCGCGCCGGCAGGGGCAGAAGTATCGCCTTCCGATCTTGCTGGAGTCGGCAATCAGATAGCGCGCATCGGCCTTGCTAAAGGCGAACTGCTGGATGCGGCCCTCGTCCATGTTGGACGTGGACACGTCGCCGTCCAGAATGCCGTTGGCACCGATAAACGCCGTGTCAATCCCTAGTGCGCGCAGGGTATCCTCGGCCATGGGGCCCACAAAGGCGGCGGTGCGGCGACGGTACATGCCGCCCACCGGGCACAGCTCGCAATCCTCGCGCGCCTCGAGCAGGCTAAAGGCCGAAAGCGAATTGGCCACATAGATGGAAGACAGTTTGTCGGTGACTCGGAGAGCGCCAATGCGATCTCACGACGGTTGCGCGCATTGTCTCAATTAGATACTCAACGAAATACGGCCCCGCAGCTCAATAAGCTGCGGGGCCGTACCATACACCGACGAATCAACGACGAAGTGCATCCACTATTTGGCCAGCTCCTGAACGATCCAGTCAATTGCACCTTCGGGATCGTTGGTAAGGTCGATATACTCCTTGCCCCTTGTGGTGAGCAGTTTAATTCCAAGGCGATCGGTATCGGCCTTCATAGCGTCATAGTACATGCGTGCCTGGGGCGCCAGAACAATCACGTTGTACTGATCCATCGTCTCATAGTGGCTTCCGTACGCACCGGACTGAGAAACCAGATCGATACCCTTAGCAGCGGCACCTTCGCGAAGAGCATTTGCCAAGAGAGTCGAAGTGCCGGCACCCTGGCAAAGCACAAGCACGCGGATCTGCTCCGCCTTGTCCTTTACCGCCTCGAGAGCTTTTGCGACATTTTCCTGTGCGGCAATAGCATCTGCATCCGAGGTTCCTGCAGTCTCCTTTGCAGACTCTTCCAAACAAAGCTGATGGTCATACGCCTTGCAGAACGGATAGTAAATCACAAAGTCAACGACCAACAGCACTGCCATCAATACGAGAGAACGCAGATCGAGACCCGTGGTGAGGAACGCACCAATTGGGCCGGGAAGCGCCCACGGCATGGTATACATGGGGGCGTTCATTCCAATGACGTCAATGAAAAATTTACCGATAATGGCGTTGACCATAGGAGCCACTAGGAAGGGCACGAACATATAGGGATTGAGAACAATCGGCATACCGAAGATAACGGGCTCGTTAACTCCAAAAATCACCGGGATAATCGATGCCTTGCCCATGGCTTTAAGCTGCTTGGAGCGCATAAACATGATCAGGATAATAGGAACGATGAACGTGCAGCCAGAACCGCCCAGACCGCCGATGAAGCTTGTAAAGTCCTGCGTGAGAGCAATTGACGGATGTCCACCTGCTTGGAAAACCTCAAGATTGGTAACGGTATTGCCGTAGAGCGCAGCATTGATCGGACTCATGACAACCGAAGCACCGTGGATACCCATAAATTGGAAAAGTGCGACCGCGCCTTCGATAAGCGCCATGCCAGGATAGGTGTCGACCGCGGAGAACAGCGGCGAGATGAGAGCGGATACCAAATTGGCGAACGGCACAGCAAGCAGCTTGCGGCTCGCAAGATCGATAAAAGCGCACGCAAGGATCGAAAACCCAAATGCAAAGATATCGCGAAAACTCTGCGCAATAGAGCCAGGGACCTCTTTGGGAAGCTTGATCGTCACATTATGGCTAATGCACACCTTATAGATATTAACGGTCAAGAATGCGGCTACGAACGCAGCGAGAAAACCCTTGGTTCCCATATAGCCGGTTTCAAAAACAGATGTATCTGCTCCGCCAATCGAGACAACATCGTTCGTCACCGATAGCAAGAGCATGCCGCACATGGCACAAACCATGCACGAGGTGGGGTTGAGAGATTTACCCGAAGGCATGCGACGGTTCATCGACATGGCAAGTGAGCTCGCCGTGGTGCCGGCCACCATAATGCCAAGAAGTCCCATGGTATATGCATAGATTTTATTGAAGAAATCCAGCACCTCAGACGGAAGCGTGATGCCTACATAGGCAGGGAGCGTCGAAAGAAGAAGGAACAGGCTCGAGAACAGCACAATTGGCATATTCGAGAGAAAGCCATCCTTAATCGCCACCAGATAAATGTTCCTCGAGATTTTGTCGAAGAGAGGCTGGTGTTTTTCAAGGAATTTGACGATAGCGTCCATAACACATCCTTTCATGATTCCCGGGCACACAACGATTTATCCGGACTCAACCGTCGTCGTCCCCGTTTGTATCCACTTATGTAAGTGAATACGTTCTTGTGCGAAATGTAATATCATTTGCGCGATTTGTCATAACCAATTCTTTTTCCGCTTTGTCGATATGTCAAGAATTCAAATACTTATTCGGTGAACGGTAGTTGATTAATATAAGGTTTTCCCAGCTAAAGGCTATTTTTTCCGAGCAGTACAATAAGTTTGCAACCGTTCACCGATTGGATATAACATATTGAATATATTGTTGTAACAATATTAGAGACAATGTCACAAGCCTGTCGTTCTAGTCAAAGGAAGTAACAATGCCCAAACGATTACTGAACATGTCCGCATCCGATTTTGCCGCCACGTCACCCATGGATCTAAAGCAGGCAATTCTGGCTTCCGAGGGACGTACCATCATGGCGGAAAACGTACCCTCTTCCCAATTTCTCGGCGGCGTTACTAATGCAGAAATCGAACGTGCCGCAGGTGCCGACCTGCTTCTGTTTAACGCGCTCGATGTGTTCGATCCAGTTATTGCCGGTATTCCAGATGATCTCAATGAAAACCCGGTCACTTGGGTGAAGCGAGCATGCGGAAGGCCCATTGGCGTCAATCTGGAGCCAGTTGATAACGAGGCAGAGATGTCTGAATCCCGAACGGAAATCCCCATGGGTCGTCGCGTCTCTCCCAAGACCTTAGAAAAGGCTAACGAACTCGGATTTGATTTTATCTGCCTGACGGGCAACCCTGGAACCGGCGTCTCCAACGATGCAATCGCCCATTCGATTAAACTCTCCAAAGAGCATTTCAATGGCCTGGTCATAGCCGGAAAAATGCATGGAGCGGGCGTTGCGGAACCTGTCATGACGCTCGAAATTGCGCGCAAGTTTGTTGACCTCGGCGTCGATATCCTTCTCGTGCCAGCCCCCTACACCGTCCCTTGCTTCCAAGAAGCAGACCTGCGCGCCATCGTAGACTTTGTACGATCCCACAACGTAGGCAAGTCAATTGGAGAGAAGGTTCTCGTCATGGCGGCGAACGGGACGAGTCAAGACTCCTGCGACAGCGAGACCATTAAGAAAATAGGCCTTGCAGCAAAAGCAGCCGGCGCTGACCTCCAACATATCGGGGACTCCATGAACGGTATTTGCCTGCCCCAGAATATCTTCACGCTCGGACAAGCCCTTCGTGGATACAGGCATCAGATCGTCATGCTGAGCCGCTCTGTGATACGTTAAGGTTACCTTGCCCACGTTACATCCCGACTGAGGCAACCATCAGGTATAACCAACATGCAAACTGAGGCTCTAATGCTCGATACACACGAAAAACGGCCACTCTATTTACAGCTCACCGACGCGCTGCTCAAGCAGATCGTCGGTGAATATCAAGCAGACGATAAACTTCCAACAGAAATGGAACTCTGCGACGAATACGCCGTAAGCAGAACAACCGTCCGACTTGCCATGAGTGAGCTGGAGCGTCGTGGAAGTATCTATCGAATCCAAGGTAAGGGATCGTTTGTTGCACCGAAACGCGTTAGCGAGCTCAATTCACTTTTAGACTTTGACTTTGCAAGCCATTGCGATGGCGTTGATCCGGATGCCATCACCAAACATTTCGGCGGCCTCACATCAGGTCGTCCAATTTCCGTAATGATGCTCCAACAATTTGGATGTCAAAGTCGCGATGAAATTCAGCGTCTTGAATTGACCTACGAACTTGAAGGCAGCTTCATAGGCGCTGATACGTTCTTCATTTCAAAGTCGCGCGTTCCGAATAACCAGTTAGATTTTCAGGCATTTAGCAGAATCATGGACGACTTGTCCAAGTCTATCCAATCTGTTAGGGAAAGCTATAGAGCACGTCAGCTTAGCGATTCCGAAGCCAGTAATTATGGTGTTGCAAAACTTCCGGTCATCGAACTGACTCATTATGCTTACGACTCCGGAGGCAAACTAATCTCAATTGTCTGCCGCACCGTCTTAACTGGGCGAATCCCTTATCAAAACTTTATTTTCAAGTCCTAATGTTCTTTTTCTTTTGTCTCGATCTGTAACACGTAGCCGAGTTTTTAAGTCCTAACCGTTACAGATCGAGACAAACAAGGTAGACCCCGCCGAATTGTCTCAATCTGTAACACTAAGACCGGTTTTGGACGTCTAGATGTTACAGATTGAGATGAATGCGCAGGCCAATCCTCTCAATCTCAATCTGTAACAACTAGCTGAATTATTCGGTCCTAGCTGTTACAGATCGAGACAAACGGAATAGGCCGGGTCAAAAATCTCAATCTGTAACATCTGGTTGGTGGTTTCACCCCTACCTGTTACAGGTTGAGACGATTTGATAGTGGAGTCCTTATTTGCGCGTCATATCGCGTAGCGCTGACGCGCTGGTTTCCACAATGACAGGAGGTAAAAGTCCTCCCGCATCACCCGTTGGCAATCCCGTAGCGATAACTAGCAAATAACCTGCGTGTGCTCCTCGATGGCGGCACGATCTTCGGCGGTAATACCCGGCTCGCACACCATGGCATCCAAACTGTCCAGGCGGCAGAAGGTGTAGAAGTCGCGCTTGCCGATCTTGCTGGAGTCGGCGATCAGATAGCGCGAGTCGGCCTTGCTAAAGGCGAGCTGCTGGATGCGGCCCTCTTCCATGTTAGACGTGGACACGTCGCCGTCCAGAATGCCGTTTGCGCCGATAAAGGCTGCGTCGATCCCCAGCGCGCGCAAGGTGTCCTCGGCCGTGGGGCCCACAAAGGCGGCAGTGCGGCGCCGGTACACACCGCCCACCAGGCACAGCTCGCAGTCTTCACGCGCCTCGAGCAGGTTAAACACCGAAAGCGAATTGGTCACAATGCGCAGGCGAAACGCCGGCAGCATCGAGGCCATCTGCTCAACCGTGGTGCCCGTGCCCAAAAAGATGGTCGAGCCTTCCTCGATAAGCTCCACAGAACGGCGCGCAATCTGCAACTTTTCCTCGGCATGCTTCGTGCGCTTTTCGCTGTGCGAATACTCATGGCGCAGCATAGCGTGTGGACGGCCCTGCGCACTGCGGGCTCCGCCGTGCACGCGCTCGATCTCGCCCAGGCTCGCAAGCTCCTCAAGGTCACGGCGGATCGTCATATCCGAGACACCTAACGCATCCGAAATCTCCTTGACCGAGACCGTTCCCTGTTCCTCGAGCAGCTGCCGAACCTTATCCTGTCGCTCCGCTTTAATCACGATGAGTCCTCGCTGTTCCACGCTCACGTCAATTCAAACAATAACGAACAAATTGTATCAGACTCGTACGCGTCACAAATGAACGCCCGCGCAGCTCCAATCATCACTTTTTTGAGAAAAATACCCCCTGCTTTAGTGGGGTGTAGTGATAATCTCGCCTGTTCGCGCTACAGTTTGTCGGAAATACCTCGATGTTAGGAACCAAATGATCACTTCCGAGCTTTTCGGCACCGCGCCGTGCGGTACCCCCGTTCATCGTTACACCCTCAACGGGCCCGAGATCTGCGTTCGCATTATGGACTATGGCGCCACCGTGTTGGGCATCGACGTGCCCGACATCCCCGGCAACGTGCGCGATGTGGTGCTGGGCTTCGATAGGCTCGAGGATTACTTTGACAACCCCGCCTGCTTTGGCGCGACCATCGGCCCCGTGGCAAACCGCACCGCAGGCGCCACGATCACCATCGCCGGCACGGACTGGCATATGCCCGCCAACGAGGGCGCCAACAACCTTCACAGCGACCTTGAGCACGGCCTGCATAAACGCGTGTGGGACGTTAAACTCGACGAGACTCACAACGCCGTTCGCATGACCACCTCGCTTGAGGATGGCGAGCTGGGCCTACCCGGCAACCGCACCTTTACGGCCGTGTTTACCGTGACGCGCACCGGCGTCTTCCGCATCGAGTATGGCTGCGAGAGCGACCGCGCAACCTACGTGTCCATGACCAACCACACGTACTTTAACCTTGCCGGTCATAACGCCGGCATGGACTGCGAGCACTTCTTTGTTGCCAACGCTGCCCACTACCTGCCAATTAATGAGCAGAACATCCCCACCGGCGAGATTGCTCCGGTCGAGGGCACGCCGTTTGACTTCCGTGAGCTGCGCCCCGTCGCTCCCGGCATGGAAGCCGACGACCCGCAGATTAAGCAGGCCCGTGGCTACGATCACTGTCTGTGCATCGATGGCTATCAGTACGGCCGTAATCTGCGCCGCGCGATGCATGTTGAGGAGATGTGGACCGGTCGTGAGCTGGACTACTACACCACCGCCCCGGGCGTGCAGCTCTACACCGGCAACTGGCTGGGCGACGAGCACGCCAAGGACGATGCTAACTATGGCTGGGGTGCCGGCTTTGCCCTCGAGGCAGAAATGTACCCCGACACGCCGCACCAGCCGCTGTTCCCGCAGGGCATTGTGGGCCCGGGTCACCCCTACAGCAATGTGATCGAGTACCACTTTATGAGGCACTAAGCCCATAACGCAATATATCGCACAGCAGCGCCCGCCGGCACCACCGCCGACGGGCGTTTTTTCATCTTTTGGGCTCAATTTCGCTGTGACTGTATGAGTGACATATCAAAACTATGCCCATTTACTACGTTTAGCCCGGGATGCTCGACCATGCACCGGTTTTTGCTAAATTCGCGAGCCGCCTACCTGCGGTTTTGTTTTTCTCAAATTCGACATGCTCGGCGATAGCCGATCAAACGTAGTAAATGGGCATTGTTTTTGACAGGCAGGGTGGCGCGCGCAGACGTGGTGTAAGAGCTGTCTCTTATACACATCTCCGAGCCCACGAGACACTGAGCGATATCGT
>URNM01000032.1 GCA_900549185.1 uncultured Collinsella sp. | reverse complement strand
GGCTCGGAGATGTGTATAAGAGACAGCACTACACCGTGTGCTGCGGCAGGTCCTGCAGGGCGATGACGTCCATGCCCATGTCGTTGGCGCTGCCGTGACCCTGCTGGTCCTCGCGCACGGCCTCGATGGCACTCACGTACGTGTTGGCCGCAGACATCGCCGTCACGCAGGTCACGCCACGACGGACGGCCTCGGTGCGTAGCAGGTAGCCATCGCCACGCGAGCCCGGGCCGTACGGCGTATTGATGATCACCGCGATCTTACCATCGGCGATGAGGTCGCCGATGTTGGGACGCTCGCCGTCGTGCGGGCCGCTGATCTTCTCCACGACTTCGCACGTCACGTTGCCTCCGCGCAGCACGCGCGCCGTACCCTCGGTGGAGCAGATATCAAAGCCCAGGTAGCGCAGGATACGAGCGACCGAAAGGATATGACGCTTGTCGCGGTCGCACACGCTGATGAACACCTTGCCGGCGCTCGGGTCGGGCAGCTTGTAGTCAATCGCCAGTTGCGTCTTGGCGTATGCCTCGGGATAGCTCTTGGCGATACCCATGACCTCGCCCGTCGACTTCATCTCGGGCCCCAGGATAACGTCAGCGCCCGGGAAACGGCCCCAGGGCATAACGGCTTCCTTCATACAGAACCAATCGAGCTGACGCTCGTCGCTCGGCAGGCCCAGGCTGGCGATGGAATCGCCCGCCATGATACGCGCCGCACACTTGGCCAGCGGCACGCCGGTGGCCTTGGAGATAAACGGCACGGTGCGGCTGGCACGCGGGTTGGCCTCGATCACGTAAACGGTCTCGCCCTTGATGGCGTACTGCACGTTAACCAGGCCGCGTACGCCCAGCGCCATCGCGATGCGGCGCGTGGTCTCGCGAAGCTTTGCCTGCAGGCTCTCGCTAAAGCTGAACGGCGGGATGCAGGTCGCGGAGTCGCCAGAGTGGATACCGGCCTCCTCGATATGCTCCAGAATGCCGCCAATGTAGACCTCTTCGCCATCGCACAGGGCGTCGACATCGGACTCGATCGCACCCTCCAAGAAGCGATCCAGATACACCGGGTAGTCGGGGCTAATGCGTGCAGCCTCGGCCATATAATCGCGCAGATGCTCGGCATCGTAGGCGATCATCATGCCGCGGCCGCCCAGCACGTAGCTCGGACGCACCAGCAGCGGGTAGCCAATATGCGCGGCGACGGCCTCGGCCTCCTCAAACGAGGTTGCCTGGCCCGCCGGCGGATACATAATGCCCAGCTTGTCGAGCAGGGCGGCAAAGCGCTCGCGGTCCTCGGCAAAGTCGATGGCATCGGGCTTGGTGCCCATGATGTTGACGCCACTCTCCTCGAGCATGCGCGCCAGCTTAAGCGGAGTCTGGCCGCCGAGCGTCACCACGACGCCGTCGGGTCGCTCAACATCGATGACATCCATGACGTCCTCGTAGGTGAGCGGCTCAAAGTACAGGCGGTCGGACGTGTCGTAGTCGGTCGAGACGGTCTCGGGATTGCAGTTGACCATGATGGTCTCAAAGCCGCGGGCCGCCAGCGCGTAGCTCGCGTGCACGCAGCAGTAATCGAACTCGATACCCTGGCCAATGCGGTTGGGACCGGCGCCCAAGATCATCGCCTTGGGCTTGTCCGCCGGCGTGGTCTCGTCGGGAGCCACGCACTTCTTGGCATCCGGGCTCGTGCGGTAGATGTTCTCGTACGTCTTGTAATGGTACTCCGTGGCGCTCGAGAACTCCGCAGCGCAGGTATCGACCGTCTTCATGCTGGGAACCACGCCAAGGCCCTTGCGATAGGCGCGCACAAAGCGCTCGTCCGAGCTGGTCAGCGCGGCGATCTCGGCGTCGCTCGTACCGTACTGCTTGAGCAGGCGCATCGCATCGGCGTCGATATCCTCCACACGCAGGCCGCGGATGCTCTCCTGGACCTGCACCATATCGTTGATACGGTTGAGGTACCACGGATCGATACCGCAGATGGCACGGATACGCGCGACATCCCAGCCGCGGCGCAGGGCCTCGACCACAAAGAAGATGCGGTGCTCGGTCGGCGTGGCCACGGCTTGAGCGAGCTCGTCGTCGCTCAGCTTATCGGCACCTTCCTTGCCACCGGCGCAAATGCCCTGGTGACCGTCCTCCAGCGAGCGCATGGCCTTGCCAAAGGCCTCCTCAAAGGTGCGGCCGATCGCCATAATCTCGCCCACGGCCTTCATGCGCGTGGTGAGCGTGGGGTCGGTACCCTTGAACTTCTCGAAGGCAAAGCGCGGCACCTTGACGACACAGTAGTCGATCGTGGGCTCAAAGCAGGCGGGCGTAGCCTTGGTGATGTCGTTGACGATCTCGTCGAGCGTGTAGCCCACGGCCAGGCGAGCGGCGGCCTTAGCGATGGGGAAGCCCGTGGCCTTGGAGGCCAGTGCGGACGAGCGGCTCACGCGCGGGTTCATCTCGATGACGATCAGGCGGCCGGTCTGGGGGTTCACGGCAAACTGCACGTTGGAGCCGCCGGTCTCGACGCCGATCTTCTCCAAGATGGCGAGCGAGGCGACACGCATACGCTGATACTCAAGGTCGGAGAGGGTCTGCGCCGGCGCCACGGTGATGGAGTCGCCGGTATGCACGCCCATGGGGTCGAGGTTCTCGATGGAGCACACGATGATGCCGTTGCCGGCGTGGTCGCGCATAACCTCCATCTCGTACTCTTTCCAGCCCTCGATGGACTCCTCGACCAGTACCTCATGGGCAGGCGAGAGCTCAAGGCCCTGGCTCACGATGGAGACGAGCTCCTCGTGGGTATGAGCGATGCCGCCACCGGCGCCGCCGAGGGTAAAGCTCGGGCGCAGTACGCAGGGATAGCCCACGCGCGCGGCGATGGCCTCGGCATCGGCCACGCTGTAGGCATAGCCCGAGCGCGCGACCTCCAGGCCGATCTCGGCCATGGCCTCGTTAAAGAGCTTGCGGTCCTCGCCGCGCTCGATAGCGGCCAGGTCACAGCCGATCATCTCGACGCCGTACTTGTCGAGCGTACCGTCTTTCGCCAGCTCGACGGCGGCGTTCAGACCGGTCTGGCCGCCCAGCGTGGGCAGCAGCGCGTCCGGTCGTTCCTTCTTGATCACACGCTCGATAAATTCGGCGGTGATGGGCTCGACATAGGTACGGTCGGCAAGACCCGGGTCGGTCATGATGGTCGCCGGGTTGGAGTTGACCAGGATGACCTCAAAGCCATCCTCCTTGAGCACCTTGCAGGCCTGGGCACCGGAGTAGTCGAACTCACAGGCCTGGCCAATGACAATGGGGCCCGAGCCAATGACGAGGATACGCTTGATGTCAGTACGTTTAGGCATGTTAGTTCTCCTCGGTCTCGGTCGCGGCGGAACCGTTCTCGGCGAAATTCCAGCCCTGTAGGCGGTCCTTGGCAGTATCGATGTCCAGATAGTCTTCCTCGCCGTCCATGAGTCGCGTAAAGGCGGTAAAGAGATAGTGGGCATCGGTAGGGCCAGGCGAGGCCTCGGGATGATACTGAACCGAGAAGCACGGCGCGTCGAGCAGCTGGATGCCCTCGGCGGTGCCATCATTGAGATTTACGTGCGTCAGGCGAATGCGGCCAAAGCGCTCGTTCATCACGACTGGCGCGATGCCGCGGCGCACCCAGACGCGCAGATCCCCATCGGCCGCATGCTCGGTCTCGCCGCCGGAAAGCTCGGGGACAAGCTTGCCCAAGCTGGGGAACAGCAGACCAAAGCCATGGTTTTGCGCGGTAATCTCCACGCGACGGCTTACCAGGTTCATGACCGGCTGGTTGCCACCGCGGTGACCGAACTTAAGCTTTTCCATCTGAGCGCCGCAGGCCAGGCTGATCATCTGGTGACCAAGACAAATACCAAAGACCGGCACCTTGCCGATCAGCTGCTGCACCTGCTCGTAGGTCTCCACCACGGCGTCGGGGTCGCCGGGGCCATTGGACAAAAAGACGCCGTCGGGATTCATGTCGAGCACCTGCTGGGCAGGCGTGTCCCACGGCACGACGGTAAGGTCGCAGCCGGCGCGGACCAGCCCCTCCAGAATGCCGCGCTTCACACCGCAGTCGTAGGCGACCACTTTGTGACGGGCAGGAGCGGCAGCCGAAAGCGCAAAGTCATGCGCGGCAGGCAGGTCGGCAGCCACAAACTCATGAGGCGCGGGGCAACTTACGGTCTTGACCAGGTTCTCGCCTACCAGCGTGGGCGCTGCGGCCAGACGCTCGGCAAGCTCGTCGACGTCGAAGATCTCGGTCGAGATAATGCCCATCTTGGAACCATTGTCGCGCAGGTGGCGCACAAGAGCGCGGGTGTCGACGCCCTCGATAGCGACGATGCCGTGGGCGCGCAGATACTCCGGCACGCTGACGGCCGAGCGCCAGTTAGAAGGCGTGGCGCACATGTCGCGAACGATCATGCCGCGCATAGCCGGAGCGCTCGCAGGGCGCACGGCGTCGCCGGGGAAGGCCGACTGGACGTCGGTCTCGTCGATACCGTAGTTGCCGATCTGCGGATAGGTCATGGTTACGATTTGGCCGGCATAACTCGGGTCGGTCATGACCTCAAAGTAGCCCTCGAGCGAGGTGTTGAAGCAGACTTCGCCGGTCGCGGTGCCCTCGGCGCCGCATGCACGTCCATAAAAAATGGTCCCATCCTCAAGATACAGGATGCAGGGACCACAGGTGCCCTTGCTGGTTTTGGCCAGCATACGCTGGCAAAGCTCGCTGGGCGCGAAGGTGCGGGCGGCAGCGCCCGCGGTATGGTTGTTCGCCATAATTCTCCTTCCCGGTCTCACAGGACCGGCTTAAAGGTGTGTAGTTAGGCCTCGCGGTATTGTAACCGCAAGCATGCCTCATGGCGTTAATTTCATCGAAATGTTTACGAAATGATAATTATGACTTTCTATGCATAATGATTTTTTAATCCCCGTCCCAGAAAAATCATCCCGCGCGGGCTTGTGGCTCACGCGGGATGATGGCGTCTTATTATTTCTTGTCCTGCTCCAGCAGTTCGGACGGTGTGCGATCGGGCTTGCCGCCGCGGAAAATCTCGCGGCCATGCAGACGATGCTCCAGGTCACGTTCGGCCTTTTCCTCGTCAATCTTGGTCTGGCTCACCACCGGGTCCTCAATCAACGACGACACCGAGTTCACCTGCTTCTGAATGCGCTCGGCGATGGTGTCATCCATACTCACGATGCGCATCTTCCAGTCGATATTCGTGGCGTTGGATGAGCTCTTGGTCCACACAAACGTCAGAATGGCGCTCTGGTGGCCCTGGGCGGGGAACATGCCAAAGAAGGAATCATGCTGAATGTTGCTATCCTCGTCGATATAGGCGTGAACGTTATACACCACGCGGTCGATCTTATCGTTGAGCAGCGCGTTGGTCGCAAGCGCCGCGGCCTGAATCTGCCCGTTGGACAGCAGCTCGAGCTCGTTGGCAGACGATGTGTCCAACACCGTCACCTCGACCGTGCCCGTGCGTTCATCGGCTTCATCGACGGTGAAGTCGAGCGGGAACTGCGTAAAGCCGTTGCCCCACTCAAGGCCGCCCTTCAGCGCCGTCGAAACGGTATCGACCGAAACGCTCTCGGACAGGTTGGCGGTGTTCAGACGACGCATCACGCCGTAGCCAATCTGCATGCCCACGATCAGCACCAAAATACCGATGACCACGGCCATCGCGGTCTTCGTAATGGTATGGCTCACCTGCGAGCCCGAAGGATCGTCCTCGGACAGCGGGTCGGTATGTTTTGCCTGGCTCGCGCGGTCCTCGCTGCGCAGCTGCGCTAGCGCCGCTTTGTCACCGCGCTTGGCCGCAGCCTCCTTCTCACGCATGCGCTCGGTACGCTTTTTGGCGAGCGTGGGATCCAAGACGCCGGATGCATCGATTTCGGAGAATAACTCCGTCACTTCTTCCGGAGTCAAAGGGTTCTTGTCAGCCATAAACTTCCTGTCATATCAATCAGTCGAGCTCGTGCGCACGCGCACCTTCGAACTGCATTCGATAGTAACGGGCATAGGTACCGCCACGGGCGAGAAGCTCCTCGTGCGTGCCACGCTCCACAACGCGACCATGCTCAACGGTCGCAATCTCATCGGCGTGTTTAATGGTCGAGAGACGGTGGGCGATGATAATCGTGGTGCGGGCACGCGCCAGCTCTTCGAGTGACTCCTGCACCGCCTCCTCGCTCTCGTTATCCAAAGCACTCGTCGCCTCGTCCAAGATCAGGATCTTGGGGTTCTTGAGAAACACGCGCGCGATGGCAACACGCTGCTTCTGTCCGCCCGAAAGACGGCTGCCGCGCTCGCCCACCACGGTGTCGTAGCCCTGCGGAAGCGATTCGATAAAGGTATCGATATTGGCGCGACGGGCCGCCTCGGAGATCTCTTCTGCCGTAGCACCCGGCTTGCCGTAGGCGATGTTCTCGCCAATCGTACCGTCAAACAGGTAGACATCCTGCTGCACCAGGCCGATGGCGCGGCGCAGGCTCTGCTGCGTCACATCGCGCACGTCCTGACCGTCGATGCTAATGGATCCGGTAGCCACGTCATAAAAGCGCGGCAGCAGCGAACAGGTCGTGGACTTGCCGCCGCCCGAAGGGCCAACCAAAGCGATGGTCTGCCCGGGCTTGATGGACAGGTCCATATGGTCGATAACGGGACGCTCGTCGGCATAGCCCTCGCCCAGCTCAACGTCCTCGTAGTTAAAGCACACGTCATGATACTCCACGGCGCCGGCAGTCACCTGCAGATCAGTGGCGCCCGGCTTGTCCTGGATATCCGGCGCGGTCGAGAGCACCTCGTCCATACGCTTAAAGCCGGCGATAGCCTTCTGATACGTTTCGGCCGAATTGACGAGCGTCTCAAGCGGCGTGCAGAACAGCGAAATATAGAGTGCAAAGGTCGCCATATCGACCGCCTGCAGCTGTCCCTGGGCGACCAGCCAGCCGCCCAGCAGCACCACGATCACATAGAGCACACCCGAGAGCAGGCCATACGTCGCGGTATAGACGCCCATGGCGTGATACATGTTCTCCTTGGACGAAAGATAGCGATTGTTGGAGGCGCGGAACTTGAAGCGTTCGGTCTCCTCATTGGCAAAGCTCTTGACCACGCGCATGCCCGCCAGCGAATCCTGCAGCTGCGCATTGATGCCGCTGATCTTTTTGCGGTTGTCGCTAAAGACCTCGCGCATACGCATGTTTTGCCAAAACATGATGACCGCAAACGCCGCCGTCACCACGGCCATGGCGAGCGCCAGCACCGGGGCGATGGTAAAGAGGATCACAAACGAGCCGATAATCTCGATGCCGCAGATGATGATCCACTCGGGCACGTGGTGCGCCGCCTCGCAGATATCGAACAGGTCGTTGACCACGCGGCTCATCATGTCGCCCGAGCTGTTGCGGTCGAAGTACGCAAAGCTAAAGCGCTCATACTGGTCGAACAGGTCCTCGCGCATTTTGGACTCCATGCGCGCACCCATCACGTGACCCCAATAGCTCACAAAGTAGCGGCAGGCGCAGCGGACGGCATACATCAGCACCAAGCCCACCGCGATCATGCCGAGCGCCTGCATAATGGCAGCCTGACCCTGAGTAAACAGCCCACCGGTCAAATTGCGCAGGATAATGGGAAACGCCAGGTCAATGGCGGCAAGCACCAGAGCACAAACAGTATCAGCAACAAAAAGCCCCATCTGGGGCTTGTAGTACGAAAGAAACCTCTTCAGCATGTGATCCTCAAAGAAATATCAGCAACGTAAGGCCCTGGGACAAAGCAATCAGTAGTACTTGTCCCAGGGCTATCCCCACTCGTTAAAGCTCCGTGCCCCCAAGGCGGTGCGCGATGCTGTCGCAGGCAAGCGCGCCTACGACGGTCTTGGCGTCTTCGATCTTGCCGTCGAGCACGGCGTCGATCAGCTCGTGTAGCGGCACCAGGTCCACGTTGACAAACTCGTCATCATCGGGGTTGGGCGCATCAAACTCGAGCTTGGTAGCCAAGTAGATGTGGATGATCTCATCGCAAAAACCGCAGGACGTGACAATCGACGTCAAAAAGCGAATGCGACCGGCCCTAAAGCCCGTCTCCTCATGCAGTTCGCGCTTGGCGCAATCGAGCGGGTCCTCGCCTGGATCGAGCTTGCCGGCGGGAATCTCGACCGTCACGCGGTCGATGGCGGTGCGGTACTGACGCACCAGTACGATCTTGCCGCTCTCGGTCAGTGCCACAACGGCCGCCGCACCCGGATGGCGAACGATATCGCGGGCGCTGCGGTGACCGTTGGGCAGTTCAACCTCAAGACGGTGGACGTCGAGGATCTTGCCCTTCCAGGCGCACTCCTCCGAAAGAATCTTCTCGTGCAGCTCGGCATCGTGCGGGTCGTCGTCGCCCAGCACCAGTGCCGGCTCGTCAGCGACCTCGCCACCAGGCTCGCCCTCGGCGTGCCCATACATGCGGCTGTCCTCTTCGACGATCTGTGCATCCACGAGCTCTTCGTTCTTCTCGTCCATCCGTCTCATCCCTCTCGGACTTTAGGCATCCCAGGCGTCGCGGCCACGCAGCGCGCGCAGGCCGATGTCATGACGCAAGGTCTTGCCCTCAAAATCAATCTTCTCGCAGGCCTCGTAGGCAAGGTTGCGAGCGTTCTCGAACGTGTCACCCAGAGCGGTCACGGCAAGCACACGGCCGCCGTTGGTCACGAGCTGACCGTCCACCACGGCGGTGCCGGCATGGTACACGGTCACGTTCTCCATGGCCTCGGCGTCGGCGATGCCGGTGATGACCTTGCCTTTCTCGTAGCTGCCGGGATAGCCCGCGCTCGTCAGGACAACGGCCACGGCCCACTCGTCGCGCCAGTCGAGTTCAATCTGATCGAGCTCGCAGTTGGCACAGGCGAGCATGACCTCAACCAGGTCGTTCTTAAGGCGCGGCAGCACGACCTGCGTCTCGGGATCACCAAAGCGGGCGTTGAACTCCAGCACCTTGGGGCCGGCGGGGGTGAGCATAAAGCCGCCATACAGGCAGCCGCGGTAGTCGATACCCTCGGCAGCGAGCTCGGCCACGGTCTGCTCCATGACCTTCACCATCGTAGCGTGCTCCTCATCGGTCACGATGGGCACCGGGCTGTAGACGCCCATGCCGCCGGTGTTGGGACCCTTGTCGCCCTCGAGCGCGCGCTTGTGGTCCTGCGAGGTAGCCATGGGGCGCACGGTCTTGCCGTCGGTAAAGGCCAGCAGCGAGCACTCGGGACCAACGAGCATCTCCTCGATAACCACGGTGTTGCCGGCATCGCCAAAGGTGCCGCCAAAGCACTCGCGCACGGCATCCTCGGCCTGCTCAAGTTCGGTCGCCACGATAACGCCCTTGCCTGCGGCAAGGCCGTCGGCCTTGACGACCAGCGGGGCGCCTTGCTCGCGTACGTAGGCGAGAGCCGAAGCCTCGTCGGTAAACGAGCCGTAGGCTGCCGTCGGAATGCCCGCACGCTCCATGAGCTGCTTGGAGAACAGCTTGGAGCCCTCCATCTGGGCACCCTCGGCACCCGGGCCAAAGCAGGGAATACCCGCCGCGCGCACGGCGTCGGCCACGCCCGCCACGAGCGGAGCCTCGGGGCCAATTACCACGAGTCCGCATCCGTGGCTCTGCGCAAACGCCGCCACGGCTGCAGGATCACAGTCGTCGAGAACAACGTTCTCGCCGCAGCTCGCGGTGCCGCCGTTGCCCGGCGCGATGTAGAGCTTGCCGGCGCGCGGTGATGCTGCGAGCTTAGCTGCCAAAGCATGCTCACGGCCGCCGCTGCCCAACAACAGGATGTCGATGGTTTGAGTGTCCGCCTTCAAGGGTGCCTCCTCTATGGATGAACGGCCCGCTCCGCGCGAGCCCTTTGTAAGCAAATATACCCCTCGGCCGCCCGTCCGGGCTGCAAAGGGGTATATCGCAATAACCAAATAGTCCCGATTACTTCCAGAATCGGTTGATGATCTGCTCGCGACCAGCGCCGACGCCAATGAACGTCACGCGGGTGTGTGCCAGATCCTCGATAAACGCCACGTAGTCCTGAGCCTCCTGCGGCAGCTCCTCAAAGCTGCGGCAGCCGGTGATATCGCACTTCCAGCCAGGAAGCTCCTCGTAGATGGGCTTGGCGTGCTCAAAGCGAACCTGATGCTCGGGCACGCTGGTATAGCGCTCGCCATCGACGTCGTAGGCCACGCACACCTTGATGGTGTCGAAAGCCGAAAGCACGTCGAGCTTGGTCACGGCGATGTCGGTGAGGCCGTTGACGCGCGAGGCATAGTTGGCGATGGGGCCATCGAACCAGCCGCAACGACGACGGCGACCGGTGGTCACACCGTACTCATAGCCCTCCTCGGTCAGCATGTGGCCGGCCTCGGACTCATAAGAAAGCTCAGTGGGCATGGGGCCCGAACCGACGCGGGTGATGTAGGCCTTCATGACGCCCAGCACGCGGTCGACGTTCTTCATGCCCACGCCGGAGCCGGTGATGGCGCCACCGGCGGTGCAGTTGGAAGACGTCACGTACGGATAGGTGCCGTGGTCGATGTCGAGTAGCGTCGCCTGGGCGCCCTCAAACAGCAGGTCCTTGCCCTCATCGATCATGTTGTTGAGCAGCAGGCTCGTCTCGGTGATGTAGGGACGCAGGCGCTCGGCCATCGGCAGGTACTCGTCGCAAATCTGGTCCACGGTGTAGGTGGGCAGGTTGTAGATGAGCTCGAGCTCGGGGTTCACGCGGGCGAGAGCGGTCTCCAGCTTGTCGCGGAACAGTGCCTCGTCCAGCATGTCCTGCATGCGCAGGCCGATGCGGGCCATCTTGTCCTGATAGCACGGACCGATGCCGCGCTTGGTGGTACCGATGTTCTTCTTGCCGAGCTTCTGCTCAAAGGCGCCATCCAGATCGATGTGGTACGGCATGATGACATGCGCGTTGCCGCTAATCTTGAGGTTCTTGGTGGTGATGCCGTCGGCCTCGAACATATCGATCTCCTCAAGGACAACCTTGGGGTTGACGACGCAGCCGTTACCGATCACCGACACGTGGTCAGAATACATGATGCCGGAGGGCACCTGGTGCAGGCCGTACTTCTTGCCGTTGACGACGATGGTGTGACCGGCGTTGTTGCCGCCCGAGTAGCGCACGACGGCATCGAAGTCGCCGGCGACCAGGTCGCAAATCTTACCCTTGCCCTCATCGCCCCACTGGGCACCGACCAAAACGGTTGACGGCATGTTTACTCCTTACATTCATGGACTGTCTACGCGCCACGCCGGCACGCAGAAGCACAAAACATTCCCAGTATACCCGTGCAACGGGCGCCTGTCCTACTCCTCGGCATGTGCCCCATCAAGCTCATAGAACTTGGTGGATGCCGGCAGGAACATCAGGTCGACGTCGCCGATCGGGCCCGAACGGTTCTTGGCCACGACGATACGCGTAACGCCCTCGTCGGGTCGATCGTCGCGCGAGGCTTCGGCCTCGTCGGCGGAGCGGTCCAAGAACATGACGATATCGGCGTCCTGCTCGATAGAGCCCGATTCACGAAGGTCGGAAAGCTGCGGACGCTTGCCGGTACGGGATTCGACCTGACGCGAGAGCTGCGACAGCGCGATGAGCGGAATCTTGAGCTCCTTGGCCATGATCTTCAGACCACGCGACATCTCCGAAACCTCGACGGTACGGCTCTCGGAGCGGCGTCCCGGCGGAGGACTCACCAGCTGCAGGTAGTCCAGGATGATGATTGCCTTCTCCTTGTTATGGAGCATGCGGCGGCTCTTGGCGCGAATCTCGGTCACTGTGGTGCCGGGCGTATCGTCAATCAGAATATCGAGCTTGGACAAGGTCTGCGTGGCCTCGTTGATATTGGCCCACTGCTCGGGGCTAATGCGACCCATGCGGAAGTCACTGATCGAGATCATGGCGTAGGCGCAAATCAGACGCTGGGCAATTTCCTTGCCCGACATCTCCAGCGAGAAGAAGCCGACGGTATAACCAGCAGCGGCAGCGTTAAGTGCCAGGTTCAGAGCGAACGACGTCTTACCTACGGCAGGACGGGCGCCGATGATGATGAGCTGACCCTCACGGAAACCCATGAGCATGCGGTCGAGCGACGGGAAGCCCGTGGGCACGCCCGCAGCCTGGCCACCGGCCTGGCACACTTCCTCGGCCTCGTTATAGGCCTCGACCATAAACTCGGTAAGCGTCTTGTAGCTCGACTTGACCTCGCGTGCCGTGACCTTGAGCAGCTTGCTCTCGGCTAGCTCCACAACCTCTTTGGTGTCGGTGGGGGCGTTATATGCCAGCGCGTTGATCTCGTTGGTGGCGCCGATCAGCTCACGCAGCATCGAATCGCGGCGAACGATGGCGGCATGATGCTGCCAGTTGACGAGCGACAGAGTCTGACCCATCAACTCCAAAATGTACGCTTCGCCGCCCACGGCATCGAGCTTGTTGATGCTTCGCAGGTAATCGATCAGCGAGATGGAGTCGATGGGAATGCGGCTGTTGTACATATCGACCATCGCGGTATAGATGGTCTTATGAATGGGCCGGTAGAAGTCATCGGGCTGCAGCTCGACCTGGGCCTCTTCGACCACCTCGGGCGATAGCAGCATAGCGGCCAGTACATTGGCCTCTGCATCTTGGTTTTGGGGAAGACCCAACTTTGAGCCGCGGTCCTCAACCGTCAGCCCGGTCTCCCTATCGTCATATGCCATGAGCATCCTCATTCATATCGCTTGCGAGCATCCATAGTATCAGCCACGGTCCCAAAACGCGCCGCGCGCCGCCAATCATCACCGAACCAAACGGATGAACGGTCCTGTATATAGGACTTCGACGCAACGTTCACCATGACACTCACTCAGCGCAAAAAACAAAAGGGCGCCCTGGTTTCCCAGAGCGCCCTTCTTAGAACAAGATTGTTGCGTTGCAGCAAATGCTACTCGGCAGCAGCCTCAGTCTCGACCTCGGCGGTCTCGGCCTCGGCGACCTCAGCGGCCTCCTCGACCTCAGCCTCGGCAGCGAGCTCCTCGGCGGTAACGCCGACGAGAACGACAACCTCGGCCTTGATCTCGCGGTACAGCGAGATGGCAACGGTGTGGGCACCGGCAACCTTGATGGGCTTACCGAGCTCGACGCGCTTACGGTCGATGTCCATACCGAGCTGAGCCTTGATGGCATCAGCGATCATAGCGGCGGTAACGGAGCCAAAGAGGATGCCCTCGTCGCCGACCTTGACGTCAACGGTGACCGTCTTGCCCTCGAAGGCAGCCTTGGTCTCGTTGGCGGTAGCCAGACGGACGGCCTCGCGCTTGGCGATGTTGTTGCGACGCTCGTCAAGCTGCTTGAGGTTGCCCTTGGTGGCGGCAACAGCGAGCTTCTTGGGGAACAGGAAGTTCTCAGCGTAACCCTGAGCGACCTCTACGACGTCACCCTCGCCGCCCTTGCCCTTGATCTCATCGAGAAGAATAACCTTCATGATGTGTCTCCCTTCTTAGCCGCGGTCGCGGTTGCCACGAGAGGAAACCACGGGGACGGTATACGGCAGGAGAGCCATCTCGCGGGCGCGCTTGATGGCGTTGGCGATGTCATGCTGATGCTGCGTGCAAGCGCCAGTGACGCGACGGGGCTTGATCTTGCCACGGTCGGTCATGTACTTACGGAGAAGCTGAGTGTCCTTATAGTCGATGAACTCAGTGTTCTCCTTGCAGAACTGGCAGTACTTACGACGCGGCTGACGTGCAGAAAAATCATTAGCCATGTCAAAATACCTTTCATTTGGCAACTTCGGCGAACCGAAGCCGCCTCTCACTCAAAAATAGGTGAACAACCCTTAGAACGGGATGTCCTCATCGTAGACGTCGACCGCGGGCGGCGTAGCCACCGGTGCGGCAGGACGTGCTGCGGGCGCGGGAGCTGCGGGGGCGTAACCGCCCTGATCGTAGCCACCCTGGCCACCACGGGAGCTCATAAACTCGATCTCATCGACGATGACCTCAAGCTTGCTCCGGCGCTGGCCGTCGCGCTCCCAAGAGCTGTAGCGCAGCTTGCCCTCGATCGCGACCTTGTTTCCCTTTGCCAGGAAACGGCTCACGGCCTCGGCGCGGGTGCCGAACATGGTGCAGTCGACAAAGTTGGGATAGTCCTCCCACTCGCCAGTCTGCGCGTTGCGGCGACGATCGTTCACGGCGACGCCAAAGGACAGAACCTGGGTTCCGCCGGCGGTGGCGCGCAGCTCGGGATCGCGGGTGAGGTTACCAGTGATGTTCACTCGATTGATGCTCATAACTCACTACTTCCTCTTGGGGCACAAGCCCAGTCCAAAACGACAGTCTTACTCCTGGTCGTCGCGACGGACGATCATGTGGCGGACCACAGCGTCGGTGATGCGCAGGACGCGATCAAGCTCGGCGATCTGGGTAGGATCTGCGTGGAAGTTGATGAGGGTGTAGTCACCATCGGTGAGGTCGTTGATCTCGTAGGCGAGCTTGCGCTTGCCCCACTCGTCAACGGAGTCGACCTTGCCAGCGCCCTCAGCGATCGTGGTATCGATACGCTTCATAACAGCGAGACGAGTCTCGGGGTCGAGCGACGGGTCAACAAAGAACAGCAGTTCATAAGCCTTCATATTGTCACCTCCTCTGGGCAAATGTGGCTTCAGGTCGTGAAGGTGCGCCTGAAGCAGGAAAAGACTTGGTAATAATATCTTTCAACCTCCTAGGCTGCAAGAATTTGCAGCTACAACCTCATGACCTCCACATATGCCCATACTCGCACGACGTTTCATGCGCATTCCAACCAAATGCTGACCAAAAGCTTGACGAATCTGTGGACAAGATACGGTGCCGTGGGGACAAGCTGAGCCAAGCCACAGGTCAACGGGCACAAGGCTGTGGTCACAAAATGCATACCGGTGGTCCACAGCACCACCCAAAGATTTTTAAATTCATTGCCAAGTCGCTTATGAATACCCCTTTTGAACAATTGAGTTGATCAACCACACTGGTCGGAAGCCGTTTTTTGGCACCTCAAACCCCACTGCAACGCCAAGCGCGGCCAAGCGTTTTAAAAAATGCCAACTTTTCTGTTTGCACTTTGCGATTCCTCGTGTATACTGACTTTCGCATTTAACGGAGAGTTGTCCGAGTGGCCGAAGGAGCACGATTGGAAATCGTGTAGGCGTCAAAAGCGTCTCCAGGGTTCAAATCCCTGACTCTCCGCCAGTTAATTCCAAAGCAGGCCTTCGAGCCTGCTTTGTTTTTACCCCACGCGGAGGGGTGGCAGAGTGGTTGAATGCGGCGGTCTCGAAAACCGTTTGGCCTGTATAAGGTCACGAGGGTTCGAATCCCTCCTCCTCCGCCATTTTGGTTGAGAAAGCTCCCGGAAATGGGGGCTTTTTTTGTTTTGAGTCCCCAACAAGCAAATACAGCGGAGGAGGAGGGATTCGAACCCGCCAGGGCGCAAAGCGTAAAGAAAACGCGCCAGTGGCGCGTTTTTAGCGCAGCGCGGTCGGCGCAAGCC
>URNM01000031.1 GCA_900549185.1 uncultured Collinsella sp. | reverse complement strand
TCTACACTCGACTAGTCGTCGGCAGCGTCAGATGTGTATAAGAGACAGGTTTTTGCACCGACCCGGCAGCCGAGCTGCTCGGCGAGGGCGGCTACGACTACGTAGCCAGCTGCGGTCCCGCCGTCATGATGAAGAAAGTCGCCGCCGCTGCCGCTGAGGCCAGTGTGTACTGTGAGGTGTCGCTCGAGCGCATGATGAGCTGTGGCTTTGGCGCCTGCAACACCTGCAATGTCGAGACGGTTGACGGTATGAAGGGCGCCTGCATGTGCGGCCCCGTGTTCGATGCTTCCAAGGTGGTGGTCTTCTAGTGGGTACCGTGAACATGGCCGTCGATTTCGGCGGCGTCAAGATGCAGAACCCCATCAACACCGCAGCCGGTACCTTTGGCTACGGTTGGCAGTTCCAGAACTTCTTTGATGTTTCCCGGCTGGGCGCCATCACCACCAAGGGTTGCGCAGCCGAGCCCTGGCCCGGCAATCCCGCGCCCCGCATGGCCGAGATCCCCGGCGGTATGATCAACTCCGTGGGCCTTCAGAACCCCGGCGTGGCCGCCTTTGCCCGCGAGTCCGGCCCGTGGCTCGAGCAACTGTCCAAGGACGGTTGCCAGGTCATCTGTCAGGTTGCCGGCCACTCCGTTGACGAGTTTGTGCGCGCGCTCGAGATGTATGTCGAGCTATGCCCCTGGGCTGCCGGCTACGAGATCAACGTGAGCTGCCCCAACATCGCCGCCGGCGGTGCCGCCATGGGCTCTACGCCCGAGGGCGCCTCTTCCGTTATGGCTGCCTGCCGCAAGGTGACCGATAAGCCGCTGTTCGTGAAGATGGCGCCGGTCAACGTCGCCGAGATCGCCAAGGCCCTCGAAGCCGCCGGCGCCGACGGCCTTTCGGTCATTAACTCCATCCAGGGCATGGCCATCGACGTCCATACCCGCAAGTCCCGCGTGGCAAAGCCCAAGGGCGGCCTTTCGGGCCCGCTGTGCCACCACATCGCCGTGCGCATGGTCTGGGAGGTCGCCCAGGCCGTCGATATCCCCATCAACGGTGTCGGCGGTGTCATGACCGGCGAGGATGCGGCCGAGTTTATCCTGGCCGGTGCCACCTGCGTGTCGGTTGGCATGGCCAACTTCGTCGATCCGTGCGCTTCGCTCAAGATCGCGCATGAGCTCGAGGCCTGGGCCGAGTCCCAGGGCGTAAAGGACATCAACGAGCTGGTAGGTGCTTTCGAATGCTAGAGACCGATGCCCGCGACCGCGTAATCGTCGCCCTCGACTGCGATCGTGAGCGTGCGCTCGAGCTCGCCCACGAGCTTTCGGGCCATGCCGCCTGGCTTAAGGTTGGTATGACGCTCTATTACGCTGAGGGCCCCGAGATCGTCAAGACCTTTAAGGACCTGGGCTTTAAGGTCTTCCTTGACCTTAAGTTCCATGATATTCCGCATCAGGTTCGCGGTGCCGCCCGTTCGGCCTCGCTTGCCGGTGCCGACCTGCTCTCGGTTCACGGCTTGGGTTCGGGCGCCATGCTCGCTGCCTGCCGCGAGGGTGCCGAGGAGGCGCGCGAGGACCGCGCCAAGCTCGTCGCCATCACCGTGCTCACGAGCATGAATCAGGATGCCTTGAGCGAGATCGGCGTCGAGTCGCCCGTGGCCGAGGAGGCCGCCCGCCTGGCAAAGCTCGCTCAGGCCAACGGCATCGATGGCATTGTGTGCTCGCCGATGGAGGCTCACGACATGCGTGAGCTGCTGGGCCCTGATGCCCTGATCGTGACTCCGGGTGTGCGTCCGGTGGGTGCCGCCCTTGGTGACCAGTCCCGCGTGGCGACGCCTTCCCAGGCTATCGAGCGCGGTGCGAGCCACATTGTGGTGGGCCGTCCCATCACCGGCGCCGACGATCCGGTTGCCGCCTTTGACGCCATCGTCGCCGAGCTGGTCGAAAACGTCGCCTAAAAGATTCCCCTAAGTCACCACTTTTGGGTCTCATTAGCACAAAATAGCCCCTGTGCCTGCGTAAACTTTCCCATCCTTTGTGTGGAATCGCAGGTCAGGGGCTTAACTTTGGGCGCAGTATATTGCACTTTTTGCGGGTATCGTCTAACCTATGGAGCCGCGATTGGGCATTTTGTACGTTCTACGTGCTAAAATGCCAATTATTGAATCAGATATAACCCAACTATTTGGAGGTACGAATGGCACTCCCTCAGCTTACCGATGAGCAGCGTAAGCAGGCTCTTGAGAAGGCTGCTGCCGCACGTCACGCCCGCGCTGAGCTTCGCGAGCAGATCAAGAAGGGCGAGAAGTCCCTCGAGTCCGTGCTCAACTCCGATGACCCCATCGCTTCCCGCATGAAGGTTTCCACCCTCATCGAGTCTCTTCCTGGTTATGGCAAGGCCAAGGCCGCCAAGATCATGGAGGAGCTTGGTATCTCCGCTACCCGTCGCGTCCAGGGCCTCGGCGTCCGTCAGCGCGAGCAGCTCCTCGAGCAGCTGACCAAATAAGTGAGCGCTCAGGATTCCAAGCTCTTTGTGATTTCTGGACCGTCAGGCGCAGGGAAGGGTACGCTCGTCACTCGTGTGCGCGAGCGCCGCTCGAACCTGGGCCTGACGGTTTCGGCTACCACGCGAGCACCACGCAAAGGTGAGGTCGACGGCGTCAACTACTTTTTTCTGACGCGCGAGGAGTTCGACCGCCGCGTGGCAAACGGTGAGTTTGTTGAGTGGGCCGAGGTCCACGGTAACTGCTACGGCACGTTGGTGAGCGAGGTCACATCCAAGCTCGCCTCTGGCGCATCTCTGATTTTGGAGATCGATGTCCAGGGCGCCCTGCAGGTGAAGGAGCGTTTCCCCGAGGCCGTGTTGATCTTTATCAAGCCGCCTTCGCTTGAGGTACTCCGCGAGCGCCTGGTCGGTCGCGGTACCGAGACGCCCGAGACGATTGAGCTGCGTATGGCAAACGCCGCCGATGAGCTTGCCCTTGCCGACCGCTACGACGACGTCGTGGTTAATGACGATCTCGACCGCGCGACCGATGAGCTCGTCCGCGTTCTCGATATGCATGAAAGGATCTGAGGTCCGTGTCCGTTGTAAAGCCTTGCATTGACGATCTTCTGGAGAAGACCGATCACAACCGCTTCCTGCTCGCTTCGCTTGCCTCCAAGCGCGCCTGCGACATTAACAGCATGCTGCGTGGCCAGCACAACCGCGTGCTTGCCGTCCAGGATGTCGATGACATCACCATCGGGCTTTCCGGTGCCGATACCATTTCGATGGCTATGGACGAGATTGTCGACGGCGACATCTCTTACGACGAGGCCCGTTACGAGAAGGCGCTCGGCCACAAGGTTGCTGAAGCCTAAATGGCGGCTCGCGTCTGCCTGGTCCACTATCACGAGGTTGGACTGAAGGGTAAGAACCGCGCACATTTTGAGCATATCCTCATGGATAACATCAAGGCGGCCTTGGCCGCCTTTTCCGTGAATGCCGTGTCTCGAATTTCCGGTTATATCCTCGTGACCTTTAACGAGCATCAGGCCGATGAGGCGGCGCGTGTCATTCGCACCGTTCCCGGCGTTGCCCGTGTGTCTTTGGCGTATCACACCAACCGCGACCCGCAGGAGTACTGCGCCGCCGCCGTGAAGGCGCTGCGCGAGTTTGGTTCCTTCGATTCGTTTAAGGTGCACGCCAAGCGTTCCAATACCGACTATGAGCTCACCTCGATTGACATCAATCGTCAGGTGGGCGAGGTGCTGTGTGAGGCCTTCCCCGATAAAAAGGTTCAAATGCACGACCCCGATGCGATGGTGCACGTACTGGTGGTCCAGGGTAGCGTTTATGTGTACGCGCGCTCCGAGCGCGGCGTGGGCGGTCTGCCGGTGGGTTCTGCCGGCAAGGTCGTGACGCTGCTGTCGTCGGGTATCGATTCTCCGGTGGCGACCTGGATGCTCGCGCGTCGCGGCGCGGTGTGCGTGCCGGTACATTTCTCCGGTCGTCCGCAGACGCCCGACACGAGCGAGTATTTGGTGCAGGACATCATCCGTGCGCTTGAGCCGGGTGTCCAGATCGGCCGCCTGTACGTGGTGCCGTTTGGCGACTGCCAGCGTGAGATTTCGGTCACCTGTCCCAGCAACCTGCGCGTGATCATGTATCGCCGCATTATGTATTCGGTTGCCGAGCGCATTGCACACATCGAGGGCGCCAAGGCCATCGTTACGGGCGAATCGCTTGGGCAGGTTGCCTCCCAAACGCTTGAGAACATCATGGCCGTCAACGAGGCCGTGAAGATCCCCGTGTTCCGCCCTCTCATCGGTTCGGACAAGCAGGAGATCATTGCGCGCGCTCAGGAGATCGGCACGTTCGATATTTCCACCGAGGCGGCGCCCGACTGCTGCACGCTGTTTATGCCGCGTCGTCCCGAGACGCACGCCAAACTCGATGCCGTGCACGAGGCCTGGGAGCTGTTCGACCACGAGGAGATGATCGAGCGTCTGCTTAAGCAGACCGAGTACATTGACTTCTCCAGCAACACGTATAAGGCCCCTAAGACCTTAAAACGCAAACATTCGGAGCTTGCTCCGCGTGAGATTTACCAAGATCACGAGTAAATTTGTGCATAGACCGACGATGCGCCTGCATCGTCGGCCTTTTGCTATCTGGGCATTTTGCGGCTAAGTGTTCATTTGCTGACGTGTGCCTGAATAAATGGACAGATTTGTGCAAGGTTTTGGTCGGTTTTTGGTTTGACCGTTAAAACCGGTTTTGGAGCGTGGCTGTTGTGGAGCTCCTTTCCTGACACGATGGTGTTGGGAGGTTTTGCTATGGCGCAGCGCGAACAACACGAACGAGTCAAACGGATGGACCGCTTGGCGGACAAGCTGTTCGGTCATAAGGCAGTGGTGATGGCGATACTGGTCGTCATTGCGATGGCGAGTGGACTGGCGATGGCGAACCTTGGCGGCGGTGCCGGTGGCGTGTCGTTTGAGCGCACTGACGGTTCAGGCTCGTTGGTGGAGCCGGGATCCGGTGATGCCTCGAGCGGAAAGACATCCGAAGGTTCTTCGGCTAAGGCTTCTGCCGCGGCAGAGGTCTATGTCGATGTCGACGGCGCCGTTGTGTCGCCCGGTGTATATCGTCTCAAGGACGGCGCGCGGGTGGCTCAGGCGATTGATGCCGCCGGCGGGCTTACGCCCGAGGCAGACGTTACGGGGCTTAACCGGGCATCTAAGGTCGTCGATGGGCAGAAGATTCACGTTCCAACGGTGGGGGAGCAGCAGGCGTCCATTGCGGAAGCCGGTGTTGATGGTGGGGCTTCCGCATCATTGGGCGTGAGTGGCGCAACGGGCCTAGTCAACATCAATACGGCAAGCGCGGCAGAGCTGCAGACGCTCCCGGGCATCGGTCCCTCCATGGCCCAGTCGATTATCGATGAACGGACAAAGAACGGTGCTTTTGCCTCGGTTGACGATCTGATGCGTGTGTCGGGAATCGGCGAGAAGAAGCTTGCCAAAATCAAAGATTGCATCTGCGTATGAGTGCGACAGAGCGCGAGCATGTGATGCCTCCGCGGCCCTTGATGCCGTGGACGATGGCTCTGTGTGCCGGCGTGTGCATGAGCTGCGCCTTGGTGCTCAACGTGGCCGCTGATGTGCTGCTGAGGGAGCAGGCGCCGGCGGTCGGGCTGCTATGGGCCATTCCCGTTGCGGCGGCGGTATTCGTTGTGCTGGCTCAATTTTGTGCGCCGCTTGCTCCTTGGAAGCGGTGGCTGTATGCCGCGTCCGTCGGTCTCGTGGCGGGAGCGATCGTCTCGGCGTGGTGGGCTGCGGGCGCGCTCAGCGCCTCGAAGGCGCTCGACGGTCGAGCGGCAAGCGGCTTCGAGTTTGTCGTGCAGGGCGATCCATCCATAAACGACGACGTGTATTCCTATACCTGCGAGGCACGTGCGGGCGGTAAGAACTTGGCAACGGTTCGCCTATCGTGCGACCTCGAGCTTAAGGTCGGGGCGCACGTGCGTGTTATCGGTCGCGTTTCACGTTTTGAGAACGATGCGTATGGACGATCGCGCGTGCTCCGAGGCGAGGTGCGCAAGGTTAAAGCCGTTCGGATTGTGTCGGTCGATGAGGGCTCTCCGGGGCCGCTGCTTCGGCTGCGAAATTGGCTGCTTGCGTCCATCGCGCCTGCGACCGACCCGGCACGTGCGCTCATAGCCGGTGTCGTCTGTGGTCGTTCGGCCGAGCTGCGCGCCCAGCCGGCGGGCGACTGGTTTTCGGTGACGGGAACGGCGCATCTTATCGCCGTCTCGGGCAGCCATCTGGCTATCGTGGGGTTTGTGATCGAGGGCGTATTGCAAAAGACTCGGTGCTCACGTGGTTTTCAGCGGGTGATATTGGCGATAACGCTTGTGGGCTACGCTGCCTTTACGGGCGCGTCTCCCTCGGCCGTGCGCGCGTGCTGCATGGTGTTCGCGACGCTTGTCGTAAACGGAGCGGGTCGTCGTCGGCACGGCGCATCGGCACTCTTCGTAACCATGTCCATCTTTGTGCTACTGAGGCCGACGGTGCTGTTCGAGATGGGCTTTCAGCTTTCATGTGCCAGCGTCTTTGCCATCCTGTGCTTTTGCCCGTATGCTACCTACGCTTTGGGTGAGCTGGGTGTGCCATCGGGCGTTGCCAACATACTTTCCGTCACGCTGTGCTCGCAACTGGCAACACTTCCCATTACCATTCCTGCCTTCGGTACGTTCTCGCTCATTGCTTCGCTGGCAAATGCAGTCATCGGTCCGGTGGTGAGCGTACTGCTTGCTGTGTCGATCGTGCTGGTTCCCTTTTCGCTCGTGGCTCCATTGCGGACCTGGGCGCTCGTTGTGCCCATGATTGCCGCCCGTTGCGCGCTGTTCTTCGAGCAGCTGTTTGCCGTCGTGCCTGGTGCATCCGTGAGTGTGTCGCCCGATAGCGTGTGGATTTACCTAGTGCCGTGTTTGCTGGCGGTTCTGCTGGTCTGGTGGCCGCGTCCCCGTGCACGTCCTATGGCGGTGGGGCTTGCATGCCTGGTGCTCTTGGCTGCGATTCCGTACGTCTACTGGGATCGATTCGCTCCGCCTTCGGTGACGGTGCTCGATGTGGGCCAGGCGGATGCGATTCTTATCCGCCAGGGCGGCGCGGTAGCACTCGTCGACTGCGGGCTCGACGAGCGCGTGGTAGCGGCGTTGGTTCGCAATAACGTGCACCATATCGATGCCGTCTTTGTGACGCATTGGGATGAGGACCACTGGGGTGGTCTGCCTGCCGTGCTCGAACGGTTTTCGGTCGGAACGATTGCCGTGGCGGCGGATGCGTTGGAGGATGCTCCTGCCGAGGTATTGAACCGACCTGGCGTGGAGTATCGGCAGGTGCGCCGTGGGGATACGGTCGACATCGGCTCATTTTGCGCCCGCGTGATGTGGCCATTCGAGTCCGTGGATGGCGAGGGAAATGAGGACTCGCTTGTCCTGATGCTCTCTTATGTTCAGGAAGGCAAGAGCCTGCGCATACTCCTCACAGGTGATGCCGAGCTCGGCCAAGAACGAGAATTCGTGCAGGAGGTGGGGGATATCGATGTACTTAAACTTGGGCATCACGGCTCCAAGGTTTCAGTCGATGGTGAGTTGCTGGACGTCCTGAAGCCCGAGCTTTCCCTTGCGAGTGCGGGCGAGGGGAATCGATACGGCCATCCGTCCGATGCCTGCATCGATGCCGTTAAGGATGCGGGCGGCGTGTTCGCGTGCACTATCGAATACGGCGACATTACCGTCATGCCAACTGCGAATGGCTTTGCGATGCGATGCCAGCGACTGTGAGGACGTCGTTGGCGTGTGGTGGGCCCCTGGGCTAGAATGGCACGGAACGAATACGAAGGTCTGCGGGAGGGGAGCGCGATGTCCGAAACCGGTCTGTTGCCGGCATATCTGATCGTCGGTACCGACGGAGTCAAACGCGACCATGCTGTCTCACGTATGAAGGCGCGTCTGGAAAAGACGGGCATGGTCGAATTCAACCTCGACGAGCGCGATATGACCAAAGACCCCGATATCGAGTCGATTATCGGATCGCTCAACACCTTTCCCATGGGCAGCGAGTTTCGCCTGGTAATCCTTGACGGCTGCTCAAAACTCGCCAAAGCGATCTCCGAGCCGCTTGTCGACTATCTGGCGAGTCCCAGCCCCACGACGGTTTGCCTTATCATCGCCGACTCGCTTGCCAAGAACACGCGCCTGTATAAGGCGATCGCCAAGATCGACAAGAAGGCCGTGATCGATTGCTCCGGCACCAAGCGCTGGGAGTTACCGCGCCGCGTGCAACAGATGGCGACGCAGCACGGCAAGTCGATCTCGACGGCGGCCGCCGAGGAGCTCGTTTCGCGTTCGGGTGAAAACACGCGCATGCTCGATAACGACTTGGCTAAGCTTGCCCAGATGGTCGAGGCGCCCCAGATTGAGCTTGCCGACGTTGAGCGCTGGATTGTACGAACGGCCGAGGTTCAACCCTGGGACTTTCTCAATGCGGTCTCGGCCCGTGACATGCGCCGTTCGCTCGAGCTCTTCAATCTAATGCCCGCCAAGAGCTACGTGTGGACGTACACATTGCTGTGCGGCCGCATTCGCGAGCTTATCGTTGCCAAGGCGCTCGATGCGCGCGGACAGGGTCGTGAGCTGGCCGCAACGCTCAAACTCCAGTCCTGGCAGGTCAAGAATCACCTGACCTGGGCACGTCGCTTTTCGATGGCAGAGCTCGTCGCAGCGCTCGAGGGTGCCGTTGATGTGGAGCTCGCGCTCAAGGGTTCGGCCGATTCTCAGACCGCGCTTTTGCTCTGGATTACGAACATCTTGAGAAAATCGTGATGATACCTGCCTATTTGACAAATTCGTTCTATCCCTTTGAGGGGGAGCGTGCTATAGTAGGCGCTTGCATGACCTCACCGTGTCTCAGAGGTGTCATACATTTTTTGCAAGGAACTCGAAAGGAACTCCAGAAGTGGCAAACATCAAGTCTCAGAAGAAGCGTATCCGCACCAATGAGGCAGCTCGCATGCGTAACAAGGCTGTCAAGTCCGAGCTCAAGACGCTAACCAAGCACGTCCAGTCCGCCGTCGCCGAGGGCGACGCCGAGAAGGCCCAGGCTGCCCTCAAGACCGTCACCAAGCGTCTCGACATGGCTGCCGCCAAGCATGTTATCCACAAGAACCAGGCTTCCAACCGCAAGTCCGGTCTTGCCAAGCTCGTGAACAGCATCAACGCTTAAGTTGTAAATTTCACACCACACAGATTACGCGCATAAATGGAGCCTGTTTTATGGAACAGGCTCCATTTTTTTGTACCGCTCGGGTAAGATAGTCCGCATGAATACTTCAATTGACATTTCCCACATCCGCAACTTCTCGATTGTTGCGCACATCGACCATGGCAAGTCCACGATCAGTGACCGCATTCTCGAGCTCACCCATACCGTCGACGAGCGCGACATGGAGTCGCAGCTGCTCGACACCATGGATATCGAGCGCGAGCGCGGCATCACGATCAAGTCCAATGCCGTTCGCGTGTCCTATGACGCCGACGATGGCGAGACGTATCAGTTCAATCTGATCGATACGCCGGGCCACGTGGACTTTACCTATGAGGTTTCGCGCTCGCTGGCAGCCTGTGAGGGCGCGGTGCTCGTTGTCGACGCCACGCAGGGCGTCGAGGCGCAGACCGTCTCTAACGCGACGCTCGCCATGAACGCCAATCTGGACATTGTGCCGGCCATCAACAAGATCGACCTGCCCTCGGCTCATCCCGACGAGGTTAAGACCGAGATCGAGGATGACCTGGCGATCCCTGCCGATGATGCCGTGTGTGTCTCGGGCAAGACCGGCGAGGGCATCCACGATCTGCTGGAGTCCATTGTCTTTTTGATCTCTCCGCCCAAGGGCGATGCGAACGCGCCGCTCAAGGCACTCATTCTGGATTCATACTTCGACGAGTATCGTGGCGTCGTCGCCACGGTCCGCGTCTTTGACGGTTCCATCAAAAAGGGCGATACCCTGCGCATGATGCAGGCAAAGGGCGACTTTTTGGTCGATGGCGTGGGCGTCAAGCGTCCCGCCGAGACCCCGGTCGACGCGCTCACGGTCGGCGAGGTCGGATACGTGGTCACGGGCCTGAAGGACCCCGAGGCCGTTCGCGTGGGCGATACCCTCACGTGGGCGTCGAATCCCTGCCCCGAGCCGCTTCCCGGCTACCGCGAGGCCAAGCCCATGGTTTATACGGGCCTGTTCCCGATCGATAACAAGGACTACGAGAACCTGCGTGACGCGCTCGATAAGCTACACGTCAACGACCCGTCGTTGGTGTGGGAGCCCGAGACCTCGGTGGCGCTCGGCTTTGGCTTCCGCGTGGGCTTCCTGGGCCTGCTGCATATGGAGGTCGTTAAGGAACGCCTGGAGCGCGAGTTCAATCTGGACCTCATTGCCACGAGTCCTTCGGTCGACTATCACGTGTACAAGACCGATGGCGAGATGATCGATGTCCGCAGCCCGCAGGACCTGCCCGAGGCCACACGTATCGAGCGTATCGAGGAACCCTACCTCAAGGCCAAGATCATCTGTCCGCCCGAGTATACGGGTGCCGTCATGCAGCTCGCCATCGAGCACCGCGGCGTGACGACCGACATGATCCATCTCACGAGCAAATCGGTCGAGATGCGCTTCGATATGCCGCTTGCCGAGCTCATTTTGGACTTCTTTGACCAGCTCAAGAGCCGTACCAAGGGCTATGCCTCGCTCGACTACGAGTTCAACGAGTATCGTCCCTCCGAGCTCGTGAAGCTTGATATCTTGCTTTCGGGCGACGAGGTGGACGCGCTGTCTTTTATCGTCCACAAGGACAAGGCCTACGGTCTTGCCCGCGGCCTATGCGACAAGCTCAAGGAGATTATTCCGCGTCAGCTGTTCGAGGTGCCCATCCAGGGTGCTATCGGTAACAAGATCATCGCCCGTTCCACCGTCAAAGCGCGTCGCAAGGACGTTCTTGCCAAGTGCTACGGCGGCGATATCTCGCGTAAGCGCAAGCTGCTCGAGAAGCAGAAAGAGGGCAAGAAGCGCATGAAGGCCATCGGATCGGTCGAGGTCCCGCAGGAGGCCTTTATGGCGATCCTCAAGGTGGACGAGTAGGTCTATGGCGCTTTCCGAATACAGCAAGCGGCTGCTGGGCGCCTATGCCGAGCAGCCGTTCCTTATGGCTCCCATGGCGGGCGTGACCGACCCCGCCTACCGCATCATGTGTCGCCGCCGCGGTGCCAACCTTGCCTACAGCGAGATGGTGAGCGTGGCGGGCCTTGCCTATGCCAGCAACAAAACGTGGCGTCTGGTACTGCCGGCCGACGAGGAGCAGCAGATTTGCGTGCAGCTCTTTGGCTCCAAGCCCGATCAGTTTGCGAGTGCCGTCGCCGCCGTCGAGGAGCGTGTGGGCGATCGCCTGTCGCTCATCGATATCAACATGGCCTGTCCTGCCCGAAAGGTTGTCACCAAGGGCGAGGGCTCTGCCCTTATGCGCACGCCCGATTTGGCCGAGAAGATCGTCGAGGCGGCGGTGGGCGCGGCGCATGTGCCCGTGACCGTAAAGATCCGCAAGGGCTTTTATGCCGAGGACCGCAACGCCGCAACGTTTGCCCAGATGCTCGAAGGGGCGGGCGCCTCCGCAGTTGCCGTGCACGGTCGTTGTGCCACGCAGCTCTATACGGGGCAGGCCGATTGGTCTGTCGTCGATGAGGTTGCCGACGCTGTCGAGATTCCCGTGATCGGTTCGGGCGATGTGTTCTGCGCCGAGGATGCCGCGGAGCATCTGCGCGACTCGGGTGCCAGCGCGGTGTTTATCGCGCGCGGCATCTATGGCAACCCCTGGGTCTTTGGTGATGCTCGCGCCCTTGCGCTCGATGGCACGCCGGTGCCGGCGCGCAGCTCCGTCGAGCGCCTAGACGCCCTGCGTGAGCACCTAACGCTGACGCATGAGCTCCTGCCGCTCATGTCGCGTGCCCGCACGTACGCAAGCTGGTACTTAAAAGGCATGCCCCATGCTGCAGCTTGGCGTGCCCATGTGGTGCGCTGCTCCACGTATGAGGAGTTCATGGCGCTGGTCGATGAGATCGAGCGCGATGTGGTGGCCTGCGAGGCTGTCCTTGCCGCCGGCGAATCGGTGCCACCTCATCCGCTGGAGGCTTAAGGGTGGCCGTTACCGCGCTGTATGCGCACGTGCCGTTCTGTGCCCAAAAGTGCCGCTACTGCGACTTTGATTCGCGCAGTTTCGCTCCTTGCGAGCTTGGTGCTGCGCTCGATGCCTATTTTGAGCAGTTGTACGCGCGCCTCGATGCTTTTGGCAAGGCCGGGGCCCTCGATCAGATTCGCACCGTCTATGTTGGCGGCGGCACGCCGTCGCTGGCGGGGGAGCGTCTGGTGGAGCTGGCGCGGCGTATTCGTGCGTGGTGCGCCCCCGTTGAGTTTACCTGCGAGGCCAATCCCGAGTCGCTGACCGCCGAGCTTGCCGCTGCGCTTGCCAAGGTTGGTGTCACACGCGTCTCTCTGGGCGTGCAAACGCTCGATAACACCGAACTTACCGCCATCGGCCGTATTCACGATGCCGATCGGGCGCTCGCCGCTATCGCGATGGTCAAGAACGCTGGGCTTGACGTGTCGTGCGACCTTATGTGTGGACTTCCCGGGCAGACCGCAGTGAGTTGGAAGCGCACGCTCGATGGCGTGCTGGCGGCGGCTCCGCATCATGTGTCGGTTTACCCGCTCACGCTCGAGGAGGGGACGCCCCTCTATCGCATGGCGTGCCGCGACGAGTCGCTCGAGCCTGATGAGGATTTTCAAGCTTCGTGCATGGACGTGGCACGCGAGCTCCTGGGTGCCGCTGGCTATCACCCGTATGAGGTGGCGAGCTACGCGCTCGACGGCCATGAGTGCGCCCATAACATTGCCTACTGGACCGGCCAGGGCTATTTGGGCCTGGGTCGCTCTGCCGCCGGTATGCTCGACGCCGAGGATTTTGATCGCTTGGCCGGGCTGTTTCCCGGCGTGTCTGCTCGCGGCGATGCGTACCGCGTGCGACTGGTGCAACGTGACGATGCCGCGACGACGTTTGATTTCGAGTATCTGTCGCAGCGTGAGGCTGCGGCTGAAGACCTGATGCTCGCTTGTCGCATGACGCGTGGTATTGCGTCCGACCAGTTGGTTCGTACGGCTTGCGTCATCCCAACGGGCGAGCTGACAGCTGCTTGCGATCGCGCGCTCGAGTTGGGCCTTGCCACCTGGGTGCCCGAGACGCTCGGGGTCCATGAGGGACCCTTCACTTCGGCAGACGTCCTCGCGGGCCATGTTCGAGCTCGTCTGGCGCCGACACACCTGGGCTGGCTCGATGGAAATGTTCTGTTCGAGCTGTTTTGGGATCTAGCCTAGGCCGCTCGGGTAGAATTACCGGAATATATACGCTGCTGTGAGCAGGAGGTTGCCGCGCATGGCGACGATGAACGAAAAAGATTACTACGAGATTCTGGGTGTCTCCAAGGACGCCACCTCGCGTGATATTCAAAAGGCCTTCCAGCAAAAGGCCCGCAAGCTCCATCCGGACGTCAACAAAGAGCCGGATGCCGAGGAAAAGTTTAAAGAGGTTTCCGAGGCCTACGCCGTGCTTTCGGACGAGCAGAAGCGTTCGCGCTACGACGCCATGCGTTCGGGCAACCCCTTCGCCGGCGCTCCTACGGCTTCGCCCTATGGTGGCGGCTACGCCGGTAGCGCGGGTTATGGCAATCCCTTTGAGGGCGGCTTTCCTTTTGGCGGCGCTTGGGGCCAGCAGCGTCGTGGGCAGGCTGCCTATAATCCCGAGAACGGCGCCAACGTGGTCGTCGATATCAAACTCGACGCCAAGGAGGCCAAGGGCGGTACCCGCAAGACCGTTCGCTACACGCGCTTCGATACCTGTAACAACTGCGGCGGTTCGGGTTCTGTCTCCTCCGAGCATGCACATACCTGCCCGAGCTGCGGTGGCCGCGGCCACATCGACGTTGACCTGTCCTTCCTGTTTGGTGCGGGCACGTTCCAGTCGGTCTGCCCCGAGTGCGGCGGTTCCGGTAAGGTCGTGGCCGACCCCTGCCCTGATTGCGGTGGCAGCGGTCGTACTCGCGTAACCTCCGAGCAGACGATTGAGTTTCCTGCCGGCACGCACGATGGCGACGAGGTCCGCATTAGCGGCATGGGTCATGCTGGCACCAACGGTGCCGCGGGCGGCGACCTGGTCGGCCGCGCCCATGTTGAGGCCGAGCGCTTGGAAGGCAAAGCTCGTACCGGTTTTTACCTGATGGGCATCGTGGCACCGTTTTTGGTACTCTCGGCCATCTCGGGCGTGTTCTCGGCCTTTGCCGTGATGTGCTTTATTCCGTTTACCATGGGCCTGTTCATGGTGCTTTCGGACGGTGTGCTTCATCGCAGTCTGCTGTGGTGGAAGCGCGGCGCGATGCAGTTTGCCAACGGTTTTGCCAACGGCTTCATGTTCGCGCTCGTGTCGGTTTGGTTCGCGAGCTGCTCGCAACGGGCCATGCTTTCGCCGTATCAAATGCAATAACATCAAACCCTCTGTTTGCGGTCGGCCCAGCTTGGGTATAGGACGCACTGTGACAATAATGAAAGTCGGAAGGATTCGGTCGTGTCGGAAAATAGGGATTACTACGAGGTGCTTGGCGTCGACAAGGATGCCGACGCGCGGACGATTAAGCGCGCGTTTCTAAAGAAGGCCCGTACCGTACACCCGGATGTTTCGGACGACCCCGAGGCCGAGGCCAAGTTCAAGGAACTCAACGAGGCCTATTCCGTTCTTTCCGACGAGCAGAAGCGTGCTAACTACGACCGTTACGGCACCGCCGACGGCCCTGGTGGTTCGGGCTACGTCGATATCAACGATATCTTTGGTGGCATGGGCATGGACGACTTGTTCTCGTCGTTCTTTGGCGGCGGTGCCGGCGGTGGCGCCCGCAGCCGTCGTGAGCGTCGTCGCGGACGTGACATGGCCATCTCGCTTTCGGTGACGCTCGAGGAGGCAGCGCTCGGCTGCAAAAAGACGATCAGCTATGACCGCCTTGCTCCCTGTGAGGATTGCAACGGTACGGGCAAGGCTGACGGTGCGACCGAAAAACAGTGCAGCCGCTGCCACGGCACGGGCTATGTCACCACGGTCCAGCGCTCTTTTTTGGGCCAGGTCCAGTCCTCTTCGCCTTGCCCCGACTGCCACGGCGAGGGCACGCTCATCGATCATCCCTGCGAGACCTGTGACGGCCAGGGCCGCACGCCTTCGCACGAAAAGATCGACATCGATATTCCCGCCGGCGTTTCGACCGGTCGCCAGCTGCGTGTGAGCGGCTTTGGCGAGGCCGGCCTTCGCGGCGAGCCTTCGGGCGACCTGATTGTCAACGTGCGCGTTGCCGACCATGAGCGCTTTAAGCGCAACGGTGACGACCTGTACCTGGTGAGCGATATCTCGATTGCGCAGGCTGCGCTCGGCTGCGAGATCGAGGTCGAGGGCATTATGCCCGACGAGGTCGTTAAGGTGACGGTTCCCGCCGGCGCCCAGTACGGCCTGTCTCTTATACACATCTCCGAG
>URNM01000030.1 GCA_900549185.1 uncultured Collinsella sp. | reverse complement strand
GGTCATGCCGCCGAAGCTGAAAGGCAGATTGCCGCTCTGGCGGGCTTGCAGCGTCGGCCGGTCCGCCGTTCGTCAGAACGGCGGAACCAACCCTACATGACCATGACGTAGCGGCTACCCACGTAGTACTGCTTACCCATCAGGACCGGCTCGCCATTGGGGCCGGTAAAGCTGGCACGCAGGTTGAGCAGCGGATCGTGCGGAGCAATGCCCAACTCGGCCGCCTGCTCGGTATTGGCACGAACGGCCTCGACCGTGCGGTAGCCAACCGAGACAATCGGCGTTCCGCCAACACGCTCGACCTCGGCAAAAATCGACTTGTCCTCAAGATCGGCCGTCAACAGCTCACGGTAGGCGTCGAACGGCACAAAGATGTTCTCCTCAAAGATGGGCTCGCCGTCGGCTGTACGCACGCGCTTAATATGCAGCAGCAGCGCGTCCTTTTGCAGGCCAAAGAACTCCATCTCGTTTTGACGTGCCGGCACAATCTGGCGATCGACCACATGTGCGCCCGCCTTCATGCCATTGTCGGCACACAGCGCGGTAAACGTCTGCAGCGTCGAAGCGTGGAACTGGCGGTTGATGTGCGGCGTGGAGACAAAGGTGCCACGGCCCTGCTGCTTAACCAGGTAGCCATCGGAGCACAGCTCCTCGACGGCGCGGCGCACCGTAATGCGGCTCACGTCGTACTGCTCGGCTAGCTCAAGCTCGGACGGAATACGCTCCTTGGGTGCATAAACACCTTTCTCGATCGCATCCTTGATTTCGTCGTAAATCTGCTGGTAAAGCGGTGCATTTTTGGGCGCAGGCATATCTAATCACTCTTATCGAAATATTGAAATAACTAATACGTATATAACGTCTAGTTTCATGTTACCTCATATTGATAAAACGATACACCCTCCCTACCAAAAAGCGACAGCTTCATTTTGGTAGGTTTTATCTGGGCAAACGAGAGCCTCCCGAAAGCAGCGAGGCTTTCGGGAGGCTCAAGCGGACAGGATTGCACCAGGCCGGCAAAATGCCAAAACCCTACTTGCCGTCGTCCTGCTGCAGGCTGTCCTGCTCGCTGAGGCGCGCCTGCCTGCTGGCCATGCGTGCGGGCTTGTCGGGATCGGGAACGGCCGTGGGCATGGGCTCGTCGACATGACCGCCCCACCAGCCGCCCACAAAGTTGAGCGTGTGGAACACGTTGATCACGGCCCCGGGATCAATGTCGCACACCAGCTTGATAATGTCCTGACTCTCGTAGGTCGAGACAACGGCGTGCAGCAGATACATCTTTTCGCGGCTGTATCCGCCGATGACCTCGGCGCAGCTAATGCCGTGCTGAAAATGGTCAACATAGGCGGTCATGACCTCGTCCGCCTTGCGCGTCGTGATCTGCAGCGTTACGCGGTCGTAGCGACGATAGAAACTGTCGATGGTCTTGGTCGAAATAAACTGGAACACAATGGAATACGCCGCCTTATCCCAGCCAAACATGAAACCAAAAATCGCCAGGATAAAGCAGTTGAAACCAAAGATGACGCCCCAGATGGTCTTGCCCGTGTGGTTGGAGACCCATAACGCGATAAAGTCGGTGCCGCCGGTAGATGCACCGGATTTAAGCGCGATGGCAGCGCCCAGACCCGAGACTACGCCGCCAAAAATGATGAGCATGATCTTGTCGCCCAAAAACGGCGCGAAGTGAAAGACGTTGAGAAACAGCGACGAGAGCACGACCTGCATCATCGAGAAGATGACGAAGCGCTTGCTAATGCCGCTCCAGCATAGGAGCGCCACGGGAATGTTGAGCGCGAGCATACCGAGCGAGATGTCGATGTGAACGCCGCCGAGCGAGGTAACGCGATCGAGCAGGACCGCGACGCCGGTAAGACCGCTCGGAAGCAGGTCGGCGGGCTGGATGAACGCCTGGATCAGAAATGTCTGGAGAACGGCGGAAATGGTGACCGCCACGGCGGTAATAGCGCGGCGGACGATGGTGAGACGGCCGAGCATGAGCACGCGGTCCGTGAGCTGATCGATGGCGTTCGCCACGTAGGCTCCTTTCGAAGGCGGATGTAGTTGTGAGGCATGTCGGCGATTGTAGCACGGAGCGTGCGAGGGCGCTTCAATTCACCCTCCCTCGACAACCAAAGCGGGACCAACAACCCCCACGACCAAAGGCCCAAATTACAAGTGAGTAGACTTTTTACGATCTGCCGAGCACACCCAAAACAGCCAACTCTGTGACCTGCGGTTTTACAAAGGAAGATATGCATTGTGCTCGGCCAGCGCCAAAAAGTCTACTCACTTAGTCCGAATCGAAGCCAAACGGATCAAAATAGATGACAAATTAAGCCAATCCGCAGCAAAAGACGCGTGAACCCGTGCTTCTCGCGGCGGATTGACACTACAAAGCGACCAAAATGTCGGACAGATTATCGATAACGGCATCAGCTTGCGATTGATCGAGGTTAACGCCCTCGTGCGGACGCAGCGCCAAGACGCGGGCGCCGGAACGTTTGCCGGCCTCGATGCCCAAAGGCGAATCCTCGATAACCAGGCACTCGGCAGGCTCCACCCCCAGCGTCTCCATGGCACGCAGGTAGATCTCGGGGTCGGGCTTAAACGCACTGCACTCGTGGCCGCTGATGGTGTAGTCCAGCACGTCGGCGATGCCGGCAATCTCCACCAGCTCGTCGATCAGCTCGCGATAGGACGAGCTCGCGATAGCACATTTCACGCCGCGCTCGTGCAGCTCGCGCATCACCGGCTCCGTCTGCTCGTTGAGCAGCTCGGCATACGGAACGGGGTGATCCGGGCTGTAGACCTGCTTGTACTCCACGCGCAGGCGCTCGCGCAGCTCAACATCGTCGGGCACCAGCGCCTCCCAAATGGCCGGCTCGTTAGACCCCGAAAGATCGGGGATCTCGTCAAAGTGGAACCCCTTCTCTTCCATAAACGCCACGCGACGACGGTTGTAGAACCACTCGGTATCGACCAGCACGCCGTCCATGTCAAACAGCACTGCCTTGATCATACGCATCTCCTCCCACCTGCCAAAAAGGGTCAGGTTTATTTTGGTAGGTTTCATCTGGGGTTTTGCGGCGCGACAGACACGCCCCCAAAGCAAAAAGGGGATGGGGCGCAAACCCCATCCCCTCTCAATCAACCCGTAAGGTCTACTTACTTGTGATTAGTAGGAAAGCTTCCACATGTAGCGACGCATGGTCAGCGGGTGCTGACGGGCCTCGGCGATCTGGTTGCCGTACTCGCGCATAACGGCGAGGTGCAGCAGCGGGTTGAAGTAGGTGACGACGCTCGCGGGCACGGCGTCGGCCAGGCCGTAGTCCTTGGAGTCGATCAGAGCGACCTTGGCGCCCATGCGCTCAAGGAAGGTGAGGGCGCGGGCGTCCATCGGACGGGTAGCGCCATCGGACATGAAGAAGACGTAGGGCTTACCCTCGGTGGAAACCTCGAACGGGCCGTGGAAGTACTCGCCGGTGTTGTAGGCGGCGGCGTCGATCCACTGCATCTCGGTAAACAGGAAGGCGGCGTGAGAATAAGCCATCTTCTCGGAGGCACCGGAGGCCATGAAGTAGATCATCTTGTCGTCCTTGAAGTCCTCGGCGAACTTCTTGGCGAGCTTCTTGCAGTGCTGAGCGGCGTTCTCGCAGAGCTCGAAGACGTTGGTGAGACCAGTGATCATGTCCTCGTAGTGGTCATAGCCCTCGGTCTGCTGAAGGATCTCGACAGCAAGAGCGATGGCGTAGCCGGGCTTCTCGCACTTGGCAGCGAAGTTGGCGTGGAAGCCGTGAACGATGACGTAGTCAGCGTCGACGGTCAGAGCGGAGCCAGCCTTGTTGGTGAGGGAGACGACCGGGCAGTTGTGCTTCTTGGCGGTCTTGTTGGCCTCGACGGTCTCGGGCGTGGAGCCACCGAGGGAGCAGGTGATCACGAAGGTGTGCTCGTTGACCCAGGAAGGCGTGTCGTAGTTGAACTCGTTAGCGGTGAAGATCTGAACGTTCAGCTTGTCCGTGTTGTTGGCCAGGAAGTACTTGGCGGGGTAAAGGTCGGACATGGAGGCACCGCAGCCGACGAAAGCGACGCTGTGGATCTCGTGGTTGGACAGGACGTCAGCGACGATCTGCTTAGGGAGGTTAAGGTCGATCTCGTACATCTGACACATTCCTTTCGATTTTTGCGGCGCCACATTGCCGGGCGCTCGCAGGGTTACCGTGGTTTGGACCGAGTCGCCGGCCCGTTAAGGATGCGACAAAGGGACTATCCCATTGTCGCATTTTAGGGATGGAAGCCTGCCTGGGGTATGGGATGCCAGGCAGGCCCCCGGGGGAAAGCGGTTAGACGCTTGGTCGCGACTAGGCCAGGATGCCGGCCGCGGAGAGGGCGATGCCGCCCACGATGGCGATCACGAGAAGCCAACCGGTGTTGACGTTCTTCTTGATGAGCCAGTACATAAGGCCGGTGAGGCCAAGGGAAATCATCTGGGGCATCATGCCGTCCAGGATGTCCTGGATAACGACGGTGCCCTCAGCGAACTGCAGCGGGGTGGTGGCGCCGATCAGCGTAGCGATCATGCCGCCCACGGACATAAGGCCCACGATGCCGCAGACATACATGAGCTTCTCCATGAGGTCGCCGCCCTGAAGCTTGCTCAGGTACTCGTGGCCGCCCTGATAGCCCATCTTGGCTGCGAACCAGGTGATCAGCACAGAGGGGACGATGGAGATGAGCATGGCCAGGATCGGGCCCATGATGGAGCCCTGCTGAGCCAGCTGAACGCCCAGGCCAAAGGCGATAACGCGGATGGTGCCCTGGAAGAAGGAGTCACCGATGCCGGAAAGCGGGCCCATGAGGGAGGTCTTGACCGCGTTGATCGAATCGGGATCGAAGTTCTCGGGATCCTTGGCGTACTCCTCCTCCATGGAGGCGGTGAGACCCAGGATGAAAGCGCTCGTCTGCGGGGTGCAGTTGTAGAACGCCATATGACGGTGGTAAGCCTCTTTCTTAGCAGCGAGCTGCTTGGGGTCGGACTCATCCGGATAGAGGCGATCGAGCGTGGGAACCATGCCGTAGAGGAAGCCCATGTTCATCTGACGCTCGTAGTTCCAAGAGGCCTGGATGGCCCAGGAGCGCCAGAAGAACTGGCTGACCTTCTTGTTCAGGGACACGTCCTTGGTTGCGGTTGCCATAGTGTGTTCCTCCTTAGTCTTCGTCGTCTTCGAGCGGATCATAGTCGGAATCGACACCGGCGGCTGCATGGGAACCGTTGAACTTGAAGCCCATGAAGACGACAGCCAGGCACACACCGATCAGAGCGACCGCGATGACGGACAGGTTGAGGTAAGCGGCGAGCAGGAAACCGATGAACAGGAACGGAGTCATACCCTTCTTGATCATCATGGTGAGCAGCAGGGCCAAGCCGTAGGCGGTCATAATCTTGGTCGAAACGTTCAGACCAGTGGACAGCCACTCGGGAACCATGTTGACGATGGCCTGAACCAGGTCGGTGCCAACAAAGACGGCGAGGAAGATCGGCAGGAAGTACATGACGGCGTACAGACCGGAGCCGGCGCAGATGTGCATACGGTAGGCGGTCTTGAACTTTCCGTTATCGATCGCGCTATCTGCCACATGGGTGAGGGCGGCGATGATGGAACGGAACACGATGCCGAGGAGCTGACCCAGGACGGCGACCGGGATGGCGATCGTCATGGCGGTCTCGGCGGAAGCATCGGTCAGGCACGCAAAGGCAGCGGCCACGATGCCGCCCAGGACCATATCGGGCGGAACGGCGGCGCCGACCTGCACCAGGCCCATGGACACGAGCTCGACGGCGGCACCGACGGCAAGGCCGGTGGGCACATCGCCCAGCAGCAGACCGACGAGCGTAGCGCCAACGAGGGGCTGCTCGAAGTTAAGACGACCGAGCAGGCGGGAGTCCCACATGCAGAACACGCCGACGAGGCCGACGAGCACCGCACTGATGAACGTATTCATACCCTTCTCCTTTCAGTCAGGCAAAAGCCTGGTTGATTACAGCTTGGCGTCGATGTCGACGCTCTGATACGTAGGGGTCTGCTGGACATAGAGCTTGATGCCCATGTCGAGCAGCTGGTTGACGTCGGCCTTCTGGGTGGCGTCGAGGAAGACGGAGCTGTCCTTGCCGCCGACCTGATCGGCACCGTCGTGGTTGGCGGTGGCGCCCAGGTTGATGGCGTCGAGCTTGTAGCCCTGGCAGAACTGCAGCATCTCGGCAGTGTTGCCAAAGACGAACATGACGCGCTCGCCGAGGGTGTTGAGCTTGTCCATCTTGGCGAGGGCACGCTCGACGGTGAAGACGTTCAGGCGCACGCCCTGGGGCTTGGCCAGCTTAAGAGCGCCCTTCTTGATGTCATCGTTGGCGGCAGCGTTGTCGACGACGATGATGCGCTCGGCCTGAACCTTGGTGGTCCAGGTAAAGACGACCTGGCCGTGCAGCAGACGGTAGTCAAGACGTGCGAGGACGATCTTGGCGGGACCGGAGCTGTGACGGGGCGCCTTAGCCTTCTTGGCGGGAGCCGCGGCGGCCTCGACCGGTGAGTTGGGGTTGGTCAGACCGGTGCGGGCCTCGTTGATGAGGGCCGCGAGCTCGGCGCCCTTGACGGGGGCGGGGCTCATAGCGAGCGTGAGCGCCAGCGGGATGTTGAAACCGCTGACAACCGTGAACTTCGTGCCGTTCTTGGAAAGCTCGACCATGTTGTTGTTGACCGAGCTGCCGAGCATATCGGTCAGCACATAGACGGTGTCGTCCGCGTTGAACGTGGCGATCAGAGCCTCAACCTTATTGGTGATGGGCTCCTTGTCGTCACGAGCAAGCGACACGACGTGGACGTTCGACACGTCGCCGAGAACCATCTCGAGCGTGTCTTTGGCGCCTGCGGCCAGGCCGCCATGAGATGCGAGAATGATCTGATTCATCTTGCCTCCTCCTTTTCGTTATGGTCATTATAACGTCTTATACGTTGCCTATATTGCTAATTAGTATAAAGACCGTTCGCGGGTGAAAATCGACCGTTGACGGGTTTAACGTACTTGAAACGTTGGGGCTGGATAGGCCGGCGCTGGCTGGATAACCCCAGGTCAGACGCCGCGCACAATCCTCTATCGCACGAAGTACCAGGGGCTTTCCTGCACGGTGGGCTCCAGCGCGATGCCGGTGCGTTCCTTAAACAGATCCATGTCCTGAGATTTTTCGGTCCACCACGCGTTGGGCTTAAAGGTCATGCTCTCAATGACATGACCGACAAACACACTGTTGCGCAGCTTGGAGAAGTCGGTGTTCATGATCAGGATGGACGCGAGCACCAGCACAATGCCCAGAACCTTGATCGCGCCGGCGGGCTCGGCGTAGACACCAATGCCCAGCAGTACGGTGACGACCGTCTCGAATGACATTACGACGGGAACTTTCGATGTCTCGAGCCCCATGGACAGACCCTGCATATATAAGATGTAAGCCACGGCTGTGGGGATGAGTCCAAAGCCAAGGAACAGCAGCAGCAGCTGTGGCGACATTGCCGCGGCGACATCCGGCCACGGAGCCGCGATAGCCGCCATAACCGCACCGCCAAAAACAAAGCCCCAAAACGTGACAGCCAGCGGGTGGACCGTCTTGGTTGCTATCCGGCTAAACACCGCGAGCGACGCACCACAAAGACCTGCAATCACGCCCGACGTGACGCCCCAAACCGAAAAATGGAAACCGGAAAGGTCGCCATTAGTCACTGCAAGCACGCAGCCAACGATGTTAAAGACAATGGCAACGAGCTTGTTGGGGGTCACGTCCTCGCGATAAAGCACGCGGCCGAGCATGACGCCAAACACCGGCGAGGTGTAGAGCAGCACCGAGGCCGTGGACATGCCCACCTCGCCCATGCACTCGTAATAGCAGGTGTTGGCGGCGGCCAAACCGACGATACCGACAAGCGCGCAGGGAACAAGCTCTTTAGGGCTTGCCTTGAACAGGGCCAGCGGACCCTGAGCCACGGTAGACCCCTCACCCGGACGACAGCCCATAAACATCAGGACCGGCGCCAAGATAAGCGCTCCGACCAACAAGCGAAAGGCAGCCATGCTCTGGGACGAAACGCCCATGGCCGAGATGCCGTTTACAAAGATTCCGATGCTGCCCCACATAAGCGCGGCGACCAGCACCAGCACATAGCCCAGATTGCTTTTCTTCAACGCAGCCTCCTCGGTATTGTTTCCAATATGTTTCATACTACGTTATAGTCGTTATATACATTTTTCAAGACACAAATCGGCGAGCGGAAAAATGATCCGCTGGGGACGGAGGAAAACGGATCACTGAGGGGCTGGTCTGAGTCAGTGATCCGTTTTCCTCCGTCCCCAGCGGATTATTTGGCGGTTGCGGTGAAATAGTTCCTGAATAGAGGCTTCAGACCCCCAAACAGGAACTATTCCACCGCAACTTATGAGGACATCGAGCTGTTAGGCTGCTCCATCCCCTAGTAATCGAGCTTCCACATGTAGCGGCGCGTCATGTAGTCCTTGTGGGTGACGGCAGAGAGCGCGCGCATGTACACGTTGTTGAGGATCGGGGCAAAGATCAGGTGGTTGAAGTATTCGCTCACGCTGTCCTTGATGTCGTTGAGGCCGAGCTCCTTGGCGTCGAGCTGATAGACGCGCTCGCCACCGTACTGGTTGACAAAGCGGATGCCGCGCTCGTCGTTGCAGCGGCTGCGGCCGACGCTGATGAGCTGGAACAGCGAGGTGCGCTTGTCCAGGATCTCGAAGGGGCCGTGGAAGAAGTCGCAGGTGTTGATGGTGCAAGAGTCGATCTGCAGCATCTCCTGCACGTTGCAGATGCTAAAGACGTAGGCGGCACCAAAGAGCGGACCCTGAGCCATCACGTTGATGCAGGGCTTGTCGGCGTTCTGCTCGGCCCACTTGGCAGCGAGCGGACGGGTGTACTCGAAGGCCTTGCGATAGATGGGGTCGACCAAGTCGAACGCGGCCATAGCGGTCTCGTACTCGGCATAGCCCTCGGTCTGCTGCGTGAGCTCCATGGCGATCATGGTCACGACGGCGGAGTTGGTACGGCCCATGCAGGACTCGTCGACGGCCAGGCTGTCGTACTGGATCTTGTAGTCGCAGACCTCGGTGAGGCCGGACTCGTCAACATAGATGGCGATGGTGCTGGCGCCGTGGTCCTTGGCGACCTGAGCGGCGACGATGGTCTCCTTGGTGCCGCGCATAGACACGACGACGGCCAGGGTGTTCTCGTTGACGTAGGCCGGGGTGGCGTGCACGAACTCGTTGCTGGTGTAGCTGGAGCTCACGACCTGCGTGGCCTCGTGCTCCATAAAGTACTGAGCAGGATAGTTGCCACCGTTGGATCCGCCAGCGCCAATCCACACGACGCGCTTGATGCCGCCCTTGTCTGCCTTGTCAGCCAAAACCTGGGAGACGACGTCCTTAACCTGTTCCTGAGTAGTCATCGTGCATCAGCCTTTCTTCTCGTTTGATGCTCTCGATGGCATACAAGTTACATACATGTTTTGATTATGTCGACTAGTTGTATGCTATATTTATCTTAGAAATTTTGCTGGTAAGGTTTTCGGTAGCTCGATACCAGCGGTTTTATTGTTGTGTTGAATACATGCTTGCTTAGATAAGCATACAAGTTAGATATAGGCTGATCGCATGAACGCTTCATCTAAAAAGAAACTGAGCCAATACGAGCGCTTGGCGGGTACGCTTCGCGACCGCATCGCCGCCGGCATCTACGCACGCGGAGACAAGCTGCCGTCCGAGATGGAGCTCATGGACGAATCGGGGCTGTCGCGCAGCACCGTGCGCCACGCCCTTAAGGTGCTCGTTGATGAGGGCCTGGTGCGCACCGAGCGCGGGCGCGGCGCCTTTGTGGCCGACACGCCCGCGCTCCACGAGAACAACCTGGTGTTTTCGAGCTATACCAAGCAGGTCGAAGGCCAGGGCATGAAGCCCACTACGCGCACCGTGGACTCGGGCTTTGCCAAGGCGGCCGGCAGCATAGCTAAGTTCTTTGACGCCGCCGTGGGCAGCAAGCTCGTCAAACTTGTCCGCCTGCGCTACCTGGACGACGCGCCGCTGTGCTTGGAGACCACCTACCTGCCGCCAAGCTTCGAGACGCTCATCGATCGCGATATCAACGGTTCGCTCTACGCCGCGCTGCGACAGGAGTTCCATCGCGCACCGGCACAGGGGCATAAGACCTTTGAGGTGTGCTATGCCTCGCAAAACGAGGCGTTTTTGCTCAACGTTGAGCGCGGGCAGGCGCTGATCCTAATCACCGACTACGTCTACGACACCGACGGCCGCCCGCTCCACGTCTCCAAGCGCATCCAACGAACCGACCGCGCCAAATACACCGAGCCCATCGGCTAACCAACACCAAAACCACCACAATGGGGACAGGCACCTTCGTGGTGGTTTTAGGCGAGAAGGTCGGGGAACCAGATTGGTTTGGGCTGGTTGGGTGTGCGCTCGGCTAGGACCAGCTCCATCCAGCACATGTCGTACCAGCGGCCGAACTTTTGGGCGCAGCGGTCGAAGGTGCCCACCAGGCGATATCCCATATGAGCATGGAAATCCTGGCTGTTGCGCGTCAGGTACTCGTCGTCCTTGTCGTGCGGCACGGCGATGAGGGCGCACATGTTGGTGATGCCCATCGCGACCAGGCATTGCTTGAGCGCATCGTGCAGATTGCGGCCCAGCCCGCCGTGGCGTACATCGCGCGCCAGGTAGATCGATGTCTCGACCGACCAGTCGTATGCCTCGCGGCTGTTAAGCGGACTCACGTAGGCATAGCCTACCGGACGCCCGTCCAACTCCATCACCAAATACGGATAGCGCTTGAGCGTACGCTCGATGCGCCCGGCGAACTCCTCAACGCTCGGCACCTCGTATTCGCAGGTAATCGCCGTCTGGAGCACATACGGCTCATAGATGGCAAGCAACGCCGGCGCATCATCGGGCGTCGCCAGGCGAATCGTCGGCTCGGACATCTCGGTCATACAACCCTTCTCCCCCAAAAGCAAAGGCCGCCCTGCGCCAAGCCCAGGCGCAGGGCGGCCCCTTGTCATTACATCAGGCTACAGGACAGCCGCCAACGCGTCGATATCCTCCTGCGTCGTAGCCCAGCTGGTGCAAAAGCGCACCACCGTGTGGGTCTCGTCGTACTTTTCCCAGTACTCGATTGCCGCATGCTCGCGAATGCGTGCCATGTCCTCGTTGGGCAGAATCACGAACTGCTGGTTTGTGGGCGTCTCCAAGAAGAACCGGTAGCCGTGCTCGTGCAGCACGCGACGCAGCGCCTGAGCGGTCTCAATCGCCTGGCGACCAATCTCAAAATACAGGCCATCGGTAAAAAGAGCCTCAAACTGCACGCCCGTCAGGCGGCCCTTGGCCAGCAACGCACCGTGCTGCTTAATACGCGGAATGGGATGCGCCGGGGCGTGCATGCCGCAGAACACCACAGCCTCGCCGCAGAGCGCGCCGCACTTGGTGCCGCCGATGTAAAACACGTCGCACAGCTGCGCCAGCTCGGGCAGGGTAATGTCGCACTCATCGGCCGCCAGCGCATAGGCCAGGCGGGCGCCATCCACAAACAGCGGAATCTCGCGCTTCTGGCACACTGCGTGAATCGCCGCGAGCTCGGCCTTGGAGTACAGCGTGCCGTACTCGGTCGATAGACTCACATACACGGCACCCGGAAACACCGTGTGCTCGTAGCTCTCGTTTTCGTAGAACACCTGGATATAGTTCTCGAGGTCCTCGGCGTGCATCTTGCCCTCGTAGCCGGGGATGGTGAGTACCTTGTGGCCGCCAAACTCGATAGCGCCCGCCTCGTGGCAGGCGACGTGGCCGGTCTCGGCAGCAACGACGCCCTCGTACGGCGCGAGCAGCATGTCAATCACCGTCGCGTTGGCCTGCGTGCCGCCCACCAGAAAAAACACGTCGGCATCGGGGGCCTGGCAGGCCTCGCGGATAAGCTGCTTGGCACGCTCGGTGTGCGCATCGGTACCGTAGCCGGGCTGCGGCTCCATATTGGTGTCGACGAGCGCCTGCAGCACTGCCGGATGTGCGCCGTGGGAATAATCGTTGTTAAACGCGAGCATGGCAATCCTCTCTTACCGGGTATCGGCCAGATGATTCAAACGGAGCTATTGTACGCCGTTGGGATAGGCAATGCGCGCGGCAAGGCACTCAAGTGCCAGTACCAGGGCAAAACCGCAGCTCACGTCGCTCAAAAAGTGCGCACCGATCACGATGCGGCCAAGCGCGACGAGCGCCGCAACCACAGCCGCCGTCCAAAAGACCACGCGACGACGCGAAGGCTTTTCCGTAAAGGCTGCCGCGGGAAGCCCGGCAAGCATAAGGCCGATCGCCGCATGCGCCGTGTGTCCGCTCGCAAACGACTTGAACCCGTCCTTGATCACGCCGGCGGCGATATAGGTCCACTTGTCGGGATTGCCGATCACCCACCACGGCTGAAAATTGAGCCCCGGCGTGACCTCGATCACGCGCATGCGCGGGCGCGACCACAGCGGCTTAACAATGACGTTGAGGATGATGGCCTGAGCGACCCACACGGCCAGTACCATCAACGCCCAGCGCGTAAGCTCGTCGGGGTCGGTGTCGCGCGTGAGGCGATAGGCGATGAGGTTGGCTACGATGACCAACGCAAACGTCAGAACCAGCTGAAACGCGATGAGCTTGCCGCCGACGCGCAGCGATCCGATAATCTCGTAGCCGACCAGGCCCACGTTGATCAGAACGCCCAGCACGGCGAGCCACTTGCTCGTCTTGGAATCGGGTCGTGCCGAGCGCACGAGCATAACGCCCGCGACACTCGCCGTCAGCTCAAACGGCAGCTCGCCGGCCGCCTCGATAAAGCGGCCGTACATGCTGCCGATGTTGAACAGCGCACTCGAGATCTGATAATCGAAGAAGCTGCCCACGCCCAGACAAAGACACAGGACAACCGCGATAATGGCGACATCTTTCTTATAGATGTATCCGAACATGCTTTCCTTTCGATGGAACCAGAGTGCCCAAATAGGGTGTTTGCAGCGTCGACTCGCTAGTCATCATCACTAGCGCCCAGCTGCTGCAGCAGCATGAGTGCCGCGGCCACCGGGCCGGTGCCGTCGTTGGCGTCGAGGCCGCGACCCAGGCCGCTGCCCGCACCGGCGCCTGCCTTGTAGGGTACCGACAGCTTGCGGCTCTTGGGAAAGTTCACCGCGCCATAGCGGGTCTTAAGCTCAAAGGCCACCTTCTTGGGCACGTCGACGCCCAAAAACGTGATGCGACCGCCACTGAGCGTGACGCTCTCGAGCCCCAGACGCTCGCCGCGAATGCGGATTCGTGCGCGATTGAACAGGTTGAGTCCCGCCAGCGGCAGCTCGCCATGCGCAGCCTCGGTCTCCTCCTGCACCTCATCGATGCTCTCCAGGTCCTCGGCCGCTGCGAGTTTACGGTACACGAGCACGCGCTGATCCACCGCCGGCAGGTACTCCTCGGACAAGAAGTAATCGGCCGGCAGGTTAATGCCCACGCTCGCCGCCTCCACGCCGGCATCGTCATCGCCGCGCGCCTCGGCCACGGCCTGGCCCAGCATCTGCGTAAACAGGTCAAAGCCCACGCTCGACAGGTTGCCGTGCTGCTCGGCTCCCATAAGCGAGCCGGCGCCGCGGATCTCCAGGTCGCGCATGGCGATGCGCATGCCGCTGCCCAGGTCCTGGAACTCGGAAAGTGCGGTCAGGCGCGCCGTCGCCTCCTCGGTGAGCGGCAGCTCGCCCGGGAACATAAAGTACGCGTAGGCCTGCGTGGCAGAACGGCCCACACGGCCCTTGAGCTGGTAGAGCTGCGCCAGGCCAAGGCGCTGCGAATCCTCGATGATCAGCGTGTTGGCGGTCGCGTTGTCGATGCCGCTCTCCACGATGGTCGTGGCAATGAGCACGTCGATCTTTTTGGTCGCGAACTCAATCATCACGTCCTCGACCTCGCGCGGACTCATCTTGCCGTGCGCCACGCCCACGCGCGCCTCGGGCGCGGCCTCGTGCACGCGCGCCACGGCGTCGTCGATGGTCTTGACGCGGTTGGACACGTAGTACACCTGGCCGCCGCGACCCACCTCCAGGCGAATCGCCGCGCTCACCACATCGGGGTCGTACTCCCCCACGTGCACGATCACGGGACGACGCCCAGTCGGCGGCGTGGTAATCAGGCTCATGTCGCGCACGCCGCTCGTGGCCATCTGCATGGTTCGCGGAATCGGCGTGGCCGAAAGCGTGAGCACGTCAATCTGCTCGCGCAGGTTCTTGAGCTGCTCCTTGTGCTGCACGCCAAAGCGCTGTTCCTCGTCGATGATCACCAGGCCCAGGTTCTTGGGGTTCACATCGGCCGAAAGCAGACGATGCGTGCCGATGAGCACGTCGATCGTGCCCTCGGCAAACGCCTTGAGTGCGCGCTTCTGCTGCGCCGGGGTGCGGAAGCGGCTGAGCACCTCGACCTCAAGGCCAAACGGGGCAAAGCGCTCAAAGAACGTCTCGTAGTGCTGCTGGGCCAGAATGGTCGTGGGGCAGAGCACCATGACTTGGCGGCCGGAGTCCACGCACTTAAACGCCGCGCGCAGGGCGACCTCAGTCTTGCCAAAACCCACGTCGCCGCACAGCAGGCGGTCCATGGGCTTGGGCGCCTCCATGTCGGCCTTGATGTCGGCGATAGCTTCCAGCTGGTCGCGCGTCTCGTCGTAGGGGAAGCTCTCCTCCATCTCGATCTGCTCGGGCGTATCGGGCGGACAGGCGATACCGGTAATCGACGAGCGGCGCGTATACAGATCGACCAGGTCAAACGCCAGCTTTTTGGCGTTCTTGCGCGCCTTGTTCGTGGCACGCGTCCAGTCGGCGGTGTTGAGCCTGGTCAGGCGCGGCTTATCGCCGTCGGGGCCAACATAGCGTGTGATGCGGTCGACCTGCTCGAGCGGCACGTAGAGCTTGTCGCCGTCGGCATATTCCAGCAAAAAGTAGTCGCGCTCCTTGCCGCCCACTTCCTGGCGCGCGATCTCACTAAAGAGTGCGATGCCGTGTGTAGCGTGCACCACGTAGTCGCCCGGCTTAAACGGGAACGTGATCTGCGTAATGTCCACCTTGCGACGGCTGCGCGCGCGGTTGGCGTCCATGCGGGCGTTGAGGTCGGCGATCGAGAACACGGCCAGGTTGGCATCGGGCACCACCACGCCCTGCGGCAGGGCGGCATCGACAAAGGTCACGCGTCCGCGCGAGATAGTGGGCACGGCGGCGCCGGCGGCTGCCTGGGCGGCGCCCGCCTCGAGCGAGCGGGCGTTGAGCGCGTCGACCTTACGCTCGCGAATGGAAGCGTGGGCCTCCTGGCGTGCGGCACGGTCGGCAGAATCTGCCGCTGCCACGCGTACGTGCTCGCCAATGACGCCTGCATTTTCGGGCGCCGCGGTCAGCGATTCCTCAAAGGTAATGCCCTCATCGCCAAAGGTGAGCTCCATCGACTCGCGCGCACCGCGGTCGGGGATGGCAAACAAGCAGGCATAGCGCTTGCCCACGACCTCCTGAATGCGCGTCATAAAGCGATTGTCCGAGCCCGCAATGGCCGGCTGCTCAATCTTGAGCTCGGCCGTCACCGCACCGCCGGCACGAATGAGGCTCACGTAGTTCAGGCGCTGCTGGGCACCAAAATCGAGCTGTTGAGCGCGCACGTACAGACCGTCCAGGCGGTCAATCCCCGCCTCGCCGGCACGGGCCTCGATATCCTCGTAGGCGCGCAGGCAGTCGTCGAACAGCGAGCGCGGCTCGGACAGAACCACGAGTGCCTTGCCGCTCACGTGCGCCAACGGGCTTACGGTC
>URNM01000029.1 GCA_900549185.1 uncultured Collinsella sp. | reverse complement strand
GCGTCGGCTGGTCCGCCGTTCGGTAGAACGGCGGAACTTAGACTGCCTGTGCCAGCTTCTCGGCTCGCTCGGCGGCGGCGAGTGCCTCGATCACGGTGCCGAGCTGATCGCCCAGAAGGACGCCGTTGTAGGTGGAGTTGAAACCGATGCGGTGATCGGTCACGCGGTCCTGGGGCTGGTTGTAGGTACGGATCTTCTCGGAACGGTTGCCGTGGCCGATCTGGCTCTGGCGCTCGGCACCGAGCTCAGCCTGCTGCTTCTCGAGCTCCATCTCGTACAGACGGGCACGCAGCATCTGCATGCAGACCTCGCGGTTCTGGATCTGGGAACGCTGCTCCTGCGACTGCACCACGGTGTTGGTGGGCAGGTGGGTAATGCGCACGGCGGAGTAGGTGGTGTTAACGCACTGACCGCCAGGGCCGGAGGCGCAGTAGGTGTCGATGCGCAGGTCGGACTGGTTGATCTGGACGTCGATCTCCTCGGCCTCGGGAAGCACGGCGACGGTAGCCGTTGAAGTCTGGATGCGGCCCTGGGACTCGGTCTTGGGGACGCGCTGGACACGGTGCACGCCGGACTCGTACTTCATAACGGAGTAGACGCGGTCGCCCTCGACCTTGAACTCAATGGACTTAAAGCCACCGGCCTCGCTGGGGCTGGAGTCGAGCACGGTAGTCTTCCAGCCGCGCGACTCGCAAAAGCGCTGGTACATCTTGTACAGATCGCCGGCAAAGATGGCCGCCTCGTCGCCACCGGCGGCGGAGCGGATCTCGACGATGGTGTTCTTGTCGTCGTTGGGGTCGCTCGGGATGAGCATGTACTTGATGTCTTCCTCGAGCTGGGGGAGCTTGGCCTCATTTTCGGAGATGTCCATCTGGAGCATCTCCTTCTCATCGGCATCGGTGGTATCGTGGAGCATTTCCTTGGCGGCCTCGATGTCATCGAGCGCGCCGATGTACTCGCGCGAGGCGGCGATGAGGTCGGACTGGTGCGCGTACTCCTTGTTGAGACGCGTGAACTCCTTAATATCGGAGGCGACGGCCGGGTCGGAAAGCTTCTTCTCGAGCTCCTCGTAGGCCTTGATGATCTTTTCGAGCTTGTCGCGCATGGCGGGACTCCTTTATATGCGTGAAGGTGAAAATCGGCAGAGTTGATGGGGCGCACGGCGCCACTGCGGGGGTAAGCCCGGCTAGAACATGTCGATCTTCAGATACATGCGCATCCCTTCGCGTATGAGGTACATAGTTGCGGTCTAACCCATACATGATAGCGTGCGCAGGCATACCTGCATATAACCCGCACGGAATGCGACAAAGGGTCAGTCTCTTTCCTTGAATACAACTTCATCCGAACGCCTCCCGCATTCATCCGCACATATACGGATAAATTTGGGAATCCGATACCCTGAGGGCCGGATCGGCCGGCCCCGGGAGATCGGAGGACGCCATGTCCGGAAAGGGCGGGAAGGGCGCCGCGAGGGCGGTCCCGAGGACCCACGGCAGGCTCACCGGGTACGAGCGGGACACGGTCCAGAGGATGCTGAAGCGCAGGGTTCGCTCGGCCACTTCCTCGAGAGGTTCAAGGGCGTATCGACCCGCAGGCTCCACAGCTGCCTGATGTGGTTCAGATGGCTGCGCGAGGCCGCACGCGTCGGGGACAAGACGTCGCTCATGCGCGAGCAGCTCGACGACGGGCGCTACGAAAAGATCCGGAAGAAGATGATGGAGCCGGAGTACGAGTTCCATCTGGAGCCGGACGTGCAAACGGCGGGTTAACATAGCCTTTCACCAAAAAGGGCGAGCGGCCGCGCCCTGCGACCACCCGCCCTCAATCAAAGCCCTTCTCGGCCGCCGTAGCTACCGGTTCCGGCGCCGCAGGATAACGCCTGCGGCGATCAGCACCACCGCGCCGCCCGCGATGCCACCCAGGGCCATCGGCGACAAGCTGGTATCGCCCGTATACGGCAGACCCGGCTTCTCCTCCTTCGGCACCGGTGACTTGCTCGGCGGATTGGTGGGCGGCTCCGTCGGCGGGGTGGTCGGCGGCGTGTACGTGTTCTTGAACACCGGCGCCACGGCGCCGTCATAGGTTACCGTCGCCACCAGATGGCCCGCACCGTCGTCCGTCACCGTCACCGTTACCCGGTGCTCGGCCGCGTCGTACGTCACGTTCTTCTGACCGTCGTCCACCTCGGAGATGCTGTAGGCGTACGTTCCGGGCTTGTCGTACGAGATCGCCTCGAAGCCCACCGTGCCGTCCGCCGCGTTCTTTGCGGTCTGCAGCACCTTGCCGTCGGCATCCTTCAGCTGGAAGGAGAACTGCCCTTCCTTCAGGTCCTCGCCGCTCAGCACCTTGGAGGCCCCCAGCTTCACCTCAGTCGCGGCCGGCGCGTAACTGTTGCTGAACGCCACCGCATCCGCAGCCTTGCCGCCCTTGCTGTAGGCAACCTGCGCCTCCAGCGCGTGCGTCTCCGCATTCTCCGTCACCGTCACCGTCGCGGTAAAGACCGTCGTGTCGTAGGTGACGCCGTTCGCCGTCGCCCCTGCCCGCTCGGACACGGTGTAGACGTACGTCCCCACCTTGTCCAGCTGCAGCGGCGCGAAGCCGAACGTGCCGTCGGCGCCGTTCTGCACCGTCTGCACCACGTTACCGTCGGCGTCCTTCAGGTCGAAGAAGAACTCACCCTCGGCCAGGTCGCGGCCGGTCAGAGCCTTCGTTCCGGTAATCGTCGCCGTCGTTGCCGTCGGCGTGTAGGTGTTGGTGAAGGTCAGATCCGCAGCCGTCTTGTTCGCCGTCGCGGTCAGCTGGCCGCTGCCGTCATCGGTCACGTTCACCGTTACGTCCAGCACCGCATCGCTGTAAGTGATGGTGCCATCTTGGCCCGCAACCTCCTTCACCTGGTACGCATGCGAACCAGTTGCGGTGTACGAGATGGCCTTGAAGGTAAACGCTTTACCCACGTTCGTGGTCCGGTCGATCTCCTGCCCGGTGGCCACGTCAATCAGCGCGAATGTGAACTCGCCATCGGCGGGCGTCCGCGTGGTGGCCGGGTCGGCATTCTCAAGCACCTTGGTGCCAGAGATCTGGTAGGAGGTCTGACCCGGCTGGTAGCTGTTCGCAAACGTCATGGTATTGGGGGTGACGCCGTTCTCGGTGCCCTCGCTCGGTTTCACCGTAGAGCTCTCTACCACCAGCTTGCCGTCGTTGTTGTCCTTCACCACGTAGGTCAGGGTGTACGTCTTGCCGGTGTAGGTCACGCCCGGCACGCCCGGCGCGCCGTCCGTCGGCTGCACCTCACGGACCGTGAAGGGAAAGGTGCCCGCATGGTCGAAGGTCAGCTCGTTAAAGTAAACCTTGCCCTTGGCGTCGTTCTTCTGGGTCTGGAGCACCGTACCGTCAGACCCCACCAGCTCGAAGGCGAAGTCTCCCGCCTTTAGCTGATAGCTGCCGTCGTGCACGTCAACGCTCTTGGTGAGGGCGATCGCGCCGGAGTTCGTCGCCTTCGCCTTGTAGGTGTTGGTGAAGGTGGGCTTCGTGGCGTCCGCGCCGTCGTAGGCGACGCTCGCCTGCAGCGTGCCGGCATTGTCCACAACCGTCACCACGGCATGATGCACCGCGTCGTCGTAGGTCACGTAGGCCAGATCACCCTTCCGCTCCACGATAGTGTACTCGTACGTGCCCGGCTTCGCGTAGGAGAAGGCGTCGAAGTTAACACTTCCGTCCGCGCCGTTGGTCGCGGTCCGGACGGGCTTGGCCCCGGCAAGCTGCTCAGCAGTCATTTTGCCCTCGTACACATCGAAGGTGAACTCGCCGTCCTTGGGGACGATCGGCGTGTTGTCGTCCTTCTTCACATAGCTCTTCTGCGCACCGAGGGCCAGACCGGTCGCGGCCGGCTGGTAGGTGTTGGTGAAGGTATCCGAGCCGGATGCGCTCGTCACGATCGCCTTCGCATTCAGTGCTCCGTTCCCGCCGTCTGTGACCGTCACCGTATAGGTGAGGGCATGATTGTCATAGACCATGCCCGGCTCCGCGCCCGGCTGCTCCACGATGGTGTAGGTGAAGTCCTTGCTCGCGGCGCCGTCCAAGTCGGAGAGCTGGAACTCGCGCGTGAAGCAGACCTTGCCGTTTGCATCGTTCTTCGCGGTGGCGATCACGTTGCCGGCAGCGTCCTTCAGGTCGAAGGTGAACTCGCCGTCCGCAGGCTTCGTCGTGTGATCGAAGCCGTCCGCAACCTTGATGGTCTTGGTCGCCGTCAGCTCCACGGATCCCTTTGCGGTGTAGGTGTTGTTGAAGGTGGGAGCCGTAGCGGTACCGTCATAGGTGACGGTCACCTTCGTCTTGTTGTTGTCGTCCTGGTTCTGCTCTACCTTGACGTGGACCTTGACTTCCTTGGCGTCGTAGGCCACGCCGTCGACGGACTGGCCGGCCTTCTCCTCCTTGAGCGTGTAGTCGTACTCGCCCAGGTTCAGGCCCTTGACGGTCAGCTTGACCTTGCCATTCTTATCGTTGGTGCCGCGAGCGTCCTCATTGCCGTCCTGGTCGTACAAGCCGAAGGTGAACGCATCGGCCGTCAGGTCCTTGCCCGCGAGAACTTTCGTGGCCTCAACGGTGACGTCCGCCGTCGGCTTCGAGTTGGTGAAGGTCGGCACGGCCTTCTCGCCGTCGTAGGTGGCGACCGCCTTCAGCTCGCCCTTCTCGTCGGTGACCTTGACGTGGACCCTCACGTCCTTCGCGTCGTAGACGATGGTCGAGTCGTTGCCGGCAACCTCCTTGATGGCGTAGTCGTGATCGCCCGGCGTAGCGTAGTCGATGGCTGCAAAGGCGACCTTGCCGTCCTTGTCGTTTTGGACAGCCTGGAGCTCTTTGCCGTCGTTGTCGAGCAGCTGGAACGTGAAGTCGTTCCCTGCGAGCTCACCACCTGTGAAGCGCTTCTTCGCCTTGAGCGTTACCGAGGTCCCCTTCGGTCGGTACGTGTTCGTGATCTTGGCGATTTTGTCAGCGACCTTGATCGGGTTGTCCTCATGGCTCACGCCGTCGTCGGTGTAGGTCTGCTCCATCTTGACTGCCGGCTGCGACAGCGTGCCGTCGCCGTTATCGCTCACCGTCACCGTGACGCGGTAGGAAGCGCTTGAATACCCGAACCCGGGCAGCCAGCTAGCGTCGTTTTGAGACGGCGTGGCCTCGGCGATGAGATAGGTGTAGGTGCCGGGCTTGGTGTACTCAATCTCGCCGAAGTCGAACTTGTCCCCGTTCTCAACAGTCTTCACAACCTGCTTCATACCACTCACGGGTGCATTCTCGGCACCGTCGGGCATCGGCGTGCCCTTGTCCGCGCGCAGGTAAATCTTGAAGCTATCGCCATCTTTCCAGTCACGGCCCTGGAGCACCTTCTGCGCCCAGAACGCATTGGTGAGCGTCACCGGCGACTTTACGCTGTAGGTGTTTGTGAACACCAGCTTGTTGGCTTCGGCCAACGTGCCGTCGACATTCTGTTTCGCGATCGTGCCGGAGATGCTTTCGCCCTCGCCGCCCAGGGCGTTGCCGCCCTGCTCGCGCTTGGTCAGCGTGAAGCCGGCCGGCATCTTGCCCGCGCGGGTCAGCTCCTGAACCGTATACTTGTCACCCTCGGCGAGACCGTACACGCGGATCGTCTGGCCGGCCGTGATGGTCTGCTCGCGTCCGTTCGTCAGGTCGAACATATCGCCGACCTGCTTCTCATCGGCCGCGCCCGCCTTCTCGAAGACTGCAGCCTTATACGTCTTCCCCTTGGGCACGGTGAACTTGAAGGTGAACTCCGCATCCTTATTGCCCGTCAGTCCATCGGGCACGTCAACCTTCTTCGTCACCTCGAGGCTCGCCTCGCGCTTGTTAGCCACGCGCACGCAGGTGGCGCCCGTAAACAGGGCATTCAGGTTGTTCATGTCGCGCAGATCGGCACGGGCACCTTTCGACTTGGTCCCCTTGGGCTGCTCGTCCTGGGTGATACCCATACGTATCCAGCCCGTCTCGGTCTCCAGGCGGTAGGGTTTGCCCTCCTCGGTGGGCCCATACTGGTAGACACGTCCGTTGGCACCGTACTTGAGGTGCACCGTGTCGCCGGCACCGGCGGGATCGACATTGCTCCACGACAGATTACCGTCAGTATCGGTCACACCATTCGAGGTCTGCCGCACACCCTTGATCCACGTGAGCGTCTTGTCGATGTCGCCCTCTGCGCCAAACTGGCCCAGGCTCTTCATCAGCGCGCCCGGGCCCACAAACGTCGAAACGCCGTCATCGCGCGTACCGGCATCGGCATGGACGCCGTAATCGTCCACAATCACTTTGGTGAGCGTGTCGTTGAGCAGGAAACCGCTCGGCGCTGAGATTTCCTTCAGGTAGTAGGTGCGTTTCGTAAGCGGCTTGTGCTCCTTGCTCGTATTCGGGAATATGCCCGCACCTTCGAGCGGGACCGGGTTGCCGACCGACCCCGTCGTCAGGGTGTCGTAGGGGGTCTGCTCGCCCTTGAGCACGACCTTGCCGTTTGCGTCTGTTGTCACCTGATCGGCCGTGTACAGGCCGAACTTCGCCCCCTCAACGGGCTTACCCTCGGTATCGGTCTTCTGCACGAACAGGCGATTCTGGATGTTCGTGACGAGCAAGCGCGTGGCGAACTGTCGCTTGAAGTTCGGCTTGAAGTTCGTGCCGTCTGCGATGTCGTCGCTGTACACGTGGACGGTGTTCTCGGGCGTCGCGTCGCCGATCGAGCTCGCCATTGTGTAGTAGATGGCCACCGTGTACTCGGCATTCTTGCGGTCATTACCGCTCAGCAGGTAGTAGTACTTGGAGATGTCACCGGGCAGATACGGAATCTCTACCTGGTACTGGCCGCTCGTGTTGAGCGTGAAGGCGTGCAGGTCCTTCTTCGCCGCCTCGATAGCGCCGGCCATGCTCGGCTTCTTGGCGAGGGTGTATCCCGCTCCCGTCGATGGGTCGCCCGACACGGCGTACCAACTGTTCGGATCGTTGATATCTGTGTTTGCGCTTTTATCGCGCTTGAGCACCACAGCGAACAGTATGCCGGAGTCCAGGCTGACGGTCTTGTCGGACTTCGTCTGGTCATCGTTCGCCTTGTACACGATCGACGGCGCGGTGATGGTCTCCTTCGCGCCGGCGAACGCACCCGTCTGCCACACGGCGCTGTCCGCGTCCATACCGCCGCGGTTAATGATGACGCCGCCCGCGGCGTCCTTGTCGTCGCTCGCGGACACGTACTCGAGCTGCATGCTGCCACGCGTCGCCGTGAGACTCGAGCGGTAACCGTTAGGCGCCTTTGTTTCCTTCAGGAGGTAGTACTGGTAACCATGCTCTTTATAAAGGTCATCGAAGTTGATAACGCCGTTGTCCACGTCATTCGTGAGCGTCAGTTGTCCATTCGCGTTCGTGGTGCCGGAGCCAAGTAGGTTTTCTGGGTTAGTGGTCGTGTCAGCGAACCACTCGTCTGTCTTGTACAGCGCGAACTGAGCACCCTCCACCAGACCGCCATCCTGGTCGAACTTGATAATGTCGGACTCGGGAACCGTCACGAGGTTGAACTTGAGCCTCATGTTGGAGTCGGTGGCGCCACGCTCCAAGTAGAAGAACTTGAGCGTGTGGTTGGTGCCGTCAGCGAAGGTGCTGCCGTTGAAGCCCGAAATATCCCGCCCCGCATCATTGAACTTGCTTTTCAGCGTGCCATTTGCGGAATTGTTAACGCTGATGTCGCCCGTTTGGAAGTTAATGGTCAGATCAGCACTGGTGTGGATACCGCCAATGTCGCCCACGAGGACATCGTCAATGAACACCCAGACGTCGTCGTCTCCGGCGAACTCAAAGGTCATGGGCTTGTCAGCGTTCGTTTTGCCATCCTTCGGCTGCACGAAGCGCGACGACATGGAGAGGCCGAAATAATGGTTGAGGGGTCCGTTGTTCTGCGACGTAATGCCGTTCGGGACGAGTTTGCCGTCCCCTTCCTTGAATACCTCATCGGCCGCATCGAAGGGGAAGAACTGGCCTACTGAATGAGGCTCAGCCCCCGCTTGCATAACGCCGGCAGCATTGTAGACATCAAATGCATTCTTATTGGCGTTGTACGCCGCGTAGTTCCGCGAGCTGTCATACTCGTAGTAGCCACCCTTGGCCTGCAACAGACCCGTCACACCCATATGGGATATCTTGCCCGTCTGGACGGAGGAATCAAACAGGTAGCCGAGGGATTCTCCCTTCCAGCGTTCGGTGAGTTTCGGGTAACCACCGGCAAGAACATTGTTCACGATGCCGGTGCGGACCTGGGAGCCACCCGTATACTGGTTAAGTTCCTCGCTGGCTCCTTGATCCTTGAACTGGAAGCGGTGGTTCTTGTTGATGCCGCCGTTGCCGGAAACCGACAGATGGTTATCGGGATTCACCCAGTAATCAAACAGGTTGATTGTTGTCCCCGAAGGCGAAATCGTCGGAACCGTGTGGTCCGAAATTTCCGCCTCGGCACGAAGCGGCAGGAAGAAACTCGCCGTCAGCGCGATGGCGAGGGCCAGAACAATCGCATATGGCGAGACCGAGCGCAGCCCGCGACGACGGCCACAAGACATGACGGACCACCGCTCGCGCGGCCGGTGTTCACCAGGAAGTTCCCTGCTTAGACACCCCCCCCGGTAGCAATATTCACGAGTCGAGACGTCATCTCTCTGAGCTCCTGCATAATTTCCTCCCCAGTCACACGGCGACCTGCCCGGGCGCTCCCCGGGGGCCGAGGCGGTCTGGCGCATGCCCGCGGTCGTTCAAGGAATACCAACCCCAGCATATGTCTCTTAAGATATCTTAGCCTTTTTCTATTACAGTTTTTGTCTCATTACCGATGAAATCGGCTCAGTCCCTTTGTCACATTCTAGAGCGTGCGGAGCAGGGCGATGAGGAAGCGGGTGCCTTGGAGGTAGGCGCGACGGGTGATGCGCTCGTTGGTGCCGTGGACGCCGCGGTCGCATTCGTCATCGTCGACCACAAAGGCGGAGAAGCGGATGCACTCGCGGCAAATGCGCTGGTAGTTGGCGGCATCGGTTGCGCCAATCACGGTCGAGGGCACGATGCTGATCGGCTCTTGGCCCACCGCAGACGATCCGTTTTCCTCCGTCCCCTTGGGATCACGGAAATAGCGGGCGGCGATGGCGCGAACGGCCTCGAGCCCCGGACCGCCCACGCGCGGGGACGGCGAGGGCTCGGAGCTGCCGGGGCCCAGCTCGACCTCGACTCGGCCAGCGAGCCCAGCGGTGGCAACGGCCTCGCGGCAGCAGGCCACGACATCGGCCACGCTCGTGCCCTCGAGCATGCGGAAGTTGATATTGGCCCACATATCCTGCGGCATTACGTTGGCACCGGTACTGCCGCCTTCGATTTGCGTGGGCGCGCAGGTGGTGGTTACAAGCGGGTACAGCTTTTTGCTGGCGAGGCAGTCGCGCACGATGGCATCCTTGCTGGCAGCAATCTCGTCTGCGGTATAAAGCCCCAGCTCGACGAGCTGCGCGGCAAGCAGGTCGGTCACACGCGCCGGCCACTCGATATCGCAAATCGCGGCAATAGCGCGGCTGAGCACTTCGAGCGACGTGCCGCCGTAAGGGTTGGAAGAATGCCCGCCTTCGCTCTTCGTCCTGAGCACGATATCGGCATAGCCCTTCTCGGCAAGATCGGCATGCATAAGCCAACCCTCACCTGCGCTGTACTCGGCAGCCGCAACGATACGATAGTCGCCCTCGTCGATCAGGTACTCAAGCTCAACGCCACGCTCCTCGAGCGCGCGACCAATGGCACCCGCGCCGTACTGCGTGGTCTCCTCATCCTGGCCAAAGGCCAGCAGCAGCGTTCGTTCGTGTTGCCAGCCGTGCGCCAGCGCATACTCAACGGCCTCCAAGATGCCCGCAACCTGGTCTTTCATATCGATGGCGCCGCGACCCCAAATATAGGTGTCGTCCACGTGCCCGCTAAAGGGATCGTGCGTCCAGTCCGTCTCGGTGCCCGGCACCACGGGAACCACGTCCATGTGGCCCATGAGCATGACCGGCTTGAGGGCGGGGTCGGTGCCGGCAAGCGTCACGAGCAGCGAATGGTCGATGAGCTCGACCTCGCCCGTCGCAAACACGCGCGGCCAGCCCTGCTGCATATAGGCGCGCAGGTCGTCAAACGCCTGCCAGTCCACCGTCTGGGCATCCATGCTCGAAATCGTCGGAAACGACAGCACGCGGCCCAGGCGCTCGCACGCGCCGACCTCATCGATATCGGCAAAATCATCCTCGTGCGCAAAGAAGCGCCAAACCTCGGCCATGCCTTCCTCCAAAAATAACGTGGCAAAGAGGCGGTCCCTTTGCCACGTTCGCTTGCATTATTTGTCGTTGAGATAACGCGAGAGGAACTCGCGGGTGCGCTGGTGCTTGGGATTGCCGAAGAGCTCAGCCGGCGCGGCGTCCTCGAGCACCACGCCCTTGTCCATAAAGACCACGCGGTCGGACACCGTGCGGGCAAAAGCCATCTCGTGCGTGACGACGACCATGGTCATGCCGTCGGCGGCGAGCTTGCGCATGACCTCGAGCACCTCGCCCACGATCTCGGGGTCGAGCGCAGAGGTCGGCTCGTCGAACAGCATGATTTGCGGGTTCATGCACAAGGCGCGGGCGATGGCCACGCGCTGCTTTTGGCCGCCGGACAGGCGACCCACGGCGGCGTGTGCGAACTTTTCGAGTCCCACGCTTGCCAGATGCTCTAGCGCGACCTTTTCGGCCTCGGCCTTGCTCATCTTTTTGAGCGTGACGGGCGCGAGGGTACAGTTGTCGAGCACATCCATGTTGTTGAACAGGTTAAAGCCCTGGAACACCATGCCGATGTCCTCGCGGAGTTTATTGATGTTGCAGCGCTCGGCCGTGAGGTCCTGGCCGTGGAACCAGATATGGCCCGCGTCCGGGGTCTCGAGCAGGTTGAGGCAGCGCAAGAAGGTCGACTTGCCCGAGCCCGAGGCGCCGATGATGGTGACGACCTCGCCGGGATTGACAGCGAGGTCGATGCCCTTGAGTACCTCGAGCGAGCCGAAGCTCTTGCGCAGGCCCTCGACGCGGATGAGCGGCTCTTGGTTTTGCGCGGCGGCCGCAGCGCCGGTAGTGGCGGTATCTGCCATGATGATTCTCCTCGTCTTGAGCCTAGTTGGAGCTGGGCAGCGTGGCCGGGGCCTCGGCGCCGAGCTTTTTGCCAAAGGCCTCGAGCAGGCGGCTCGCCACAAGCGTCAGGATCAGGTAGACCACGAGTGCCACGCAGTAGACCTCCATCTGGCGGTAGTACACGCCGGCGACGGTGGTGGTGGCGTACATGAGGTCGAACACGCCGATGACCGAAAGCACCGACGAATCCTTGATGTTGATGATGAGCTCGTTGGTGAGCGCCGGGATCGCGTTTTTAATGCCCTGGGGGAACACGACTTTGCGCATAGCCTGCCACTGCGACAGGCCCAGCGAGCGCGCCGCCTCGGCCTGGCCGGGATCGATGGACTCGATGCCGCCGCGCAGGACCTCCATCATGTAGGCGGTGGAGTTGAGCGAGATGGTGACGAGGCCAGCAGTGAAGGTGCTCCAGATCTGGTTGGCCTGGGCGGTCTCGAAGCCCATGCCGCGCAGAACGGTAAAGCCCGCGTAATAGATAAGCAGGCCCTGGACCATCATGGGCGTGCCGCGCACAATGGTGGAGTAGACGGTCGCGAAGCCGCGGCCGATACTCTTAAAGAAACGCACCAAGTCGTTGTCCACGCGGTCGAACGTCTGAATGCGCAAAAACACAAAGAGCAGCGCCAGGAAGAATGCGATGACGGTGCCGAAGGTGGCAAGCGCGATGGTGATCTCGATACCGCGAATGAAGAAGTCCCCGCTCTTGTAGGTCATGTAGACCAGGCTCGACAAAAAGTCGCTGGGGTTGGAATCCGAGACAATGCTCACCTGCACCAGGTCGATAAACGACATGACGCAGCGGTCCACGAAAAAGATCGCCGCGATGGCGACCACGACGTAGCTGCCCAGGCGTGCTCCACGACGGAAACGCTCGGATGCGAACGGCGACTTTTCGCGATAGTCGCTCCAGTGCATAAGCTTGGTGACCAGCGCCGCCGCCGACACGACGAGCCACGCCCACAGGATCGCCCAAAGGCAATCTTGGAACACGCCCGTGGGGGCCAAGAAGCTCAGCGGCGTGGGGTTGCGCTGGCTAAACGCCAGGCCGAGCGCCGCGATAACGCTCGTGCCCAGGTATACATAACGGTGGTCGGCCTTGATAAAGGAGGCCAGGCGATTAATGGTTTTCATGCTGCCTCCCTATGCCGGCTGACGGTCGAGGCACGCGTCCCACATTTGGTCGCGCTCCTCTTGGCTAATGCCCTTGAGTGTCTTGTCGATGAGCTTAAGCAGCTTGTCCGAGCCCTTGCGGCAACCGACATTTGCCGCGACCTCCTGCTTAAAGCCCTCGCCCTCGGCAAAATGGATCGGCACGATACCCGGGTTTTGGGCCATATAGCCCTTCTCGTTCTCGGTGTTGTAGGTCACGGCGTCGCAGGTGCCCTGCAGCAGGTTCGAAAACACCGTGGGGACCGAATCGACCGGGTTCTTGTGGACAACGCCCGGAATCTCGTCGATGACGGTGTCGAGCATGGTGTCCTTTTGGCCGAGTACCGTGGCACCGCTAAAGTCGCTAAGCTTGGTGGCGTTTTGGTAGGGAGAGCCCTCTTTTACGAACAGGCCAAAGTAGCCAATGAAGTACGGGTCGGAGAAGCCGACAGACTCCTCGCGCTCGGGCGTGGCGCTCATGCCGGCGATGATGAGGTCGATCTGGCCGTTGTTGAGCGAATCGATAAGGCCCGAGAAGCTCTGCTTGACGGCAACGGGCTCGCCACCGAGGGCCTTGCAGACGATCTTGGCGATCTGCACGTCGTAACCATCGGCATAGGCGCCCTGCACGTTGTCGATGGGGATGGTGTACTCGCTGGCTTCGGAGACCTGCCAGTTGTACGGGGCGTAGGCCGCCTCCATGCCAATGCGGATCTTGTCCTTGCCGATAACGGAATCGGACAGGTCGTCGCGACCGCCGCCCGTCGTGGGCTGAACTACTTCCAGCGTGGAGGGACGCTGGCAACCGGCAAGTGCGCCGGCGACGACAGAAGCGCTCGCAGCGAGAGCGCTACCCAAAAAGATGCGACGGCTGCATATCGGCTGGCGCTGCGCATCGCACTGTTGGGGAGAATGCATAATCTGCCTTCCCTGTTGAATCGTATGCTGACGACTTAACAGGATATACGCCAGCGACCAGCAGCGCAGAACAAGCTCGAAAAATTAATAGACACACGGTAGTCATTGAGGACGCTGATGTTTTGACAATGCCAGCGAGCGCCATCCAGGGCGAACAAGTTGGCATGAAAAAGGCAAGGCATGGACCTTCTGGTCATACCTTGCCTTTTGAATGACAAATTGTCGCTCTGGGTGGCGCGCAGCGTCGACCGGTCCGCCGTTCGTTAGAACGGCGGAACCTCTAGAGCAGCGTTACGCTAAAGCTGCGGACGTCCGTCTCGCCTGGCGCCAGCGTAATGGTGTTGACCTTGTGCTCAAAGACATCGTCCTCGGTGTCCATGGTGGTATGACCGGTCCAGGGCTCGAGCGCCACAAACGGAGCGTCGTTGGCGGCAGACCACACGCCAATGTACTTAAAGCCCTCAAAGTCGATCTTGACGCCGTGGCCCGACTTGCGCCCGCGCAGCGTGAGCGTGGAGCCCGGGGTATCGGTGAACATGATGGCATCGTTATCGAAGCTGCGATGCGTGATGGGCAGCACGTCCGAGTTATCGGGAGCCTTGTAGCTGCCCTCGAACGTCATAAGACCGTCGGGCGTGATGATGGGAGCCTCGTTGGTCCAAGCCTCGGTAAACGCCAACTCGTAATCCTCGAACGCCTCGTCCTCGGCACCGGGGGCGGGCACGTTAAATGCGGGGTGGCCGCCCACCGAGAACGGCAGGTCCACGTCGCCGGTGTTGGTGACGGCAAAGGTCTGCGTGAGGGTAGCGTCGCCGGTCAGGGCATAGGTCATGTTGAGCTTAAAGTGGAACGGGAACGCCTTGAGCGACTCGGGCGTATCGGTGATCTCGTACGTTACCGAGGAGCCGTCCTCCGAAACCTCGACCAGCTTGTGCTCGACAATGCGCGCGAGTCCGTGGCGCGGCATCTCGCAGGTGCCGGCCGCAGACGTTGCCGTGTTGTTGCGCAGCGAGCCCACAATGGGGAACAGGATGGGCGCGTGCTTGCCCCAAAAGGCGGGGTCGCCCTGCCACAGATACTCGTTGCCGTTGAGGGCAAGGCTCGTGAGCTGGGCGCCCATGGAATCGATGGCCGCGGTGAGGCCGCCGCGCTTGATGGTAGTGACAGTAGACATGCTACTTCCTCCAAAAGTAAACAATAGTGTCGAGGGCTATTGTCCCACTCTTGGCGGCGAGACGGGACGGCAGGCGATTATTGAGTAGCCATAGCGGAATGAGTGGCGAGCGCCTACTGGGCATCCACGTAAAGGTCGAACCCACCCTGCGGTGTGGTGTCGACCGTGTCGGGCGCCTGTGAGTTAAAGCTCACGGGGACCATGCGCTTTGAGGCGCGGAAGCGCGTGCCATCGGTGGCGACGGGCGGCTCGTCGACCGTGAGCTCGTAGTCGCCGGGCTTGAGTTCGATGCCGTCGCCAGCGGAGTTGACATATTGATACTCGTCAATCGCCTGCCCCCTGAGCGTGCGGCCCACGATGTGGATGAGCATCTGACTATCGCCGCGGGCGGTGTCCCATGTCGCACCGTCCTTGACCTCGACCGACACATGCACCGAGCGCGTGCGGCTGAGCGATTGCTCGACAGACATCTCGACCTTGGCGGCATCTTTGCGCTGTTGCTCCACATGGCTCCAGACATTTCCGATCGCCGAGCAAGCGATGACGCCGGCCATGAAGGCGATGAGGATGGGACCGAGCGGAGAGCGGCGGCCCGCGTCTTCCTCGCGAGCCAGGTCGGGGCGATGCGTGGGCGCAGGCGCCTGAGCACCCTGCGCGGGCACGTCGAGTATGCTGAAGGATGCCGTGCTGCCGGGGTCGATGTTATGGCGCGGCTGCGGGGTCTTGGCCGGCGAGATGGACATGTCCGCCGGCTCACCGAGTGTGGCCGTGGCATCGGCCTTAGCCTCGTCGGCCTCGGCTTGGGCCCAAGCCCGCTCAAAGGTCAGGGGCTCGGCGGAGTCGGGAGCGGCGTCCGTCTCGACGGCATCGTTGCCGGTCTCGTCCTCGTCGCTCGACACGTCACACGGCGCGGGCTCGTCCCACTCCTCGTCCGGAGCCTCGCCCTCGCTATACCACCATTCAAAGTTATCGATATCCATACGGGGCGCCCCTTAGGCCTCGCAAATAAACACTTGCTAGCCTTATACCCCCAGACGGCGCTGGAGCTCGTCGGCACAGACAGGAAAACCGTCACAACATTCGACGCTTTTCCTCGATTTCGAGATTTTTGCCGAATGTTGTGATGGTTTGGGCGACTGGCTGGCAGCGCAATGTGACAAAGGGACTGTCTCTTTGTCACATTCTGTTAGAGTTGCAGGGATTGAATCCCGCTTATTCATGCGACATTGGAGTGACAACCTTGACCGCCGCAACCACGCCTAAAAGCAAGTCAACCGCCGCCGCGCTCTCCCCCGCGCGCACCAATCTTTGCCTGGCGCTGCTCATGCTGTTGGGATTCTCGCTCGGCTGCTCCGAGTTCGTGGTCATCGGCATCGAAAGCGACTTGGCAACGGAACTCGGCATCTCGCTTGCCACCGCGGGCCAGCTCATCAGCGTATTCGCGCTCGTCTACGCTATCGCCACGCCGGTACTTGCGCTCAGCACGGGGCGCTTCCGCCGCTACCAGCTGCTCGTGTGCTACAGCATCGTCTTTGTGCCTGTCTCTTATACACATCTCCGAGCCCACGAGACACTGAGCGATCT
>URNM01000028.1 GCA_900549185.1 uncultured Collinsella sp. | reverse complement strand
GCCCGCGACAGCAGGGCCCGTGGCCGCGTCGAGCGTCACGCCTCGCGCCCGAGGCCCCGCTCGACCGAACCGCCCTGGCGCGAGCCGCCGCGAACCTCGTGGCCAACGCCGCCGAGCACGCGCGCTCGCGCGTGGCGGTCTCCTGCGACGTCGAGGGCGGCCACCTCGTCATCGAGGTGTCCGACGACGGACCGGGCTTCTCTCCCGCCGCCCTCGAACGCGGCTGCGAGCGCCTCTTCACAGACGACTCCTCCCGCTCCTCGCGCGACGGAGGCCGCCACTACGGGCTCGGCCTCCACGCCGCCTCCGAGGCCGCGAGCGCCCACGGGGGCTCCGTCTCGCTCGCCAACAGCCCCTCAGGCGGCGCGGTGGCCACCATCGCGGTCCCCCTGTGAGGGCCTAACGACTCAGGCCCTCACACCGGCGTGCCTCGCAATCAAACGCTTCCCGGATAATAATGCCCATTGCAGGGATCGCCCTGTCTAGTCGCCATCTCGTCCGCCGCTGGAATGAATCCTTACTCCCATTCCTCCGAATACCGCCCCATGCCTTGTCATCTTGAAACACGGGGAGTAAATGGCGAAATCGCAGATGAAAGGGAATAAAAAGGCAAAGAAAAAGCCTCCATTCCAACATGGGAACGGAGGCTCGATAATTGAGTTTACTCACCTCCGTCGCTGGCGGCTTTGCCGTGACTCTCGTCCGAAACGAAACTCAGCGGCACAGTGCGGCACTCAAAAATGCAGGTCAGAACCCTGTCGGCCTATTCCCACTCGATGGTCGCGGGCGGCTTGGACGTAATGTCGTAGCACACGCGGTTGGCGCCGGGAACCTCGGCCACGATGCGGCCGGAAATGCGGGCCAGGACGTCGTAGGGCAGTTTGGCCCAGTCGGCTGTCATAGCGTCGCTGGACTCGACGGCGCGCAGGATGATCGGGCGCTGGTAGGTACGCTCGTCACCCATGACGCCGACGGACTTAATGTCGGGCAGGACCGCGAAATACTGCCAGCAGCTGTGCTCGGAGTTGCGCTCGCCGGTCTGCTCAAACAGACGCTGGTTGTAGGCATCGAGCTCCTCACGCACGATGGCGTCGGCGTTCTTGAGGATCTCGAGTTTCTCCTTGTCGACCGCGCCGATGATGCGGATGGCCAGACCCGGGCCCGGGAAAGGCTGACGGAACACGATGTGACCCGGCAGGCCCAGTGCCAGACCAAGCGCGCGGACCTCGTCCTTAAAGAAGTGATCGAGCGGCTCGATGAGGTCGAAGTGCACGCCCTCGGGGAACGGGATCAGGTTGTGGTGGCTCTTGATGGTGGCCGTCTTGCCGCCCGTCTTGCGAGCGCCGGACTCGATGATGTCGGGGTAGATGGTGCCCTGAGCCAGATACTTGACCGGCTTGCCATCGGTCTCGAGCTGCTGCGCCACGGCGAAGAACTCTTTCCAGAACTGCGTACCGATGATGCGGCGCTTCTCCTCGGGCTCGGTCACGCCGGCCAGAAGCTCGGCGTAGCGGTCCTCGGCGTGGACGTGGATAAAGTCGACGTCAAACTGCTTGGTGAAGACCTCCTCCACCTGCTCGGGCTCGCCCTTACGCAGCAGGCCGTGGTTGATGAACACGCACGTCATCTGCTTGCCCACGGCGCGGGCGCCCAGCGCGGCCACGACGGAGGAGTCGACGCCGCCGGACAGGGCCAGAATCACGCGGTCGTTGCCGACCTTCTCGCGGAACTCGGCCGTCATGGTCTCGACCAGGTTGTCCATGCTCCAGTTGGGCTCCAGGCCGCAGATCTCAAACAGGAAGTTGCTCAGCAGCTGCTGACCATACTCGGAGTGCTTGACCTCGGGGTGGAACTGCGTGGTGAAGATCTTGCGCTCGGGGCACTCCATGGCAGCAACCGGGCACACGTCGGTGCTGGCGGTAACGGTAAAGCCCTCGGGCACCTCGGAAACGGCGTCGCGATGGCTCATCCACACAGTCTGCTCCATGGGCGTGGAGTTAAAGAGCTTGGCGCCGGCCGTGCGCGTGATGGTGGCGCGGCCGTACTCGCCCACCTCGGAGTGGCCGACCTTGCCGCCGAGCGTCACGGCCGTGATCTGATGGCCGTAGCAAAAGCCCAGGACGGGAAGGCCCAGGTCAAAGATGGCGGGATCGATGGACGGAGCGTCCTCGGCATACACGGAAGCCGGGCCGCCGGAAAGGATGAGCGCAGAGGCGTTCATCTCGCGAATCTCGTCGGCCGAGATGTCGCAGGGGACGATCTCGGAATACACGTTGAGGTCGCGGACGCGACGGGCAATGAGCTGACCGTACTGCGCACCAAAGTCGAGTACGAGGACCTTTGCGGAAGCCTTTTGATCCATGGTTCTCCCTCTTGTTGGCGGGGAGCCGGTGCCCACCCGCGTGAATGAACGAAAATAACCTCCATAGTGTACACGTTATATGGGGTTTCTCGTCCCTCGCAGCCATCAGCGCACGGCAAACGCACGACCTGGGCCCCTATTTGACGGCAATTGAAGTGTTACCAAGCGTTACCGATGATGTAATACGTTTGAACATTGGACGCCCTGTGCCACAATACTGCCGAACGACTCCGCCTCTGTGGCGGCAAATACGATAGGAATACCAGCATGAAGCGCATCCTTCTCATCGCCACGGGCGGCACCATCGCATCGACCGAGGACGGCAACGGCCTCTCCCCCGCCCTGACCGGTGAGGAGCTCGCCCAGAGCGTCCCCGAGATCTCGGGCCTCTGCGAGCTCAACGTCGTGCAGCCCATGAACATCGACAGCACCAATATGCGCCCGAGCGACTGGATGCGTATCCGCGACGTCATCGTCGAGGGCTATGCCGACCACGACGGCTTCGTGATTCTGCACGGCACCGACACCATGAGCTACACCGCAGCAGCGCTTTCCTACCTGATTCAGGACAGCCCCAAGCCCATCGTGCTCACCGGCTCGCAAAAGCCCATGGGCAATCCCTTTACCGATGCCAAACTTAATCTGTACCAGAGCCTGCTCTATGCGCTCGACGAGCATTCGCACGACGTCTCGATCGTGTTTGGCGGCGTCGCCATTGCCGGCACGCGCGCCCGCAAGCAGCGCACCATGAGCTTTAACGCGTTCATTAGCGTCAACTATCCGCCCATCGCCTATATCCGCAACGACCGCATCGTGCGCAATGGGCTTCACGGCACGCATCAGGGCGAAAACCCGGTGCGTTTCTACGACAGCATCGACCCGCACGTATTTGTACTCAAGCTTACGCCCGGCGTAAACCCGGGCATCCTCGACGCCCTTGCCGATAGCTACGATGCTGTAATCCTTGAGACCTTTGGCATTGGCGGTATCCCCGAGTTTGGTGAGTCGGGCGAGTCGTTCCAAGAGGCGATTTTCCGCTGGGTCGATTCGGGCCGCACCGTCGTTATGACCACGCAGGTCCCCGAAGAGGGCCTCGATCTGGGCGTTTATGAGGTCGGCCGTGCCTACGCCAATCATCCGGGTATTTTGCGCGGCGACGATATGACCACCGAGACGCTCGTGGCCAAAACCATGTGGGCACTCGGCCAGTCACGCGATGCCGCCGAAATCCAGCGCCTGTTCTACAGCCAAGTCAACCACGACCGCATCCCGATGGCGTAATTCAGTTGTCGACGGGTATCCCCTATTCGATACCCTCGAGAAGTTCTGACACCGTCATGCCGAGTGCGGGCGCGATCTTAAATAGAACCTTGAGCGTGAAATTTGCCGTCCCATCTTCGATTCGGTCGAGGTAGGGTCGGCTGATTCCTGTCGCCACACAAAAATCAACCTTGGAGATACCAAGGTCCCTGCGTGTCTCTTCGACCCGCCTGCCAAGAATCTGTTTCGCACGTTCGTCCATGCAGCCGAGTTTGAAATGGAGCCGAACATAAACGTAAACTATAGTTTACGTTTTGCCGAATACACAGGAGTTTTCTATGTCGGGTTCTTCGATCCGCATGTACCGAGCCACGCTTCGCACAAACAGCGCGCCGCCCAAGCTCGTCGTCGTTGAAGCAGAATGCCTTTCGCCCGATGAGCGCACAGCATTTGCATTGCTATCAAGTCGCGTCGCCGCCGTTCTGGTCCCTTGCCCGGCGCAAGGTGAACTTGCCATCCAATGCCAAGCGCACAGCTGCTCGCTCAAGCAGGCTGCCGTAATCGCAACCAGCCAACGAGGTCTGCCCCTTCTCCTGGAAGCCGGTATCGCACTTGCCCTTCGCGGCGCCGGATTCGAAAACGAGGCCGCCGCCGACATGGTCTTTAAACCACGATCGAGCGGCGGCCTCGCAGCAGCCATTGAATATGCGTGCAGGCTCGTTGCCTAAAAGGACAAGCTAGAAACCAAAGCCAAAGCCCGTTCCAGTAATCGCCGAATACATAAAGTAGACGTTGATTACGTTGAGGAACACGCCCGTGATGCAGCCGTTACGCAGGTAGCGCTCGCACGCAAGACGTGCCATCACAGCGGAGTCCTCGTTGTTCTTTGCCTGGCGTCCCGCCGTAAAGTACGTCGCCACGCTCAGCAGCAGGTTGAGCACCGGCAGTGCCAGCAGCTCGTAGCTCTTACCCCAGCGCGTCACCTCGCCGGCTGCGTTAAACTTCGTTGCCACCTCGGGGCCAATGTTGGGGATGACACACGCTGCAACCACCAGCGGAATCACCGCAAGTACGAGCAGCGCAATACCCATGTAGCCAGCTTTTTTGCCATATTTAAACATATGCGTCGTCCTTACACGTTAAAGCGGAAGTGCACGACGTCGCCATCGGCCATGACATAGTCCTTGCCCTCAATGCGCAGCTTGCCGGCGGCCTTGGCGCCCTGCTCGCCGCCGAGCTCGATGTAGTCGTCGTAGCCAATAACCTCGGCCTTAATAAAGCCGCGTTCAAAATCGGTGTGGATGACGCCGGCAGCCTGCGGGGCGGTCGCGCCCTGACGAACCGTCCAGGCCTTGACCTCCATCTCGCCGGCCGTAAAGAACGACTGCAGACCGAGCAGCTTATAGGCCGCCTGCGCGAGCACGTCCAGACCGGGCTGCTCCAGGCCCAGGCTCTCCAGGTAGTCGGCGGCGTCCTCGGGATCGAGCTCGGAAAGCTCGGCCTCGATCTTGGCGCAGATCGGCAACGGCTTGACACCATCGATGGGCGCCAGGTCCTCGTTGAGCATATCCTCGTCCACGTTGGCCACATACAGGATGGGCTTCATGGTGAGCAGGAACAGCCCCTTGGCGGCGGCACGCTCCTCGTCGGTCATCTCCATGGATGCGGCGCGCTTGCCCTCGTTGAGCCAGGCGAGCAGGCGCTTGGCGACCTCGAACTTGGGCATGAGCTCCTTGTCGCGCTTGGCCTCCTTCTCGAGCTTGGGCAGTTGCTTCTCGAGCGTGCCCATGTCGGCCAGGATGAGCTCGGTCATGATGGTGTCGGCGTCACCGGCGGGGTCGACGAACTCGCCCGTGCGGCCCACCTCACGCATAACGTTGGGGTCCTTAAAGTAGCGCACGACCTCGCAGATGGCGTCGGTCTCGCGAATGTTGGCCAGGAACTGGTTGCCCAGGCCCTCGCCCTCGTTAGCGCCCTTCACCAGACCTGCGATGTCGACGAACTCGACCGTCGCCGGCACAATACGACCCGGGTTAACGATGCCGGCAAGCTTTTGCAGGCGGCTATCGGGCACGTCGACGATACCCACGTTGGGGTCGATCGTGGCAAACGGGTAGTTGGCGGCAAGGCCGGTCTTTTTGGTAAGCGCGGTGAACAGCGTCGACTTGCCCACGTTGGGCAGGCCCACGATACCGATGGAAAGGGACACGACAGCTCCTTTTGATACAGGTACTTCAAACTGCATAAGTATAGCGCCGCCGCAGCATCCGGGCGAATCCGGACACCGCGGCGGCGCAAATGAAGCAGAGATAGGGGTCGCTGACTAGTCCGCGAGCTTTTCCACCTGGTCGAGCATCTTGTCCAGCTTGGCCTTTGCCTCGGCCTTAACCTTCTCAGCTTCTTCGTGAGCCTTCGCCTTCTGAGCGGCCTTTTCCTCGGCCTCGGGATCGACGACGACCAGGTTGGATGCATCATGCTCAACCAACTTAAGCGCATGCTCGGGGCACACCTTGACGCAGGCACCGCAGCCCAAGCAATACGTCGACTCCAACGCAAAGCGGCCGCTTCCCACCAAATCGCAGGCGAACGTGGGGCATACATTGACGCACTCGCCGCACGACGTACACTTGTCAAAATCGCACTCCGGCGTGCTCACCTGCATGTTCTGGGCAAGCTCGGGGTGGTTTTGCAACGTTGAGAGCACCAGTTGGCGCCCGTGCGTGAGCGAACGGCGACGCTTAGTCGTCGTGGTGCCGCACATGGTGTTGAGTGTGCGCTCCAGTTGGGTAATCTGATGGCGATGGGCCTTGAGCTTTTGCGTCACCGAGGCCAGCGCCGCCGTCGCCGGATTGAGCTTGGTCACCGTCAGGCCCGTGGTGCGGGCAATCTTTTCCATGTACTCCTTGCGTTCGTACTCGCGAAGCTTATGGCACTTGAGACTCTTGGGGTCGACCTCCAAGCCCATACCCGTGCCAGACCACTCCTCGGCCTTCGCAATCGCCTCGCCCAGAATGTCCTCACCGCCGGTGTTGCGGCATTTGTCGCACACACCCAACGGCAGGTACACACTCACGTTGGGATAGTCCGCCAGTACCGAGAACCAGGTCTCGGCCGTAATATCGCCCACGCAGGCAACGACGACCTCGTTTTCGCGCGGCATGCGCTTGAGGGCGCGCGTGCAGGTGACGTAGGCGGTCTCGTGGCTCGTAGCAGCAGAGACGATATCGTCATACAGGTTTTTGGGCGCCAGGCGCGGCGAAATAATCGCCTCGGTCGGACAGGCAGCGGCGCACAGGCCGCACTTGCGACAGGAGTCGAGGATCTCAATGGCGTCTTCCTCGACCTCAATAGCGTTGACCGGGCACACGTCCATACACGCGGTGCAACCGCTCTTTTCGTTTTTGCAGGTCAGGCACGGAATGGTGTTGCCGCGCGGGCGCTCCTTGTAGTCGGCAGGATTCCACTGCGGCGCCGACGGATCGAGCGCATCGGTCACGCCACCAAGCGGGTTTTTAAGAAAGTCGAAACCCTTGCTGATCTCGATAATGTCATCAAACAGATCGTGTTCCTGCGCCATGCGCGGCCCCTCCCTGAGCAGTGCAAACAAGCAAGAGATAATGATACGCTATCGGCCCACGCCTCGGGCAAATTACATGCGGCTCATCTTTGCGGCAAATAGTCCATGGCCTATCGCTGCCTCGATTGCACAAGGTCAATCAAGTGCCAAGCTATGCCTCGCGCATGAGCTGCACGAGCTTTTGTTTGGTCACCTTGGCCTGTTCGTTAGCCATATTGCGTTCGTTTCTAAAGGCCGCATCTGCAACGCTCATCAAGTCGGCATCGGAAATCTCGTCAAGGCCCAGCTCCTCGAGCGTCGTCGGCAGACCGACGCGCTGGCAAAACTCGAGCACTTGATCAAGCTCGGACGCACGCTCCAGGCGCAGCTGCACCACCAAGCCAAATGCCACGGCCTCACCATGCATGGCCTTGCACTCGGGCAGAATCGTCAGGCCATTGGCGATGGCATGGGCAAGCGCTAGGCCACCGCTCTCAAAGCCAACACCCGAGAGCAGAATATTGCACTCGATCAGGCGCTCAACCGCCGGCGATATACGGCCCTTTTTGAAATCGCGCTTGGCAGCGACGCCGCACTCCATGAGTGCGTCATAGCAGGCACGAGCCGCAACCAAGGCCAAGTGCCCCGGCGCGCCACCGTGCTCGTTGGCGCCGTGCGCCGCGGCGCACGAACGCGCCTCGAAATACGTTGCCAGCGCATCGCCCATGCCAGCGACCGTCATACGCAGCGGAGCCGCCGCAACCACGTTGGTATCGACCACGACCAGGTCTGGATTCTTCTCGAGCATCAGGTAGCGGTCGAACGACCCATCCTCGTGATACAGCACCGAAATCGCGCTGCACGGACCGTCCATCGAAGCTGCCGTGGGGCATACGCACAACGGCAACTCGGCATAAAACGCAACGGCCTTGGCGATATCGAGCATCTTGCCGCCGCCAATACCCACCACCATGTCGCAATACTCAGCCCGGGCTTCCTTAGCCATTTTTACAACGGCCTCTTCCGTACACGGACCGTTATAGATCTTAAAGAACGGCTCGCTTAGATCTTCGTCCAGAAATCCATCGACGATCTGCCTGCACAGCCGATCCTCGGTGCCTTGGTCAAACAGGACATAGGCAGCGCAGCCCAACCATGACAAATACCTGCCCTGACGCGAGAGCTCACCCGGCCCCTGAACATACCGACCGGGACCGCCATAAACCATGGGAAGCGCCATACGAGAATCCGCCCTTTCATCAACAACAATTGGTGCAAAGCAACCTGACCCCTTTGCACCATAGCAAAAAGGGGCAAAGCCATCTGCTGGCTTTGCCCCTTCCTTAGCTTGATTTACTCATCCATGAGATAGTAGTGGCCCAGCGCGTCGGCACCCAAGATGGCGTTTGCGACCATCTCGGGCGTCACCTCAAAGGGCATGTTGCACATGGTGTCCTCGGGCGCGCAAGCGGCCTCGGCAACGACCATGGCTTGCTCGCGCGTAACCTCGGCAACGCCCAGCTCCTTCATCGTGACCGGCAGGCCCAGCTCAATGCAGAAGCCCAAGACTTCCTCAAGCTTCTCAGTCGGAGCATCCTCGAGTACCAGCTGGACGATAGTGCCAAAGGCGACCTTCTCGCCGTGATACATGCTGTGGCACTCGGGCAGCATCGTCAGGCCATTGTGGATGGCATGAGCAGCAGCGAGGCCCGAGCTCTCAAAGCCAATGCCCGAAAGCAGCGTGTTGGCCTCAATGATGTGCTCGACGGCAGGCGTGAGCGCACCCTTCTCCAGCGCAACCTTGGCCTTCACACCATCGGCCATAAGCGTCTCGTAGCAGAGCTTGGCGAGCGCCAGGCCGGCCATTCCGCCCTTGCCGCCGGCACAAGTGCCACCGTCGGCATCGTGCGTCGCCTGAGCCTCGAAATAGGTTGCGAGCGCATCGCCCATGCCGGAAACCGTCAGGCGCACCGGGCTCGCCGCGATAACCGTCGTATCCATAAGGACGATATTGGGGTTTGCCTTAAGGAAGAGGTACTTGTCGAACTGGCCGTCATCGGTATAGAGCACCGAAAGCGCCGAGCACGGGGCATCGGTCGAAGCAATGGTGGGGCAAATGATAACCGGGGATTCCAGGTAATAGGCAACGGCCTTCGCGGTGTCGAGAATCTTACCGCCACCGACACCGACGATGATGTCGCAACCGTTGTCGCGAGCGAGCGCAACCAGGCGATCGACCTCGCCCTTGGAGCACTCGCCGTTAAAGTCCTCAAACAGCAGCTCGGCCTTGGCCTCGGCAAAGCCGCCCTCGATCTTGGCACCGACGCGTTTCTTGCCCGAAGGCGTCACGATGACGAGGGCCTTAGCGCCAAGCGGCTCGACATAGGAGCCGAGCTTGGCGAGCTCGTCCGGACCCTGGATGTACTTGCTGGGGCTATTGAAAATTGCAGCCATAACTATCCCATTCTCTAAAAGAAAAAAGAAAGGGGCTCCGTACAGATACGTGCGGAGCCCCTCGTTACGATAACAAGAGTCGATTAGAAATCGATGTCGGTGTCGTAGTAGCAGGCCTTGAGAATCTTCTCGAAGTCGGCAGCCTTGGTCTCACGCGGGTTCTCGGGCGTGCAGGCGTCCTGCTCGGCGTTCGCGGCGATCTCGGGCAGCTTGGCGAGGAACTCCTCCTCGGAAACCATCTGCGGGTTCTCGGCGTCGACCTTCACGCCACCATTCGCGTAATCCTTGATGGACTGCGGAATGTTGAGCTGGTCGTTGAGGTCGCGGATCTTCTGGACGAGCGCAGCGATGAGCTCCTCGTTGGTCTCGCCAGGAAGGTGCAGGATCTCCTTGGCCACGTATGCATAACGCTCGGCAGCACGCGGGTCCTTGGAGTTCCACTGGATGACCTTGCCCAGGTACATGGCGTTAGCAGCACCGTGGATGATGTGACCGTTCTCAAAGGCTGCACCGGTCTTGTGAGCCATGGAGTGAACGATGCCGAGCAGGCCCGAGGAGAAGGCGATACCGGCGATGCACTGAGCCTCGTGCATGTGCTGACGGGCCTCATGGTCGCCAGCATAGGACTTGGGCAGCCACTCGACGATCTCGCGGATGCCGTGCAGAGCGTTGGCGTCGGTGAACATAGAGGCGCAGGTGGAAACGTAGGCCTCCATGCAGTGGGTCAGAGCGTCCATGCCGGTATGAGCGCACAGCTTGGCGGGCATGGTGTAGGTGAGCTCGGGGTCGACGATGGCGACATCAGGAGTGATGTTGAAGTCGGCCAGCGGGTACTTGATGCCCTTGGCGTAGTCGGTGATGACGGAGAAGGCAGTGACCTCGGTAGCGGTGCCGGAGGTAGAGGAGATAGCGCAGAAGTGAGCCTTCTGACGCAGCTCGGGGAAGCTGAACGGCTGGATGATGTTATCGAAGGACTCCTCGGGATACTCGTAGAAGACCCACATGGCCTTAGCGGCATCGATGGGCGAGCCGCCGCCGATGGCGATAATCCAGTCGGGCTCGAACTCGCGCATGGCCTCGGCGCCCTTCATGACCGTCTCGATGGACGGGTCGGACTCGACGCCCTCGAACAGCTTGACCTCGAAACCGCCTTCCTTAAGGTCGGCCTCAACGTCCTGCAGGAACCCGCCGCGGCGCATAGAGCTGCCGCCAGAAACGATGATGGCCTTCTTGCCCTTGAGGTTCTTCACCTCGTGGCGAGCGCCCTCACCAAAGTACAGATCGCGAGGATTGGTAAAACGTCCCATACTGTGCCTCCTAAACAAGCCCCTCTTAGACTTGCGTATATAACGGAGCACCCAATTGGCTCCGTTAGGACCGGTTTGCGCGTTGCCGGCGATGACAATGCGCGATGTCCAAACGTCTCAACGCTCAGACAAACATTATTTTACCGTTCTGGTTGGTCAGTTATTCACCTAAAGCCGATAATGGTGAAACGTTTTTTCTATCCCTAAAGACCCTTGTGGGGCATTCATACTCCCAAGCTGGGCAAACGTTTTATCAGGGTTGACCACATATCCCGGGCAGGACTGTGCCCCTCCAAAATGTGCCCCGTTCGCCGCCAAAAATCGACCGTTTACGGCACTGTGATACCACTCGGTCGTCCAAGGTGCCGACATTTGTGCGACATCCGTCTTCGTGGTGCAAAGGTGCAAGTCCAAGTGCGACACCCCCGGTGTGCCACATGCGGGTAAACTAGAACCTTATATAGAGATGATTTGAACCCTAACCGCAGCAAAGGAGGCCCCATGGCATTCGACCCCATTCAAGAGGATTGCCATCGCCTCGTTCTTGAGGCCTTGCGCCGCGACAATATTCCACTCACCGACGGCCCCGCCGTCGAGCGTCTGATGGAGCAATTCACCCGCAACCCCGCACCGCTCATCGTGCACGACCGCGACCGAGCTGGGCATCTGATTGCCAAGGTCGTCGAGGCTGTCGACTACCGCATCCCCTTTATCCCCGACGACGCCCAGGCAGAGCAAGAAGAAGCCGCAGCCGAGAACATGCTCCGCGAGGCAGCCGCGCTCGATCCGGCCAACTGGGATGCCCAGCGCATGCTGACGGCGCTCACCGCCGAATCCAACGAGGAATACGTACAGTATCTGGTTTCCAAGTGCGACGAGGTGGAGCACGATCTGGCGCTCAAGATTGCCTCGGCACAGGACCCCTACGAGCGTGAGGCCGCAGGCGACCTGACCCGCCGTCCCTACCTGCGCTGGCTTGCCGCCTTGGCATCGCGCGCGCTCATTAGCGGCCGCTACCGCATGTCGCTGGATGCCGCGAATCGCAGCCTGGACTTTGCGCCCAACGACCCCGCCGGCGTCCGCCATACTGCGATGCTTGCCATGGCAAAGCTCGAATACCCTGCCGAGGAGCTCAAGCGTTTTCGTTCCGCCCACTCCGTGCCCTATCTTGCCAACACGCCGCTGCGCCGCCGTCCCAAGGACGCAGAGCGCGACCTGGACCCGTGGACGCTCATCGCGTTGATGAGCGTTGCCTGGCGCGAGCTGGATTACGAGGGCGCCGAACACTACCTGCGCATCCTGGTGCGCTCATGCCCGCACGCAGCCGAGGCGCTCTACTTCCAAACCGAGTTTCCCGATGGCGTCTATGCGCGCGTCAACGTAGGTCCGGGCTCCACCGATGAGCTTGTCCTTGCCCTGTCCGAGGCGACGCCGGTGCTGCAGGAGGGCCTAGGCGCGCCCGACAACGCCAGCTTTGCCGCCTGGGTCGCCACCAACGACATCGTGCGCTCCCAGATCGACGAACGAATCCTGCGCGCGGCCGAACAGGGATTGCCGTTTAAGGGAGGAGACCTCTAATGGATCCGAGCGTCTACATCCCCGCCTATCTGGAGCGCACCTATCTGGCATCGCACCCCGAACTCACCGATGCAGCACGCGAGCTTGTCCATAACGACATCAGCGCAAACCCTCACAAGTATGCGCAAACCGAACATGCCCAAGCGCTGCTGTCCTATGCCGGCGTTCATCGTCATTTGCTTGACGAGCTTCGTCGCATCGAAGACATGGGCAGCGACGAGGAGTTTGAGCAGACGCGCAACCGTCTGTTCGACGATATGCGCGATGAGCTGCTCAAGATCGTCCGCGTCGATGCACTTGCCGTCGATGCGCAGCTGCTCGCTATCATCTTGGCCGACACTCCCGTCGATGCCTGCCTGGGCGACCTGATGAAGCTCGAGGCGAGCACGGCCGACTACCTGCAACAGAGCGTGCCCGGGTTTGATATGGAGGCCCCGCACTACTGGGCTAATAGTGTTTTGGCCGACGGTGTCACCGCAGCAGACCTTACCGTGAGCGAGCCGGCGCTTATCGGGTGGCTCCACACGCTCGAGGCCATCTCGCAGCTGTGCATGGCGAGCGCTCGTTACCGCGCCGCTGCCAACTACGCCCGCCGCGTCCTTAAGGCAGAAGGTTATCCCACCCGAGCTGCCGGCACCGTGTTGCTCGCCCTCGCCCGCTTGGAAGACCAGGACGGTTTTTTTGCCCTGGCGCATCAGCTCGAGGAACAGATGGGGGCCGATACCCTCGAGAACTCCCCCTGGTACCTGCTCGCCCGCACGATCCTGCTGTTCAAAACAAACAAGATGCGCCCGGCGACACGCGCGCTACGTGAGTTCGCTAACCGTTGCGAGGGCGGCGCGTTCTTCTTGCTGAACCCCATGTACCAGACGCCGTACCTTCCCTGCCGACCCGAGCCACGCGACCCCTGGGACCTCTCGCACCAGGCGGTTTGGGAAGCCGACGGCATTATCTCGGACACCCCCGACTTTGCCCCCTGGGCCAACGCCTGCGAAGATGTATCGCAGCTTGCCCAGGAATTTGCGCGCCGCTACGGCTTTTAGCGACGCGATCGCCCCGACCATGTCATCTATGTTAGGAACGGCTTCATGAACCTCCGCTCATCTCTCGCCTGCACCTCGAGCGATATCGCCCGCTGGGGACTGCGCTCTGTCCTCAAACGCCAGGGTGGCGTGCTTCCCGGCCGCATCGCCATGAAGATCGACCCCGAGCTGCTAAGCGACCTCGCGAGCCTGGTCGACCGCAGCGTGGTGATCACCGGTACTAATGGCAAGACCACCACATCCAACCTCATCGCCGACGCCGTTGCTGCCAGCGGTGCTACCGTGGTGTGCAACCGTGCCGGCAACAATATGGAGCCCGGTGTGGTGGGTGCTCTGCTCGAGGCCCGCAGCGGTCTTAAGCGTGTCGACAGCGGCAAGCGCGTGGGCGTTTTTGAGTGCGACGAGCTCTACACCGTACGCGTTCTGCCCAAGCTCAAGCCGACCTACTTTGTGCTGCTCAACCTGTTCCGTGACCAGCTGGATCGCTACGGCGAGATCGACCATACCCAAGACGTCATCGCCCATGCGTTGGAGCTTTCGCCGGCAACGACGCTCATCTATAACGCCGACGACCCGCTGTGTGCCGCGATCGCCGCGCGCGTTCCCAATGCAAGCATCGCCTTTGGCATCGACGGCGCCACCAACACCGAGTCCGACCGCATTAGCGACTCGCGTTTTTGCTCACAGTGCAACGCACCGTTGGAGTACGACTATGTGCAGTACGGACAGCTTGGCGCATACCATTGCCCCTCGTGCGGCTGGGCCCGCCCTGCACTTGTCCGTCGCGTGACGGGCGTGGAGCTCGGATGCGACGGCTACGGCTTTGACCTGGTCTTTGGATCTGCGCCCGACGCGGCTGCCGTACACATCGCCACGCGCTACAACGGCCTGTATATGGTCTACAACGTTGCCGCCGCCTTCTTTGCGGCGCGCGAGCTGGGCGTGGACGCAGCTCACCTGCAGCCCACGCTCGACGCCTACGTGCCAGCAGGTGGTCGCATGGGCCGTTGGAATATCGCCGGCCGAACCGTCGAGGCCAATCTGGCCAAAAATCCCGTAGGCTTCGATCGACAAATCCAGTCCATTAAAACAGCAGGTGGCAGGCTCTGCGCCTTTTTCCTGAACGACAACGACGCCGACGGCCACGATGTCTCCTGGATCTACGACGTCGACTTTGAGCGCATCGCCGACACAACGGGGCTTGTCGCCTTTGCTGGCGGCACGCGCGCGCACGATATGCAGGTACGCCTCAAGTACGCCGGCATCGACGCCGCCATCATCTCGAATATCGAGCAGGCGATTGGCGCCGTGGCAGACGAGGAGGCTGGCGACACTTTCTACGCCGTCGCCAACTACACGGCCTTCCCGCCGCTGGTCAAGGAGCTCGACGGGCTTAAAGACGACGATGCAAGCTCGGTTGCCTCCCACGCCGTAACGCGCGCCGATGGTAGCGCTGTCCCCACCGATATTGCGCCGGTCGAGCTTTCGCGCCCCCTGCGCATCGTCTATCTGTACCCCGATGCCCTCAACCTCTACGGCGACGGCGGCAACGTCATCGCCCTCGAGCGCCGCTGCGCCTGGCGCGGCATCCCCGTTCGCGTGGATGAGGTCCGCATGGGCGAGGCGCTCGATCTGCATCATGCCGATATCGTCATGATGGGCGGCGGCTCCGACCGCGATCAGTTGGCTGTGGCACACGAGCTACTCGCTCAAAAAGACAAGGTTGCAGCCTATGTTGAGGACGGCGGTTCGCTGCTCGCTATCTGCGGCAGCTATCAGCTGCTCGGCCGTTCGTACTATATGGGCGAAAATCGCATTGATGGTCTGGGCGTCATTGCCGCCGAAACTGTACGCGGCTCCGACCGCCTGATCGGCAACGTCGCCGTCAAGACCGACCTGGCGTCTGAGCCCTTTGTGGGATTCGAGAACCACGGCGGCCGCACCCTGCTCGATACAGAGGCCACGCCGCTCGGAACGTCCGTCGTTGCGGGCACCGGCAACAACGGCGACGATGGCTTTGAGGGCATCATCTACAAGGGCGTCATCGGCACGTACCTGCACGGACCAGCGCTACCCAAGAACCCTGAACTCGCCGACTGGCTCATCGCCCACGCCCTCGAGCGCCGCGGCGATGCGCAGGCCACAGCCCTGCTGCCGCTCAAGCCCCTCGACGACACCTACGAGCACGCCGCCCACGACGCCGCCATGAAGCTCCTCCCCTAACGCCCCGCCACCACAAAGGGACAGGCACCTTTGTGGTGGTTTTCCAGTTTGCCAACGATATACGCGCCGGCAAAAAAGTCTGCTATACTCTTTCCCGCTGTCCCCATCGTCTAGCGGCCAAGGACGCCACCCTTTCAAGGTGGATATCGCGGGTTCGAATCCCGCTGGGGGCACCATTTAAACTGAGAAGCCCGTTGCCCTCGCGGTGACGGGCTTTTTGCTATCCATGTGCCGGGATTCGAACCCGACAGGGTGCGGAGCTGTGGAAACGCGAAGCGTTTTCCAGCGCAGCACGCAAGGAGCGAAGTGACGCAGCGAAGGCGGGCGGCGCCAGCCGCACGCGGACATCCCGCTGGGGGCACCACAGAATCTGAGAAGTCCGTTACCAATTCGGTGGCGGGCTTTTTGCTACCCATGCGCCGGGATTCGAACCCCGAGGGCATAAAATCACACTGTCAATCAAGGGCCCGTGGGCAAAAAAATAGCAAATATGAGTACTGTTACCAATTTAGTAACAGCGATTTCATGCCATCAGAAGGCGATTTAGACGCCAGGGGGGTAGCGCGCAGAGATGTGGTGTAAGAGGCGGGGCATGCCCCGCCCCCGCCCTTCCTTGAAAGGGCGGGGGCACCGCCTAGAATTCGTCGTTGGAGTAGTGAAGGTGACGAATGGAAGGAAAGGCGATGCCCCAAGAAGAGAGTGTACTGCGCC
>URNM01000027.1 GCA_900549185.1 uncultured Collinsella sp. | reverse complement strand
TTATGACCCCGTTCTCTGCCGACGACGAGAAGAATGCCGACTTCGTCAAGGCATATAAGGACGCCTACGACGAGACGCCTAACCAGTTTGCCGCCGACGCCTACGATTGCGTCCACGCAATCGTCGAGGCTATCGATAAAGCGGGCATCGACCTTACGGCCGACGGCGCCGACATTGCCGGCGACCTTGCCAAGGCCATGCGCAAGATCAAGATCGACGGCCTGACCGGCGAGCTAACGTGGAATGACGAAGGTCAGGTCGAAAAGCCTGCTACGGCCTATGTGATTCAGGACGGTAAGTACATCGCCGCCTAAGTGCATATACATCGAGACCGGCGGGCCGTTTTATTCAGGGCAAGGACGCCTGTAACAGAACAGAAACATTACTTTCACACAATAAAGTGGCTAAACTGCATAAACCGACAGGAATACGCAGAATTATGGATAAATGGACAAAACAAAAGAAAAGTTGAAATAATTGCCACTTTCCTTAACTAAAGCGTCTAGTATTTTGCGAACGCCGAGCACGGCGAAGGATGGCCTGTCGGGTAACCGAAACCCGACGAGATTTGAGAGGAGAGCCGCATGTCGAGCCTCACCGGTAAGTCATTGAACCCTGTTATGAATCGCAGGAGCGTTATCGCGAGCGCAGCAGGTCTGGGGGCGATGTCCATTCTAGCTGGCTGCTCCTCCAACGGCGGCGACAGCGGTTCCGCGTCGGGCGACGCTTCGTTTAAGATCGGCACCATCGGCCCGCTGACCGGTGCCAACGCGTCCTACGGCAAGTCCGTTACACAGGCTGTCGAGCTTGGCTGCAAGGATTTCTCGACCAAGGAGCTGCCGCTTGCCAGCAAGGCCGAGGATGACCAGGCCGATGGCGAGAAGGCCGTCAACGCCTTCAACACCCTGCTCGACTGGGGCATGCAGGCCCTCGTCGGTCCGACCACCACGGGTGCGTCGGTCGCCGTTGCTGCTGAGTGCGGTAACGACCCCGAGACGTTCATGATTACCCCGTCCGCGTCCTCCGAGGACGTTACCAAGGGCAAGGATTGCGTCTTCCAGGTTTGCTTTACCGACCCCAACCAAGGTGTCAACGCTGCCAAGTTCCTGGCGCAGAAGTATGCGAACGAGAAGTTCGTGCTGTTCTATAACTCCGGCGACGCCTATTCTTCGGGCATCGCAGATTCCTTTAAGGCCCAGGCCGCTAAGTCTAAGCTTGAGATTGTCGACGAGGAGACCTTTAAGGACGACTCCGCCACGAGCTTTACCAACCAGCTGACCAAGGCCAAGCAGGCCGGCGCCACCATGATCTTTGCGCCGATCTACTACACGCCGGCGTCCGTCCTGCTCAAGAACGCCAAGGACATGGGCTACGACGTCAAGATGATGGGCTGCGACGGCATGGATGGCATCCTGGGCGTTGAGGGCTTCGACACCTCTCTTGCCGAGGGTCTGCTGCTCATGACCCCGTTTTCCGCCGACGACGAGAAGAACGCCGACTTCGTCAACGCTTACAAAGATAAGTACGGCGATACCCCCGACCAGTTTGCCGCCGACGCCTACGACGGCGTGCATGCTGTGGTCGAGGCTCTCAAGGAGGCCGGCCTGGGTGTCGACGCCGATCCCACCGAGGTTGCCGAGAAGCTTCCCGAGGCTATGCGCAACATTACTGTTGACGGCCTGACTGGCAAGCTCTCCTGGAACGACAAGGGCCAGGTCCAGAAGGAGCCCACGGCGTACGTCATCACCGATGGCAAGTACGTACAGGCCTAATTGGCCGCCTTACATAGAGCGGTTTTGATCCCAAGCAGGGGAGGTTTTGGCCTTCCCTGCTTGCTTGGTATCTAGGGACGATGTAACGTCCCTGTTTCATACATCAACTGGAAACCTATTCGAAAGGGGGATGTGGAACATGACGGTCTTTATCCAATACCTGGTCAACGGCCTGTCCATGGGCAGCGTCTACGCCATCATCGCGTTGGGCTACACCATGGTCTACGGTATCGCCAAGATGCTGAACTTCGCTCACGGCGATGTCATCATGGTCGGTGCCTATGTCTCGTTCTGTGCCACGTCGTATCTCGGCCTCCCGGGCTGGGCATCTGTAGTTCTCTCTTGTATGGTCTGTACCGTTCTCGGTGTTCTCATCGAGGGCCTGGCCTATAAGCCGCTGCGCCAAGCAGGCCCGCTGGCCGTTCTGATCACGGCTATCGGCGTGTCTTACTTCCTGCAGAACGCCGCGCAACTTCTGTGGGGCGCCACGCCCAAGAACTTCACTTCGCTCGTCACCTTCCAGGTACCGGAGTTCTTGGCCAAGTTCAACGTGAGCGCCGTCTCGCTCGTCACCATCGTCGCCTGCCTGGTTATCATGGCCGGCCTGATGTTCTTTACAGGTAAGACCAAGATGGGCAAGGCCATGCGTGCCGTGTCCGAGGACAAGGCCGCCGCTCAGCTCATGGGCATCAACGTCAACCGCACCATCTCGATGACGTTCGCCATCGGCTCCGCCCTCGCCGCCATCGCCGGTGTGCTCCTGTGCTCCTACTCGCCGGTCCTGCAGCCCACCACGGGCGCCATGCCTGGCATCAAGGCCTTCGACGCCGCCGTCTTCGGCGGCATCGGCTCCATCCCCGGTGCCTTTGTCGGTGGCATTCTCATCGGCATCATCGAGGCGATGGCGCAGGCTTACATTTCCACGAGCCTTGCCAACTCCATCGTCTTTGGTGTTTTGATCATCGTCCTGCTCGTCAAGCCTGCCGGCCTCTTGGGCAAGTACGTCCCCGAGAAGGTGTAGGTGAGCGTTATGAAGTTTCTTAAAGACAAGCAGACGCGTCACGACTTTGTCACGTACGCCATGTGCATCGTGGCATTCGCCATCGTGTTCTTTATGCAGTCCAACCATATGATTCCGCGCATGATTGCCGGCCAGTTGGTTCCCATTACAGCCTACATCGTCATGGCCATTTCCCTTAACCTCGTCGTCGGTATCGCAGGCGACTTGTCGCTGGGGCACGCGGGCTTTATGAGCGTCGGTGCCTATACGGGCATCGTCACCGCCGTCGCGCTGGAGAGCGCCGTTCCCTCCGATCCGGTGCGCCTTATCATCAGCATCGTGGTCGGCGCTATCGCCGCTGCCATCTTGGGCTTCTTGATTGGTATCCCGGTCCTGCGCCTGAGCGGCGATTACCTGGCTATCGTGACGCTGGCCTTTGGCGAGATCATCAAAGAGATCGTCACCTGCCTCATTGTGGGCGTCGACTCCCGCGGCCTGCACGTGATCTTTAACATCACGGGCAACTCTACGATCGACGACCTGCACCTGCTCGAGGACGGCACCGCCATCATCAAGGGCGCCCAGGGCGCCTCGGGCGTGTCGACGTACTCGACCTTCCTCGCCGGTGCCATCCTGGTCATGGTCGCACTCGTGATCGTGCTCAACCTGGTTCGCAGCCGTACCGGCCGTGCCATTATGGCCGTGCGCGATAACAAGATTGCAGCCGAGTCCGTAGGCATCTCCGTCACCGAGTACCGCATGATCGCCTTCGTGGTTTCCGCTGCCCTCGCCGGTGCTGCCGGAGCCCTCTTCGGCGGTAACTTCTCGCAGCTCTCCGCCACCAAGTTCGACTTCAACACGTCCATTCTCATCCTGGTGTTCGTGGTCCTGGGCGGTCTGGGCAATATGCGCGGCTCCGTCATCGCGGCGGCGCTACTCACGGTGCTTCCCGAGCTGCTTCGTCAGTTCTCGGACTATCGCATGCTCATCTACGCCATCGTGCTGATCCTGGTCATGATTTTTACCAACAACCCGCAGCTCAAGGCGTTCTTCGGTCGCGTCAAGGACCGCTTTGCTTCCAAGAAGGAGGTGGCAGCCGATGCCCAGTAAGTTTGAGTTCAACAAGGGCAAGATGGTCCCGTATCCTTCTGGCGCCATCGTTCCCGATCGTGACCTGGGCGAGCGCCCTGCACTCGAGTGCATCCACCTGGGCATTGAGTTCGGTGGCCTTAAGGCAGTCGACGACTTTAGCCTGACTATCGGCAAGACCGAGATCGCCGGTCTGATCGGTCCCAACGGCGCCGGCAAGACCACGGTCTTCAACCTGCTCACCAAGGTGTACCAGCCCACGCATGGCACCATCCTGCTCGACGGTGAGGACACCTCGGGCAAGTCGGTCTACCAGGTCAACCGCATGGGTATTGCCCGTACGTTCCAGAACATCCGCCTGTTCAACACCATGACGGTGGAGGACAACGTTAAGGTCGGTCTGCATAACCAGGAGCGCTACTCCGGTTTTGAGGGCGTGCTGCGCCTGCCGACGTATTGGAAGCACGAGAAGGCCGCCCACGAGCGCGCCATGGAGCTGCTGTCCATCTTTGATATGGAGCATCTGGCAAACGAGCAGGCCGGATCGCTGCCTTACGGCGCCCAGCGTCGTCTGGAGATCGTCCGCGCACTTGCCACCAACCCCAAGCTGCTGCTGCTCGACGAGCCTGCCGCCGGCATGAACCCGTCCGAGACCGCAGAGCTCATGGCGAACATCGTCAAGATTCGCGACACCTTCGGCATCGCCATCATGCTTATCGAGCATGATATGTCGCTCGTTATGAACATCTGCGAGGGCATCTGCGTGCTTAACTTTGGCAAGGTTATCGCCAAGGGTACGGCGGAGGAAATCCAGAACAACGACGCCGTTATCGAGGCGTATCTGGGTAAGCAGGATAAGGGGGAGAACTAAATGGCAGAGCCGATGCTTTCCGTCTACAACATCAACGTCTGGTACGGCGCCATCCACGCCATCAAGGACATCTCCTTTAACGTTAACGAGGGCGAGATCGTGGCCTTGATTGGTGCCAACGGTGCCGGCAAGTCCACAACGCTCAAGACCGTCTCGGGCCTGCTACGCTCCAAGACCGGCTCCATCAAGTTTATGGGCGAGGACATTACCCATACGCCCGCTGATAAGCTGGTTGGTAAGGGCCTGGCTCAGGTTCCCGAGGGTCGTCGCGCCTTTTTGCAGATGACGGTCGAGGAGAACCTGGAGATGGGCGCCTACACGCAGCCCAAGTCCACGGTTGCTCCGGGCCTGGAGCGCGTCTACGAGCAGTTCCCGCGCCTGAAGGAACGTCGTCGCCAGGTCGCCGGCACCCTTTCAGGTGGCGAGCAGCAGATGCTCGTTATGGGGCGCGCCCTTATGAGTAACCCCAAACTGCTTATGCTCGACGAACCTTCCATGGGTCTGGCACCGATTCTGATCGAACAGATCTTCCAGATTGTCGAGGACCTGCACAAGGCCGGCACCACGGTGCTCCTGGTCGAGCAGAACGCGCAGATGGCGCTCTCGATTGCTACGCGCGGCTACGTGCTCGAGACCGGCAAGATCACCATGACCGGCACCGGCCAAGAGCTCCTGCACGACGATAACGTCCGCAAGGCTTATCTTGGTGGTTAATCCATTCAACAAAGGGGCGCTGACTATCCCGGTCAGCGCCCCTTTTTAAGTTGCGGTGAAATAGGGACTAAATAGGGTTTCTAGACGCCAAAACAGTCCCTATTCCACCGCAACTTCATGGGGGCGTGCGACGATGACCGTCCCAAATTAGCACCCCTGCACCAAGCCAAGACCCCGTTCTGGAATGTGTCGGAACGGGGCCTTGGTGGTTGGGGTCTATTGGGTTTTGTTCGCTAGTCTATCTTTTGTCCGCATGTGGGGCAGAACTGGGCTTCGGGCACGAGCGGGGTTCCGCAGTGACGGCAGAAGCGGGCGGGCTCGGTCGGGGCTGCTGGTGCCGTCGGCATCGCAGGTGCTGCGGGTGGAACGACGTTCTGCTGGGCACGCTTCTGACGACGATGCTGCTTGCGCTGTGGTTTGGGCGCTGAGGCAGCCACACCGTTCGCGGTCTTCGCATGCTTCTTGCGGATACAAAGGACAACAATCGCGCCACCGATGATGAGGACGATCGCCACGCCACCGCCAATAACAAACGGCAGGTGAGTCTGGACAAAGTAGAGAACATCCTCAGGCAGCGAATGGGGGATATTGGACTTGTAGATGTTCACATGAAGCGTGGTGGGGTCGTCCTTCTCGGAATAGGCTGCCAATATCTTGCGATCGCCATTTATGAAATAAAGACTGCACCAATGAGAATTAAACTCGCTCTTAGCCCCGGTTTTTGCATCGATTAGGCACATTGAGAACTTGTCATCGTCTGAGTATTTCCCAAGAAGGATGCTGCCATCATGTGAAATGTCACTGAGGTACCCATCGCCGAAGGGGAAAGCAATCGAGCTGATGGTATTCCCACTTTGCAAATCGATAACGCCGAGGTCTGAATCCTGCATATTCAGAAAATAGCTGCCGTCGTCTTCTTCTTGGAAAAGATCCTCAGATCCATTGCTAAGATAAACGGGATAATATCCACTCGTTCCAAGAGACGAATTATCAGTGTTAAAGGCGTGGTCCTCGTCATTGGATAGGGTGCTCAGGTTGGCATCGCGGTCAGCTCTGATCAAAAAAGACTTACCTTGAAGAATAAGATCTTCTGAGTCCGGGAGTCGCAATACTGAGTTTATTTCGACACTGTCTGTTACCTTATTAACTTTAGCGGTGTTTGATTTAGTCGAGCCGGTTTTTGTGTCGAACACTTTCAGAGTAATCGTGCATTTTTTCGCATCGGTCGACACGACGTAAAAACAATCCCCATCTTTCGAAAATGCTACCCACGAGTAATCGCTATCGCGGTACAGCTGCATTTCTTTATCAGTCTTGAGATCATAGAAAGCATGTGAATAGTTATCATCGGAATCGTGCTGTATAACACATGCCGTCTCTCCGTTTTCGCTAATCCATGCATAGTCGGGAGTGTATTTTCCTGCTTTGAGCGAGTGGACCGAGCGACTTTGCTTTTCAGGAGAGAAAACGACCAGGTTAGAGCCTTCTATCCAAGTTAGCTTGTCATCGATTGATGAACATGCTGAATCAAGGCTTTTCTTTGGAATGTCAACGGGGGTTATGCTGCCGTCGTCCAAATTGATGAGGGATACTTTCTTCAGGTTGTATTCGTCATCGCGGTCAAACAGGTAACGATACTCTGAGTCTAAATCTATGTTGCTGACATACGAGTTATCGCTGCTGGTCTTAAAGCTGTACGACTTCTCAAGTTCAGGCGTCGGTACGCTGCCGCCGGCTAATGCTGCGGGAGGGGCTGCGAGTGGAGACAGGGCCGCGAGGAGGCCTATGGCGACTGCTGCGATCCTTCCGCTCTTTTGGATGCTCTTAAACATGGCAATCCTTTCCTCTGGATACGAATGTCGATACTGTCATGGTTAATCGGGATTCGAAAATCTTGTTGCGCAACATTCGCCATCGGCAACATTTTTCGGCCAGCCGCGCCGTTCCCAAGGAATCATTCTGAGTTGCGGTGAAATAGGGACTAAATGGGGGCTCCAGAGGCCAAAACAGTCCCTATTCCACCGCAACTTCATGGGGATGTGTGACAATGCCCGTCGGAAAACATCTGCTGTCTTTGGGGGTCTATCTATGGTGTACGAGTTTTGTGCCGAGAACTTTGAGCGGGTGCCGGCGGCTATCGATGCCGGTGCAAGGCGTATTGAACTGTGCGACAACCTTGCCGTCGGTGGCACTACACCCTCGGCCGGTGTTATCAGCGCTACAGTCAGCTATGCTCACGAGCATGACGCGCGAGTGATGTGCATGATTCGCCCGCGTGGCGGTGACTTTCATTACAACCAAGACGAGCTGCGCATGATGGAGATGGACCTGGGCCTTGCCGTAAGCGCCGGCGTTGACGGCTTGGTCTTTGGCAGCTGCAAGCCCTGCGCTGGCGGATGGGCGCTCGACGAGCTTACGTTGGGCGCCCTCGTGATGGCCGCGGGCTGCGCGACCGAGGAATGCAAGCGTGAGCCCATCGACATCACCTTCCACATGTCATTTGATCAGCTCTCGCCCGAGGCTCAGCTCGACGCGATTGACATACTCGTCGACTGCGGCATCACACGCATCTTGACGCATGGCGGCGCTGCCGGTACGCCGATCGAGGACAACTTCGAAAACCTGGCCCGCTTGATCGAGTATGCGGGCGATCGTTTGACCATCCTTCCCGGCGGCGGCATCACTACGGCAAATCGCGACGCGGTCGCGGCGGCGCTAGGCGTCTCCGAGCTCCATGGCACCAAGATCGTGCCGCTGGAGGTATAACCCGTGGCGCTGGTATTTGACGTTCAGCAGGCGAGCGGTAAGCCCGACGATAATCGTCGCCCTGGCACCGCGTGCCCCTTTTGCGACACGGAGGGGCTCGCCAACATCATCCAGCGCGATGGTGACTGCATCTGGCTCGAGAATAAGTTCAAGACCTTGCGGGCCACCCGTCAGACCGTATTGATCGAGTCGGCCAATCACGACGCCGACCTGGTGACCTATGAACCGGATGAGCTGCATCATGTGATGCGGTTTGCCCTGGGCTGTTGGCAGCAGATGATCGATTCCCAACAGTACCGCAGTGTGCTCATGTACAAGAACAAAGGCCCGCTTTCGGGCGGCAGCCTCGTCCATCCACACATGCAGATTGTGGGCTTGGAACAGGAGGACGGCTATGCGGCGTTGACCTCAGCCAACTTTGAAGGCATCAATGTCTGGCAACAGGGGAGAATCTCGGTCAACATCTCAACCGAGCCAATCATGGGATTCTTCGAGGTCAACGTCTCGGCTCCGCAGGGAATCGCCGCCAGCGATGACACGAGAGACCAAGCCGAGACGGACCTCTTCGCCGATGCGATTCAGGTGGCCCTGCGCTATATCCTAAACGAGCACCATGGTGGTCGCGCAGAGTCGTACAACTTGTTTTTCTATCACTTGGGCGGTCGGACCATTGCCAAGGCGCTTCCACGTTGGGTGGTTTCGCCCTACTTTGTGGGCTATCGTTTGGCCCAGGTCAATGCCGAGACGACGCTCGATATCGATGCCGAGCGCCTGCGCGCGCATCTGGAAACGCTCGTATAGCAAGACTAGCCCCGCGTAATGCGGACAGTCTAGCGTGCCATGGCGTCGCGGCCGGCCTCGACCCGCTTGCGCTGGGCGGCGCGCTCCTCGCCGGTTAGGCGCTCAAAGAGATGCCCGATAATCGAGGCCAGCACCTGCTGAAACAGCGTTCCGCACATGACGGGGAACACGACCTCGCCGGGAAAATACTGTGTGGCGATGACGGCGCCCGAAGAGATATTGCGCATGCCGCAGGTAAAGCACATGGTGGTCGTCTCGCTATACGTCAGGTGCAACGCGCGGGCGACCAGAATGCCCACGACAAAGCCGCTGATGGCGAACACCAGAATAAAGAGGGCGACTTCCAGGCGCACCGCGTTCATGTGTAGCACGTACTCGCTCATGGCGGTGGAGTTGGACGCGATGACGCCCATCATCATAAATTTGCAGGCGGGCGAGAGCGCGGGGGAGAGTTTCTCGTGTCCCCAGCCGTGCGTGAGCTCGTTGATCACGATGCCGAGCACGGCGGGGATGGCAATCATAAAGGCCATGTTCTGCATCATGCTCGGAACATCGATTGCGACGGTGGCGCCCAACAGGAGCTTGAGCGTGAGCGGAATCGTCACGGGCGATATAACCGAAGACGTCAGGATGATGGTGAGTGCGAGCGGGCCGTTGCCGCCGAACATGCTGATCCACATAAAGGCGGTGACTGCCACGGGCACGCTGTACTCGAGCACGATGCCGCAGACAAGGTTGGGGTTGGAGCCAAAGAACAGTGAGCCCATGGCATACGCCGCGATGGGGATGATCACAGCCGAGACAAATAACGCCAAAATCAGATGCAGGGGACGGTGGAACACCTCAGCCACCTGGTGGAAGGTGTTGCTGAGCGCGCCTTGGAACGTCATAAAGGCAAACAGGGTGGGAACGATGGGCTTGAGAACGCCGATCTGCTGAGGAAAGAGCACGCCGAGCGCCACGCAAATCGGAACGATGACCTGCATATGTCCTGCGAGAAATTTGCCCAGTCCAACCCATTGCTTCATATGCTCTTGTGACTCCCTTTGCTCGTGAATCCGTTTTGAATGGATATGCTAGACGCTCGCATGCGTCCGTGTGGCTGAAACGCTCGATTATTTCGAGGGTATTACCGCCCTCGTTTATCGAAACCACGGCGTGCTGGATGTTGTGCGTCCGCGCTGCACGGTATAATAAATCCGTTCAACAGATCTGCCTGCCGAAGCGGGCATGCACAGAGGACTCATCGCTATGAACCGTGAGAGGTATCGCGGCGACCTGCCCCTATCGGGGGTGGGCGCCTATGTCATCGCTTAAGACGACGCATCGCTGGGCGGTCGCTCAGCAAAACCCCGAGCTCGAAAAGGAGCTTTCGGCTGGCCTGGGCATACCCGGGCTGGTGGCGCGCATTATGGTTGCGCACGGCATTACATCCATCGAGGAAGGCCAGCTGTTTTTGACGCCTTCGCTCGATCGCGACTGGGCGGACCCACTCGTTATTCCGGGCATGGTGGTCGTCGCCGACCGCGTTGAGCGCGCTATTCGCAGCCACGAGCGCATCGCCGTCTTTGGCGATTTTGACGTCGACGGCATTACGTCGACTTGTCTGTTGACCGAGGCGCTACGTTCGTTTGGCGCCAACGTCACACCGTTTATTCCGCATCGCTTTGACGAGGGTTACGGCCTGTCGCGTGCGGCGCTCGACCGCGTCAACGAGCTCGCTCAACCCAACCTGATTGTGACCGTCGATAACGGTATTGCTGCCAAGGAAGAGGTCTCCTATCTGGAGAGTCTGGGGATCGATTTGGTGGTCACGGACCATCACGAGCCGTCCGACCAGGTGCCGCAGGGCGTGCCCCTGACCGATCCCAAGCTCGAGGACGAGGGCCCCTCGCGCGAGCTTGCCGGTGCCGGTGTGGCGCTTAAGCTGGTGCAGGTCCTGGGCGAGCGTTTGGGCAAGCCGTCGTATTGGCGTTCGCTGATAGAGGTCGCGGCGCTGGGCACCGTGTCCGACATGATGCCGCTCACGCCCGAGAATCGCGCACTGGTCGCCGAGGGCATCCAGCAGATGCGCGTGACGGCCCGCCCCGGTTATATCGCGCTTGCCGCACTTGCCAAGGCCGACCTTTCGAGCATTACGGCGGATGGCCTGTCATTCTCGCTCATTCCCCGCTTGAACGCCGCCGGCCGCATGGCCGATCCCAAGCTGGCGCTCGACCTGCTGCTTGCCCGCGACCCCATCGAAGCGAGCGCGCTTGCCGCCGAACTCGAGGAAATCAATCGCCAGCGCCGTGAGATCGAGGCGGAGCTCACGCGCGATGCCATGGCAAAGGTCGAGGAGACCTATGACGGCGGACGCGCGATCGTCGTGGGCGGCGAAGGCTGGCACGAGGGCGTCAAGGGCATCGTGGCAAGCCGTCTGACCAACCGCTACCACGTGCCGGCGCTGCTGTTCTCGATCGAGGACGGTATCGCGCGCGGCTCTGGTCGCTCGGTGGGCAAAGTTAACCTGTTTGACGCCGTCGAGCGCTGTTCCGACCTGATGATTCGTCGCGGCGGACATGCTGGTGCGGTGGGTGTGACCATCGAGGCATCCAAGCTCGATGAGTTCCGCCGTCGCCTTTCGGCCGTGCTATCGGAGCTTCCCGCCGAGGACTTTGAGGACACTGACGAGGTTGCCGCCACCGTTGACCTCTCCGAGCTAAATATCGAGACCATCGAGCAGATTTCCCGTCTTGAGCCGTTTGGCCAAGGCAATAAGGTGCCGCTTCTGGCCGCCGAGGGCGTGACGATGTGCGATCGCGCCGTGGTGGGCAAAACCGGCGAGCACATGCGCTTTGTGGCGACGGATGGCGCCGCGAGTGTGCCGGCCATTATGTTCCGTGTGTCGCAAATCGATAAGCTCATCAACTGCGATAGCGCTGTCGACTTGGTATTCGAGGCCGTTGCCGAGCATTGGCAGGGTCGTGTGAAGCCCAAGCTCATGGTCAAGGATGTTCTGGTCCGCGATACCACGCTGCCCAGCGTCGACGATCCGGCATGCGAGCTTCGTCGTGGCGTGCAGCCGGCGGATTCCGGCCTGCGCCTGGAGTCGCGCAAGCGCGAGACGCTCGCCCAGCTTTCCTATACCGAGCTCACGCGCTCGCTTATCCATAGCTTTATCGGATCGAACCAGCCGCACCGCGCGCAGGTTGAGGCGCTCGACGCCTTGGCCGATCACCAGAGTGTCTTGGCGGTTATGGGGACGGGCCGCGGCAAGTCGCTCATCTTCCATGTGCATGCCGCGCGTGAGGCGGTGCTTCGCGGACGTGCGAGCATCTTTGTCTATCCGCTGCGTGCGCTTGTTGCCGACCAGGCCTATCACCTCTCGTCGACGATGGCATCGCTTGGCATTGGCGTTGGCGTGCTGACCGGCGAGACCGTGGAGGCCGCACGCGATGACGTGTTCGCCGGCCTAGCTTCGGGTCGCACCGGTATCGTGCTCACGACGCCCGAGTTCCTATCTATCCACCGTGACCGCTTCGCGCGTTCGGCCCGCATCGGCTTTGTCGTTATCGATGAGGCGCATCATGCCGGTCTTGCCAAGGGCGGCGACCGCAGCGCCTATCTCGACATGCCCGATATCCTCAAAGCCCTGGGCGACCCGGTCGTTATGGCTGCGACGGCCACCGCGACGGCTCCGGTCGTGGCCGAGCTTGCCCGCATGCTGCCGATCACTCGCACGGTGGTCGACGAGACGGTGCGCGAGAACCTGCAGCTCGAGGACGACCGCGATCTTGCAAGTCGCGAGAACCGTTTGGTGTCGATCGTGGCGACGGGGGAAAAGACCGTCATCTACGTCAATTCGCGCGACCAGTCCGTGGCGCTCGCCAAGACGTTGCGCAAGCGTGTGCCCGATTGCGCAACCCATATCGCGTTCTATAACGCGGGGCTTGCGCGTTCCGATCGCCGTCGCGTGGAGGAAGCATTCCGAGACGGCAGCCTCAGCTGCATTGTCTCGACATCTGCCTTTGGCGAGGGCGTCAACCTTCCCGATATTCGCCATGTCGTGCTCTATCACATGCCGTTTGGCGGCATTGAGTTTAACCAGATGAGCGGCCGTGCCGGTCGCGATGGCCAGCCCGCCGTGATCCACCTGCTCTATTCGTCGCGCGACGCCCGCATTAACGAGCGCCTACTCGACTGCTATGCGCCCGAGCGCGACGAGCTCGTCACGCTCTATCGCGCGCTGCAGACCATGTGGCGCTCCAACCGCGGCAAAACCGGGGACGATTCCTTTAGCGCGAGCGATATCGACATCGCGCAGATGTGCCTTGCCATCGATGCTCGCACGCCGGTCGACGAGCGTTCGGTGGAAAGCGGCCTGGGAATCTTCGAAGAGCTTGGTTTTTGTCGAGTTTCGGGGTTTGACGACACCCGTCGCATCGCGATGGCCGAAAACCCCGGCCGCGTGCAATTGAGTAGGTCAATTCGCTATTTGGAGGGCTTGCGCTCGCGCATGGAGTTTTCGGCTTTCCGGAGCTGGGCGCTCGATTCGTGCGCTTCTGATATGCTAGCCAAAGTTAACCGCCCGATCGTACCGCGGGCCTAGGGGAAGGGGACCTCGATGGATGCCGCAGCCCGTACCGCCCATGATTCCACCCTCCAGCCGTTTTCGGAGATGGAGCACTATAAGCATGCCGATGAGCTGCCGCCCGAGATTATGGCGGACAGCTACGACAAGCTGGAGCGCCTGTGCCTCAAATATATGAATGAGGACGACTTTTCTAAGGTGGAGCAAGCCTACTGCTTTGCCGCCGAGAAGCACTGCAACCAAAAGCGCCGCTCGGGCGAGATGTACATTAACCATCCCGTCGAGGTTGCCATCATTTTGGCCGATCTCAAGATGGACTGCGATGTGGTGTGCGCCGCACTGCTGCACGATACCGTCGAGGATACCGAGACCTCGCTTGCCGATGTTTCCGGCCTGTTTGGCGATACAGTGGCCGAGCTCGTCGATGGCGTGACCAAGCTCACCAACATCGAAGTCGACAGCATGGACGAGAAGCAGGCGCTCACGCTGCGCAAGATGTTCCTTGCCATGTCCAAGGACATTCGCGTCATCATCGTTAAACTTGCCGACCGTCTGCACAACATGCGAACGCTGGCGGCCCTGCGCGAGGATCGTCGCCTGTTTAAGGCTCGCGAGACCATGGACGTGTATGCGCCCCTGGCCGACCGTCTGGGCATGAGCTCCATTAAATGGGAGCTCGAGGACCTGTCCTTCTTCTACCTTGAACCCGACGCCTACCAGCGCATCGCGCGCATGGTGGCGGAGTCGCGCGAGGTCCGTGAGCGCTATCTGGCCGAGACCATCAAGACACTCACCGACGAACTCAACCGCATTGGCCTGGAGGACTTCCAGATTAACGGCCGTTCCAAGCACTATTGGTCCATCTACCAAAAGATGAAGCGCAAGGGCAAGGAATTCTCCGAGATCTACGACCTGGTGGCACTGCGTGTCATCACGCATTCGGTGCGCGATTGCTACTCCACGCTCGGCGCGGTGCATACGCTGTGGCACCCCATGCCCGGTCGCTTTAAAGACTATATCGCCATGCCCAAGGTCAATAACTACCAGTCGCTCCACACGACGGTCATCGGCCCCACGGCTCGTCCGCTCGAGATTCAGATTCGAACCTACGAGATGCATGAGCAGGCCGAGTACGGCATTGCCGCCCACTGGCTATACAAGAAGTCGGGCGGATCTTCTGCTTCCAAGACCAATGACGCTCAACGTTTGGACGACCAGATCAACTGGCTCAAGCATTCGCTCGATTGGGCGGCTTCCGACGAGATCACCGATGCCAAGGAATACCTGCACTCGCTGAAGGTCGATCTGTTCGATCAGGAGATCTTTGTCTTCACGCCCAAAGGCGAGGTCATGGCGCTTCGTGCCGGATCCACGCCGCTCGACTTTGCCTATGCCGTTCACACCGAGGTGGGAAACCATTGCGTCGGCGCCAAAATCAACGGTGCGGTGGCTCCGCTCACGCACGAGATTAAGACGGGTGACCGTGTCGAGATCCTGACCAACAAGAGTTCCAAGCCGTCGCGTGATTGGCTCAAGATCGTTAAGACGCCTTCTGCCAAGTCAAAGATCCGCCGTTACTTCGCCGCTGCGACCAAAGACGATGACGCTGCTGCCGGCCGCGATATACTCGCCAAGGACCTGCGCAAGCGCGGGTATGGTATCTCTACGCCGCGATCCACGCGTGCACTCAACGCCGTGGCGGAGCAGTTTAACTACAAGCAGCTCGAGGGCCTGTTTGCCGCCGTCGGCGCCGGCAAGGTCGCCCCACGCGCCGTGGGTAACAAGGTCGAGCAAATCTTGGACCCCAAGCCCGAGGAACAGCTCACCAAGGCCGAGGCTATCGCCGAGGTCGTGAAGCAGCCCGCTCGCGGCTCCAACCGCAAGCCGCAAAAGCGCGGCAAGAGCGCCAGTAACGGCATTATCGTCAAGGGCGAGAGCAACAGCGGCCTGCTGGTCCGTCTGGCTCATTGCTGCAACCCCGTGACGGGCGACGACATCGTCGGCTTCATCACGCGTGGTCGTGGCGTTTCGGTGCATCGCGCCAACTGCCCTAACGTCAAGGGTCTTATGGAACATCCCGAGCGCATGATTGATGTGGAGTGGGACGGCGCTGCCGATACCCTCTTCCAGGTCGAGATCGTGGTCGAGTGCCTGGACCGCATGGGCCTGCTCAAGGATGTCACCATTGCCATTGGCGATGCGGGCGGCAATATCCTTTCTGCCGCCACGTCGACCAACCGCGAGGGTATTGCAACCCTGCGCTTTATGGTCGAAATTTCGGATGCGAGCGGCCTGGATCCGCTGCTGGCTTCCATCAGCAGTGTCGATTCGGTCTACGACGCTCGCCGTCTTATGCCCGGCGAGGGCGGAGCGCAACTCAAGCGCCGTGTGTAGGTGCGAGAGCCTCTCAGCATCATAGATATTGGTTGCGTTCGAGGCATCGTTTGGTGCCTCGAACGTATTTTAGAAGGAGGGTATGCGCATGGGCGATATGACTTTGGACCTGACACCCCGAGGCGCGGCTTCGATTGAGGCGCTCGTCAACGGCCCGATTCAGACCAACAGCTACGCCGTGATTTCGAATGACGAGTGCTTAATCGTCGATCCGGCGTGGGAGGGCGAGCGTCTTGTGGAGCATATCCACACCGCGCATCCCGAGGTGCGCGTACTCGGCTCTGTCTGCACGCACGGTCATGCCGACCATGTTGGCGGGGTTGCCGGGGTTCGAGCTGTCGTTGGCGACAGCGCACTATATGAGTTGTGCGCTAAGGACGTGACGGTACCTCGCGCAAATATCGAGGAGCAGCGCGCCATGTGGGACATCGAGACGCCCGATCCGGGTGAGCCGACGCGCTTGCTTGCCGAGGGCGATACAATCGAGGTGGGCGACGTCTGCCTGCAGGTGATCGAGACGCCGGGGCATACGCCGGGCGGCATTGTCCTGTTCGCCGCGACCGAGCAGGGGAACATCTGTCTCTTATACACATCTGACGCTGCCGACGACTAGTCGAGT
>URNM01000026.1 GCA_900549185.1 uncultured Collinsella sp. | reverse complement strand
GAGCGATCCTATGCCCCAGAACATCTTCGGTACCGACGGCGTCCGTGGCGTCGCCAACGCCGATCTTTCGTGCGACCTCGCATTTCGCCTGGGCCGTGCGGCGACCAAGTTCCTTGGTCCGGACATCTGCATCGGCCGCGATACGCGTCTTTCGGGTACCATGCTCGAGAGTGCTCTGACCGCCGGTATCATGGCCGAGGGCGGCCGTCCGCACTGCTGCGGCGTTATCCCCACGCCCGCCGTGGCGCTGCTCACTGTTCAAAACGAGCTCGATGGCGGCATCGTCATCTCCGCTTCGCACAATCCGCCGGAGTTCAACGGCATCAAGTTCTTTAGCCGCAAGGGCATGAAGCTTCCCGATGCTGTCGAGGAAGAGATTAGCGCCTGGGTCATGTCCGAGGAGGCCATGGCTGCCGACACGCTGCCGACCGGTGCCGGCGTGGGCCACATCATCAAGATGAAGGACGCCCGTAAGGCATATGTCGATCATGTCATCGATACGCTTGATGGCCTGAGGCTCGATGGCCTGGTCGTTGCCGTCGACTGCGGTCACGGCGCTTCGTGCCAGACCACGCCTGCCGCGCTGCAGCGCCTGGGCGCCACGGTCCACGCCATCAACACCGATTACTGCGGCACCGACATTAACGTCGAGTGCGGCTCCACGCACCTTGAGCCCTTGCGCGAGCTCGTGCTGCGCACTCACGCCGATATCGGCCTGGCCCACGACGGCGACGCCGATCGCGTACTGTTCGTGGACAGTGAGGGCAACGAGATCGATGGCGACTACATCCTGGCCATCTGCGGATCCGACCTCGCCGCTCGCGGCAAGCTCGCCAACTCCGAGATCGTCTCGACCGTTATGTGCAACCTTGGTTTCTCCATCGCTATGAAGGAGCAGGGCTTCGAGATGGTTCAGACCGCCGTGGGCGATCGTTACGTTCTGGAGCGCATGCTCGCGGACGGCGCCGTCATCGGCGGCGAGCAGTCCGGCCATATCATCTTCCTGGAGCACAACACCACCGGCGACGGCTTGGTGACGGCCCTGCAGCTTCTGGCCGTGCTCAAGCGCACCGGCCGCACCCTTACCGACCTTGCTGGCATCATGAAGAAGTACCCGCAGGTGCTCGTCAACGTGCATTCGGACAACAAGGCCGGCCTGGACGATTGCCAGCCCATCTGGGACGCCGTCGCTGCCGCCGAGAAGGAGCTCAACGGTCGCGGCCGCATCTTGGTGCGCCCGAGCGGTACCGAGCCGCTGGTTCGCGTTATGGCCGAGGCGGAGACGCACGAGCTGACCCAGCGCGTTGTCGACGACATCGTCGAGGTTGTCAAGCGCGAACTTCCCTAATGGTCAATAACGGGTGCCAAGTGGTAAACTGTTAAGGCTGTTTTGATTGATTGGTATGTCCGAGGGGGAGCATGTTCACTAAAGTCCTAAGGTCTTTTGGTATGCGTGGTCGAGTCCTTACGCTGGATGCTCCCATCTCGGGTGATGTCATTCCGTTGTCCGAGGTCAATGACCAGACGTTTGCCACCGGCCTTTTGGGCCAGGGCGTGGCGATTCAGCCTACCGGCACGCGCGTGATTGCGCCGGCAGACGCCAAGGTCGAGGCCATTTTTCCCACGGGACACGCCGTTGCGTTCAACACGGTCGATGGCCTAGACGTGCTCATCCACGTTGGTTTGGACACTGTTCAGCTCGAGGGCAAGCACTTTACCGTACATGCGCAAGTGGGTGACATCGTCCATAAGGGCGATGTGCTCATCGAGTTCGATCGCGAGGCAATTGCTGCCGAGGGTTACGATGTGACGGTTCCTATCTTGGTGTGCAACTCCGTTGAGTTCTCGAGCATCAAGGGCTCCGTTGGCGAGCATGTCGAGGAGATGGACCAACTCATTGTCGCTCGCGAGCGCTAGCAAGGCGCTTTGCCTTTAGCCTACAATTCAAACACGTTTACGGAGGGCGCCCTTGAAAGAGGGCGCCCTCCGTGGCAAGATGGGATTTGTCCGAAGCTAAACAGCTTTGGGTCACCGTGGACGGGCAGGGGCCTCGACGCGGCTAGACACGAGACACATACATTACGCGACCTCGCCCTGGTGGCCGCACACGTTGGTTGCGGCCGACGCGGGCCGCGGGCAAGTGCTTGTAAGGGAGCCTTGCCTCTCTTGTACGAGAAAGGACGCGTAATGAAGATCATTAAAGCTAAAGACTACGAGGATATGAGCCGCAAGGCCGCCAATATCATCTCGGCCCAGGTTATCCTCAAGCCCGATTGCGTGCTGGGTCTTGCCACCGGCTCCACCCCGATTGGTGCCTACAAGCAGCTCGCCGCTTGGTACGAGAAGGGTGACGTCGACTTTGCCGAGGTCAGCACCTACAACCTCGACGAGTATCGTGGCCTTTCGCACGACGATCCCCAGAGCTACCACTACTTTATGCGTGAGAACTTCTTCGATCACATTAACATCGACCTGAATAACACGCATGTGCCCGATGGTTCCAATCCCGACGCTGCCGCTGCCTGCTCTGAGTACGACAAGATCGTCGCTGCTGCCGGTTACCCTGATCTGCAGCTGCTCGGCATCGGTAACAATGGTCACATTGGCTTCAACGAGCCCGATGACCACTTCTCCAAGGGTACGCACTGTGTCGACCTTACCGAGAGCACTATTCAGGCCAACAGCCGCCTGTTCGACAGTATCGACGACGTGCCCCGTCAGGCCTACACCATGGGCACTCAGACCATCATGTATGCCCGCATGATCCTGGTCGTCGCCAACGGCGAGGCCAAGGCGCAGGCCGTGCATGACATGTGCTATGGTCCGGTTACTCCCCAGTGCCCTGCCTCGATCCTGCAACTGCACACCAACTGCGTTGTCGTTGCCGACGAGGCCGCCCTTTCGCTCTGCAAGTAGCGAAAGCCTATCACCTCGACATAGCTTTGCCGAAGGCCTCCGCTTTGCGGGGGCCTTTTTGCTGAGCGCGCGCCGTGTGCTTGACGAAAATCTTGCCGCGAACTTAACGGGTGCGTCTGGTGCAGCATGATTCATTCCATAACAGATACTATGCATAAATGCTATGAAAAGGTCGTAGACGGTAGCTGGCGTTAGGTGAGTTGCGCAACACAATTGAACAGCGCTCATTTGAGGTACACTGCCAAAGGATGGGACAAGCTGGCAAGCGCATTGACCTGCGCAAAGACTGATTGGTTGGGGGATAAGTTTCAATCGGACCACGCTGAACAAAAACTTGCCATTTGCGTACCAACAAACATCCTAAACCGTAGTATCGCTCTATTCATCTAGCGATACATATGGTCTAGCGTTACGGTGTCCATGTGGTCGAGTTGAGGAGCGGGCATGGTTAACGATTTGGGCAATATGGACGACCTCGAGCTTATGCCGCTGGGCAGTAGTTATACGGTGCGGCGCGATCGCTTGATGAACGAACTTATCGCCAAGGGCCGAAAGGCCGGCATCGTAGTCCTCTACGCGCCTGATGGCTTTGGGAAAACCTCGGTGCTGCTGCAGTATGCCCAAGAGGTTAAAAACGATCCGACGCGAGGTCCCGTGCGGATCATTGAGGCAGACCGCGCCATTGGGCGCGAGGTGTTTATGCAGCTCGAGGTCGTTACCGAAGAGCTTAAGGACAAGCCGCACTCCCTGATTGCAATCGATAACGTGCCTAACCTCAGCCAGGGCGAGACCGAGGAGCTGATCGACCGAATCCGAAGCCTGCGTGCTATGGGGGTTGGGGTCATTATGAGCTGCCGTCCTTCGAATCGCCAGCTGATTCATGGACTAGGCGATTCGATTAAAGTCAACGCGCAGATGCTCAAGGTGCATGCCTATGAGTATTCGGCGTGGGCATCGGCGTTTTCGATCAGCACATCGCTCGACTTCTATCAGCTTACGCAGGGCGTGCCCGAGCTCGTCTCGGCTATGCAGTCGGGACTATACGGGCAGGGAGACGTTGCCCAGATGCTCGAAAACGAGATCGTCAATATCTACGGTGCGGCACTTGTTGATCTGGCGTCGCTCGAGAACAACGCCCTGTTTAGTGTGGCATGCTTGATGGTCTTAATGGGTGAGGGTAATATTTCGGAGCTCGAGGCTTGCGGCGTTAGACTTTCGGCGATTGACCAGTCCTATCTTGTCCGCGATTATCCCATTTTTGGCGTTGATCCGGCAGACCGGAGCTTTACCTGCTTGGGTACCGAGGACAACGCGCGTCTGCGATTGCGCAAGCTGGTCGCCGAAATTCGCCCCGAACTCGTTGTGCGGGCGGCGCGTATATTGATTAAAGCGGGGCGCTGCGATACCGCGATGGACCTTGCTGACGCGTTTTTGGACCGCAGTGCGGTGTTGGAGCTTGCCGGACAGTATGGGGTCGATCTGGCCCTGACGGGGCATGGAGGGGATGTTTGCCGCGCGGCGCTGGGAAAGACCGAGTCAGATGGCCAGGCATCGGAGCTGACGCCTGACGAGGCGCTCGGCATCTATCTGGCGGCGGTGAGCGTCTCCAATACAAAGCTAGCGCGGTATATGGCCTCAATTATCGAGCATGCGGGCGAGCAAGCGATTTGCGAGCTCGATCCCGTGTCGTGGAAGGTGGCGCACGCGTTTACGGCTGCCTGTTATGGAGATGGTGGTCTGGGGCTTCCGCCAAGCCATACGGCGTTGGAAAGTGAGGTGTCTTGTGCCGCACTCGACATGCTGTCCGCACATGTCGAGATAAAGCATGGGCTGACCGAGCGGGCGAAGGGTGGTGAGATCCTCGCGGGGCTCAAAACGGATAAGGCCTACGATTGTGAGCTCGATATCGCGGGGACGTTTGTGCGAGCGGACCGCATGTTGACGGAGCTATTTGATGGGTCGTATGCAGGGACTGACGAGCGTGATGACGAGATGGCCTTGACGCTCGAGGCACTCGAAGCGCGTGGAATCCGAGCGCTCGCCATCTGGGTGCGCATGGTGTTATCGGCGCGGCGCCTGCTTGCCGGCATGCCGGTGACCGACGAGCAGGCATTCAATGAGCTCGACCGTTTTGCCGTGCGTGTGCGTGACAATCAAGTCCAGTTGTTTGGCTTGATACTGGAAGGCTGGCAGTCACTGGCTGAGGGACGTCCGGTCAATGCCAAATTCCGTGCGGTGCAGGTGCTCAGGCTTGCCGAGGAATCGATTGGATACATACGCGACAACGCACTGCTGCTAGAGCGCACGGCGTACTTACGCAATACATCGATGGTATCGGTTCGCGAAGAGGCAGAGCTGCTCGATTTGAGTCGGACGCAGGTCGGTGGTGCCGAGGCATGGATGGTGGCGTTGCATTTGGCCTCCGCGGGCCGCGATAGCGACCTTGCAGCCTGGATGTCCATGAACCGCCTAGGGATTTTGGATCCGTCGTATCGGCTGTTTGCGCGCCTTGCGATGCATTGTCTGGGTGAGCCGGCCGCTAGAATTCGAAAGAAGCTCCCGGTGCGCGAGCTGTCGCGGTATTCGCTGCGTGACGACTTTGAGGGCGAAGGCGAGCGTCTGTTCCAGGCCGGCGATGCCGAGGGTGTCGATGTGATTGGCCATATCGAGATTCGCATGTTTGGGGCGTTTCGTGCCGAGCGCGACGGGTTTCCCATCACGGATAAGATGTGGCGCCGCAAGAAAGCGGCGACGCTTGCCGAGCGGCTTGCACTGGGCATGGATGCACTGGTCGACCGCGAGACGCTGGCTATGGAGCTGTGGCCCCATGCCGAGTTCAATAGCGCTCGTAACAATCTGTACTCGACGATATCGCGCCTGCGTTCGGCTTTGGGGCCGACACCGGACGGCAAGTCGTGTGTGCTGATCCAAAACGAGTGCATTGGGCTTAACGGCGATTACGTCAAGACCGACGTGCGGTTGTTTGATCAGATAAGCCGCGAAGTTTTGGGAAATCGCACGGGTGCGCGCGGGCCCCATCTGATCGAGCTGTGCCTTAAGATCGAGCAGCTCTACGCCGGCCCGTTGTATGTTCCCAATGGCTGTAATCCCACCTACTTTTTGCGTATGAGGCGCATCATGGAATCGAAGTATATCGACTGCATGATTCGGGGCGCGAATGCCGCCCTAGAAGAAAACGACCTGCAGTCGGCGGTATGGCTGGTGGAGTCGGGGCTGCGGCAAGAGACGGCGCGCGAGGACATGGTGCGTTGCGCTATGCGCGTCTACGGTGCGGCGGGGCGACGGCGCGATATCGTCGAGCTGTACAGTGGGCATATGCATCACCTGAGGGAGCAGGTCAATGGCGTGCCCGAGCCCGAGACGCGGCGTCTGTACGAGCGCTTGGTGGAGGGCAGGCTTAACCGCGTGCTCGTCGAGCGATAAAAAAAAGAGCGTCCGAATTGCTCGGACGCTCGCAAGCTTGATGTATGTTGGCTCGCCGGATCGTTGGCTCTTAGACGAGCTTAATCTTCTCGATGTCCTTGCGCGAGGACTCGCGATACAGCGAGAACTTGCGGCCGATAACCTGGACGACCTCGGCATGGCAGCGATCGGCGAGCTCTTCGGCGGCCTCGCGGGCGGAAAGGCTGGAACCATCGAGTACGGAGCACTTAACGAGCTCGTGCTTCTCCAGGTAGGCGACCGTCTGCTCGACGGTGCCCTCGTTGATGTCGGACTTGCCGATGATGATGGCGGGGTTGAGGTGATGGGCCATGCTGCGAAGCTGCTTGACCTGGGCTCCTGTCAGTGCCATGGGTTCTCGCTTTCTATGTTATGGGGCGCCCCACGATGGGGCCTTAATCTACGTGAGCTGTCCCACGATAGCGCAGGAACGGCGCGGTGTGGGGCGTGTTTGCCCAGTTCAAAAAGAATGCGGATGCCGAGCGGGAGAACAGCGCGGGTTACAGGCGGACGTGTACGGCGGCCGAAAGCGGTCTATGGACGGCCCGAAGAAACCGGCTCCCATGCAATAAACGCCCAACGGACTTTGCGGACGTGGTCGAGCATGTAGCGCCCCTGCGGCACGCCTTTGGACCCTGGCTCGCCGGCATGGGGATTCTCAATCATATGCTGAGCGACGTAGTCGCGCAGACGGTCAATCTTATCCTCGTTACCGTGCTCGAGCATGCGGGAGAAGTCCGCCACGCCCGCCTCAAGGCTATCGAAGGTATCGCGACGAGGCGATTCAAAGTACGTAACCTGCGGCAGGGCACCCATCTGAATGAGGATATTGAAGGCATACACAAAGCCATTACTGCAGGTAACCGAGGCTCCGATGGCGTTCATCAGGTGCAGGTCATAGCGCGGGCTGGAGTTAGCGACCATCGTGACAGCACAACGCCGACGAGCCGTACGATCAAGCTTGGCAAACGCGCCTTTTAGGTTGGTCGTGGTGACAGAGCGACTGGCAAAGGCAACATCTACCGCTTTCGCGACCGGCCCAACCAAATCCCAGTCATCATCCCAAGCAAGCTCAAGCGGTGTAATGCAATCCTCGAGCCCATAGTACTCAATGCCAGCATCAAGCGTGCCTAACATAGCAGGAGAAAAGTCAGCAGCAATCACAGGATGTCCAGCCTGAGCAAGCGGAATAGCAATCGACCCAGCCCCACACCCCATATCAAGCACCGACTCGCCAGGCTTTAACGCCAACAGCTTCATAAAGTCCCGGGCATACGGAGCAGTCTCAAGCGGCCGAAAATGCCGAGCCCGTTTATCCCATTCAAAAGAATCATCAGCCCGCCGCCGACCAGCTTGCAAGCGCATCCATTCCTCATTCCAATCCGCAGAAAGCAGCTCAGAACGAGCATCCCCATCAACCACGGGCCAACCTCCTAGCAACAAAAAAGCGGCCCCTCCCAAAAGAAGAGCCGCAACCAGCATATATCAGAAAGAACCGATCCAACGCCAAACCGTCGCACCAGCAAAGTAGGGCAGAAGCGAAGCGACTGCCAAAGGGATTGAACCCAACCGAGGTCCCGATGTGCGGGAGCCCCGGGGAGGGCAAATATATAAGGTCGATCGCGAGTTCCGCACGAGCCGCAGAGCACTTAATGTGCTCTCCGAGCGAGTCAGGACTGTCCGAGCAGGCGACCTTATATATTTGCCCTCCCCGGGGCTCCTCGCCCGAACCCCTCAGCTAGTTCTTGAGCGAGTTCAGCGGCGCCGGGAAGCGTCCGCCACGGTGGGCAAGCACGGTGCCGGCGTTGGGGTTCACCGGCATGATGGGTGCACGGCCGAACAGCCCACCGTACTCAACGCAGTCGCCCACGCCCTTGCCAATGGCGGGAATCACGCGCACGGCCGTGGTCTTGTTGTTGATGACGCCGATAGCCATCTCGTCGGCGATGATGCCGGCGATGGTCTCGACCGGGGTGTCACCGGGGATGGCGATCATGTCCAGGCCGACGGAGCATACGCAGGTCATAGCCTCGAGCTTCTCGAGCGAAAGCGCGCCGGCCTCGACGGCGGCGATCATGCCGGCATCCTCGGACACGGGGATAAAAGCGCCCGAGAGACCGCCCACGCTGGAGCTGGCCATGACGCCGCCCTTCTTGACGGCATCGTTGAGCATGGCGAGCGCGCAGGTCGTGCCCGGGCCACCGCAGGTGCCAACACCGATGATCTCGAGGATGCGGGCAACGGAGTCGCCGATGGCAGGCGTGGGGGCCAGCGACAGGTCGACAATGCCCTTCTCGACACCCAGGCGATGGGCGGCTTCGCGGCTCATGAGCTCACCAGCGCGGGTGATCTTAAAGGCGGTCTGCTTAATCTTTTCGGCGACTTCCATCATCGATGCGGAATCGGGCAGCGTCTCCAGGGCTGCGGCCATAACGCCGGGGCCCGAAACGCCTACGTTGATGACGGCGTCGGCCTCGCCACCGCCGTGGACGGCGCCTGCCATAAACGGGGAGTCCTCGACCATATTGGCAAAGCAGACAAACTTGGAAGCGCCGACGGAGTCCTGGTCGGCCGTGAGCTTAGCGGCGTCGATGATGGTCTGGGCGGCCATAAGCACGGCGTCCATGTTGATGCCGGCACGCAGACTGGCGACGTTGACGCTGGAGCAGACGCGGCTGGTGGTAGCGAGCGCCTGGGGAATGGACTGGATGACGCGGCGGTCGGCGTCGCCGATGCCCTTCTGGACGAGTGCGGAGAAGCCACCCAGGTAATCGATGCCGAGCGTCTCGGCCGCGCGGTCGAGGGCATGCGCGATGGGGGTGAGGTCCTCATCCTTGCAGCACGCGGCGATCTGCGCCACCGGGGTGACGGAAACGCGCTTGTTGACGATGGGGATACCGTACTCGCGCTCAAGGTTCTCGGCCGTCTCGACCAGGTGCTCAGCCGTGTGCGTCACGTGGTCGTAGATTTTCGTGCACATGCGGTCGAGGTTCTCGTCACCGCAACCCATGAGCGAAACACCCATGGTGATGGTCCTGATGTCGAGGTTCTGCTCCTCAACCATGCCGCGGGTTTCCGCGATTTCTGCGGGCGTGATCGCCATCCTTGCGCTCCTATCTGCCAAAACGAGCATAGTCTTATCTATTCTAACGTGCCGCACGTGCCAAGTGGCGCATGCGGCACGTTTTGGTGCTCGGTTGTTTCCGTTGTGTTACTGCCCAAAGACCTCTTCGGCGATACGAGCGCTTTCGGCGGCGTCCTTGGCGTAGTAGTCCGCGCCGATCTGCTTGGCGTATTCGGGGGTGAGCACAGCGCCGCCTACGATGATCTTGACGCCCGGCACCTCGGCATGAAGCAGCTTGATGGTCTCCTCCATGGCGACGACCGTGGTGGTCATAAGCGCCGAAAGGCCGACGAGCTTAATGTCGCGCTCCTGCACGGTCTTGAGCACCTCCTGCGGATCGACATCGCGACCCAGATCAAAGACGGTGTAGCCGTAGTTGTCGAGCAGCATTTTGACGATGTTCTTACCGATGTCGTGGATGTCGCCCTTGACGGTGGCCACGCAGATCTTACCCTTATCGGCAATCTCGCCGGCGGGCATCAGGCGCTTGATGGTGTCGAAGCCCACGCGTGCGGCTTCGGCCGAGGCCATGAGCTGCGGCAAGAAGAACTTGCCCTGGTCAAAGAGGACGCCAACCTCGTCGAGGGCGGGGATAAAGTGATTGTTGATGAGGTCCATGGCGTCGTGGTCTGCCAACAGACGCTCGGTCTCGGCAGCGATCTCGCCTTTGCGGCCCGAGACGACCATGTGGCGGATGGGGTCGTCATCGGCGCTTGCGGTGGTGCTTGCGGCAGGCGCGGCATCGCTCGATGCTGACTGAGCGGCTGCCGGGTTGGCGGCAATCTTGTACGGATCGGTCCAGCCGGCGTAGCGCTCGATGTATCCGGTCGAGCCCTCGTCCTCAACGCTCAGGACGCGATAGCTGTAGACGGTATCCATAAAGCGCTTGGAACCCGGGTTCATGATGGGGGCGTCCAAGCCCGCGCCGAAGGCGGCAGCCAAAAAGACCGAGCCTAGCAGCGGACGGGCGGGCAGGCCAAAGCTGATGTTCGATACACCGAGTGCGCACTTGACGCCCAGGCGCTCCTTGCACATAGACATGGCACGCAGAATCTGCTCGGCCTGGCGCTGGTTGGTCGAGGCGGTCATGACCAGGCAGTCGATGAGGATGCGGTCCGGTCCGATGCCGTAACGGGCGGCCTCGGCCACGATGCGCTCGGCGATGGCGAAGCGGGCCTCGGCGGTATCGGGGATGCCGCCCTCGTCGAGCGTGAGGCCGACGACGTTGGTGCCGTAGTGGGCCACCAGCGGAAAGATCTCATCCATGATTTGTTGTTTGCCATTGACCGAGTTGATGATGGGCTTGCCGGCGTAGCGACGTACGGCGGCCTCGACGGCGGCGGGGTCGGTGGAGTCGATCTGCAGCGGCAGCAGCGTGGAGCCCTGGAGCTGCTCGGTGGCCTGCTGGATGACCTTGACCTCGTCAATCTCGGGCAGGCCCACGTTGACGTCCAGGATGTCGGCGCCCTGCTCCTGCTGGCTGATGCCCTGACTCACGACGTAGTCCAGGTCGCCGTCGCGCAGGGCCTGCTGCAGGCGCTTTTTGCCGGTGGGGTTGATGCGCTCGCCGATGACGGCGATCTTGTGGCCGTCGCAGGGAAGGTCCACGACCGTCTGGGCGCTCGTGACCGACATGCTGGGTTTGCGGTGGCGCGGGCTGGGCGTGTGGTTGTCGATAAGCGTGCGCAAGGCCGCCATGTGCGCCGGCGTGGTTCCGCAGCAGCCGCCCACGACGCTTACGCCGTCGACGATTATGCCGGCGACAGCCTCGGCGTATTCGGGGGCTTGGATGTCAAAGACGGTATTGCCGTCGTCGTCCACGCGGGGCAGTCCCGCGTTGGCCTGCACCATGATGGGCTTGTCGGTGACGGTGAGCATACGCGCAGCGAGTCCTCGGAGCTCGGCCGGGCCCTGGCTGCAGTTGATGCCCAGGACGTCGGCACCGATGGCGTCGAGGGTGATGGCGGCGACCTCGGGGCTCGTGCCCAAGAAGGTGCGACCGTCTTCCTCAAAGGTCATGGTGGCAAAGACGGGCAGGTCAGAGTTCTCGCGACAGGCGAGGACGGCCGCCTTGATCTCGGCCAGGTCGGTCATAGTCTCGATAATAAAAAGGTCCACACCCGCATCGACGCCGGCGCGCACCTCCTCGGCAAAGAGGTCATAGGCCTCGTCGAAGCTGAGGGTACCCAAGGGGCGCAGCAGGGCGCCGATGGGGCCGATATCGCCGGCAACGTAGCGGGCGCCGGCCGCGCGGGCACAGGTGACGGCCGCGGCAAAGACGTCTGCCACGGTGGCGGCACCGTCGAGCTTGTGGGCGTTGGCGCCAAAGGTGTTGGCGGTGATCACGTCACAGCCAGCCTCGACGTACTGACGCTGAATATCGATGATGACCTGAGGCTCCTCAAAGTTGAGCAGTTCGGGCAGGGCGCCTGCCTTCATGCCGGCGGCCTGCAGCATGGTGCCCATGCCGCCGTCGAACAGCAGGTGCCCCGTGCCCTCGATGGCGGCGCGCAGACGATCGTCCTTAATGCGAAGGTCGTCGATCGTGCGCGTTTTGTACGCGGCACCGTTGCAGCGCGCAGCATTGACGGGTGCCGCCAGCGCGGTGCCGTCGGAATCATGGGTGATAAGCGGGGTGAACATCGATGGCTCCTAATGGCTGGAATAGCAGGTGGTGTGGGCGGCGCGGAAGCGGCAGTGCTCACGCATGCGGCAGATATTGCAGGTGGGGCGGCTCTGGGCGTCGTGGACTTCGCCATCGAACAGGCCAATCACCGCGGTCACGCTCTTGGTGGGCATGAGCAAGCTGGTAGGCGTGACGGTAAGCCCGATGAGCCGCGTGGCGTTGAGCGCAGCCACGATCGAGCGCTGGGCAGAGAGCGGGCAGTCGCCATAGCCGGGACTGAAGCGCCAGTTGCCGGCGAGTCCGTGTGCAGCGGCCGCAGCCTTGACCTGCTGGTCCATCTGCTTGACGGCGGCTTCTACATAGGCAGAGCATGCGGCGTCGAGCACGGCGCCTTCCAGGGGTTGCTGGGTTCCGGTGGTTCGCAGACGGCGTTCGGCAGACATCCCGAGGGTACATGCCATGAGCGCCGCCAGGCGGGCGTCCTTAAGGTGGCGATAGATATCACGACCCCGCAGCTCAACATTGGTGCCAACCAAGCGGATGCAGGGCTCGCCCTGCTCGTCAACGCCCGTGGCATCGACGGCAAACACGCGTCGCACGCCGCGGGGCTCGATATCCAGCTCTAGGCGCTCGACCACAAGCTCAATTCGTCGTGACAGCTCGGGCTCAATCTGCTGGCCGCCGTAGCCCAGATACCGCAGCATCTCGGCACGGTCGACACGAGGGTGGCGGGCAGCGTCGATACGGTAAAGCGCCGGCGACGCAAGGTCGGCCGGCACTTCAACAACGGTTGTATCGACGTGCGGTTTTTCCATTACCCCAGGCGCTCCATAATGGTCGCGGCGATCGCAGGACGGTTCATAGTGTACAGGTGCAGGCCGTCGGCGCCGTGCTCCTTAAGGTCGCAAAGCTGACGAGCAGCATAATCTACACCGGCTGCCTGCAGGCTCTCGGGGTCGTTCTCGTACTTGGCGAGGATCTTGATGACGGGGGAGGGCAGCGACGCGCCGCACATAAAGACCATGCGGCTGATTTGCGACTTGCCCATAAACGGCATGATGCCCGCGGTAATGGGCACGGTGATGCCGGCCTTGTCGGCAAGCTCGCGGAAGCGATAGAAGCACTCGTTATCAAAGAAGAGCTGTGTCACAAAGAAGCTTGCGCCGGCATCTTGCTTTTGCTTGAGGTGCTCGACCGAGACGTTGAGGTCCTCGCAGGCAATGTGGCCCTCGGGGTAGGCTGCGGCGCCCACACAAAAGCCGGCGTCGACGAGCTCGGGGATGAGGTCGCGGGCGTAGGCGTAGTCCGAGGCGGGCTTGTCGTCCTCGGTCGCGCCAGCGGGAAGATCACCACGCAGGGCCAGGATGTTTTCAACGCCGGCGGTGCGATACTCGTCAATCTTGGCGGCGATGTCGGCGTGGGTGCGGCCCACGCAGGTGAGATGCGCTACCGAGGGCGTATCGAATTCGCTCGAAATCATATGCGCGATGGGGGCGGTGGTGGCACCGTTACCCGAGCCGCCGGCCGAGCAGGTGACCGAGACAAAGCTCGGCGAAAGCTTACACAGATTGCCTGCCACCTCGCGAGCCGTGTCGAGGGTAAGCTCGCCCTTGGGCGGGAACATCTCAAACGAAACGGGTGCGGTGCCCTGGGATGCTGCCTGCTTAAAAACCTCGTCGACGCGCATATCGTGCTCCTTTAGATACGTAATAGTGTGATGTGTGGTAAGGATTCTACAGCACCACTGTGTTACGGTGGAGTTTCACTCGCTATTTGGTGATACCAATCGAAAATGCTTTGCTATCGGCATTTCTTATAACAGAGCGGTCAATCTAGGATGGGGCTATATTGAATGGTATTTGATGCGAAATACCAGTTAAGAAAGCCCCGTCCCAAATTGACTACCCTTAAATCGTGGGGAGAGGTCTGCAATTTATACAGTTGATTGACCATTAAGGGCGGCAGCGCCGCTGTGATGCGGTAACCTCATTGATTGGTTTCGCGACAGCAACATAACGGTAATGTCGCGGAAACACGGCGAGTCTAAGCTATGACTCGTTCGTTAGTAATCAACACCGCATCTCACGCGGTGCCGATACGAAGGGAGTTCCGTATGGCCGAACTTACTGACCGCTTCGGGACCATGGTGTTCTCTGAGGAAGTCATGAAGGACTACCTCCCCAAGGACATTTGGAAGCGCCTTGCTGCAACCCTCGAGGACGGTGAGCCGCTCGACCTGGATGTGGCCAACGCCGTTGCCCACGCCATGAAGGTCTGGGCCATCTCCAAGGGCGCGACGCACTACGCGCACTGGTTCCAGCCGCTTTCGGGCATTACTTCCGAGAAGCACGACAGCTTCCTCGAGCCCAACCACGACGGCACCGCCATTACCAAGTTTACGGGCAAGAACCTCATCCAGGGCGAGCCCGATGCCTCCAGCTTCCCCAACGGCGGTCTGCGTGCCACCTTCGAGGCCCGTGGTTACACCGCTTGGGATCCCACCAGCCCCGCTTTTATTAAGGACGATGTCCTGTGCATCCCCACGGCTTTCTGCTCCTACACGGGCGAGGCCCTGGACAAGAAGACCCCGCTGCTGCGCTCCATGACCGCGCTCTCGCGTGAGTCCAAGCGCGTTTTGGCGCTGTTTGGCAAGACCCCCAAGAAGGTCGTTCCTTCCGTGGGCGATGAGCAGGAGTACTTCCTGATCAAGAAGGACGCTTACCGCAAGCGCAGGGACCTGGTCATCACCGGCCGCACCCTCTTTGGTGCTGCTCCCTGCAAGGGCCAGGAGCTCGAGGAGCACTACTTTGGCGCTATCCGCCCCACCGTCTCGGCCTATATGAAGGACCTGGACGATGAGCTGTGGGCGCTTGGTATTCCCGCCAAGACCAAGCACAACGAGGTCGCTCCTTGCCAGCATGAGCTCGCCCCTGTCTATGGCGAGGTCAACGAGGCCATCGACCAGAATCTGGTCATGATGGAGAAGATGAAGCTCATCGCCTCCCGTCACGACTTGGTCTGCCTGCTGCACGAGAAGCCCTTCGAGGGCATCAACGGTTCGGGCAAGCACAACAACTGGTCGCTTGGCACCGAGTCCGAGAATCTGCTCGATCCGGGCGACACCCCGCTCGACAACCTGCAGTTCATCGTCTTCCTCACTGCGGTGATCGAGGCCGTCGATAACTATCAGGAGCTCCTGCGTGCCTCCGTTGCCTCGGCCGGCAACGATCATCGTCTGGGTGCCAACGAGGCTCCTCCGGCGATTATGTCCATCTTCCTGGGCGACCAGCTTACCGAGGTCGTCGAGAAGATTATCGATGGCAAGGCTTCCGTCCATGCCACGCGCGGCGTGCTCGACCTGGGCGCCGATACCCTGCCCAAGCTGATGCAGGACAACACCGACCGCAACCGCACCTCCCCGTTCGCCTTCACCGGCAACAAGTTCGAGTTCCGTGCCTGCGGCTCCGAGCAGAACGTCTCCGACTCCAACCTGGTGCTCGATGCCGCCGTGGCCAAGTCGCTCAAGTCTTTCGCCGACGCACTTGAAGGTACGCCCGAGGATAAGTTCCAGGACGCCGCGCTCGAGTACTGCAAGAAGGTGCTGACCGATCACCAGCGCATTCTGTTCTCCGGCGACGGTTACTCCGACGAGTGGCCCATTGAGGCCGAGAAGCGCGGCCTTGCCAACAACAAGACCACGGCCGACGCCCTGCCCGCCTTTGTTTCCGATAAGGCTATCGCGCTCTTTGAGGAGACGGGCGTCCTGACCAAGGCCGAGGCCCAGTGCCGCTACGACTGCAAGCTCGAGAAGTACAACAAGCTCATGAACATCGAGGCAACCACGATGGTTCGCGAGGCGCGTCGTACCTATCGCCCGGTCATTACCGCCTACGCCACCAAGGTCGCTAAGGGCCTTGAGACTATTCGTGCCGCCGGTGCCGAGGCCGCCATGCAGTGCGAGCAGAACACGCTCAACAAGCTCTGCAACGGCATCACCGCCATCAACGACTCCATCAAGGCGCTCGACGCCGTGCATCAGAAGGCCGAGGCCCTCGATGGCCAGGAGCAGGCCAATGTGTACGCACACGAGGTCGTTCCCGCTATGGATACGCTGCGCGCCGCCGTGGATGCCATGGAGGAGATCGTGGCCGCCGACTACTGGCCGGTCCCGACCTACGACGACATCCTGTTCTATGTGTAGAACGTAACTGACATATCGTCACGGTATTGAGCCGGGGTCCGCATCGCGCGGGCCCCGGCTTTTTGTTTGCGAAGGACGCTTTGGAGTCCGTTTTGCAACTGATTCGCCCACGTAATAAGGGGTCGTGGGCAAAAAACGTCAAATATGAGTACTGTCACAAGTCCCGTAGCATTATCTTTTTACAAAATATGCAGTATTACGCAGCATATGTCCAAGTACTTAGCTGATAAACGTCTGCAATTCTTCCGCCGTAGGACCCCTGGCGGTCGCGCGCGCGGACGTGGTGTAAGAGTGTCCTGAGGTCCGTCGCTGCAAGTCCCGATATTACTCCTTCTTTAGACCGCGCCTCTCGACTATCTCGTCCACGATCTCCCTGGCGCGCCGCCCGAGCGCGCGGCGCCTCCCCTCCGTCGGGGCCTGCCTGTCCGCGGGCTCGGCGAAGCCCTCGGCGGCCGATGCCTCGGAGAACACGCGCTGCTGGGACCACTGCCCCTCGGTCTCCATGAGGCTCG
>URNM01000025.1 GCA_900549185.1 uncultured Collinsella sp. | reverse complement strand
GGCTCGGAGATGTGTATAAGAGACAGTCCGAAAGGCAGTCTATACGATGATTCAGAAATTCCTGCCGATTGAGATGCAGCTGACGTATCAAGTGGACGGAGAGCCATTAGAGCAGCTCCCGAATGGATACAGCGACCATTATGTGCCGGATGGCTTTGAACGAGATCGTGAGCAGGAATTTGAAAGCGCAGAAAACTTTTTGCACGTTTACTCGTCAAAAGGAAGCGGCAAAGGATATACTGTTCGATGCTCCATTATACAGCCGGGGCAACAGTCCTCGTTTGACAATGAGCATACAACTTATGAGAACGTAAAAGTTGGAGACGCAGACGCAACTTTGGGAACGAGCGTAGGAGAAAACGGAGACACTGTTTATATTTTAAGCTGGGAGCAAGGAGGCGTTTCAAATACGATTATGGGAAACATCTCACGAGATGAGATAGTGAGAATCGCTGAAAACGTATTTTAATATGAGACACCATGCTGTTTGTTGAAATTGACAAATAGCATGGTGCTTTTTTGTATAAGCATACAAACATAACAATAAGCAGAAATTTTTTCAAAAAAGTTGTTGCGCACCGGACAGACTTCTGTGTATACTAATCCCCGCAGCGCACGCGAGCGGAAACAAACGCGAACGACTGCCTGGGGAGTTAGCTCAGTTTGGTTAGAGCGCCGGCCTGTCACGTCGGAGGTCGCGGGTTCGAGCCCCGTACTTCCCGCCAACGCAATTAAAGCCACGTCTTCGGACGTGGCTTTTTGCGTTTGATAGGACCTTGATCCCATCGGCCCCTTTCACCCGAAACCAAATCCTTCCAATTCCCGGACAAGCTCCGTTTGAGACATGTGTTTAAACAAGGCGTTTGTTGCACAACACCTGTTCAACGAAGCAGGGGGTTAGGTTATACTAAATTGCACTGTGGACCGTTTTTGATGCAAGAGGCTTCAAACGCGGTATTCAGTGGGCACCCGTTTTGCTATTTGGGCGTCCATACGGTCATTGGTGTCTCGACGCAAGCTCGGCTCCGGAGCTCGTTCGAGCTGTTCCTATTCCTTGAAAGGGGAAAAATGGACATATCGAGGAAGACTGATTACGCCCTTCGCATGCTCGCGATGCTTGCCGAGGACCCGGAGCGTCTGCTTTCTGTTCGCACCGCCGCCGAAGAGGTCAATGTCCCGTATTCGTTTGCCCGTTCGATTCAGTATGGTTTGGTTCAGGCCGGTATTGTGGAGAGCCTGCGTGGCGTCCATGGCGGCATGCGTCTTAAGGTCAGCCCCGACGATGTCACCATCCGCCAGGTCGTTGAAGCCGTTCAGGGCCCCATGGTCATGAACGATTGCACCGCGCCCGATGGCGACTGTGCACGCATGGGCACGTGCTGTTATCATCCCCTGTGGGCCGGAGCTCAAGCGCTGATGCGCGACTATCTCGATTCCGTTTCGCTGGGCGATATCGTCGCTCACCGCCAGTTCCCGGCCGTCGATTCCAAGTTCGCCGACCGCGATGCGTTTCCCGAGTACGCCACCTGTGCGTGCGCTTGCCGGGAGGAATAGCGCCGCATAAGGAGCATAGCCATGATTCAGGACCCCTTTCGTTCGATGATTCGTTCGGAAGGGGTTCTGCGTTATCGCGACCTTCCGTGGCGTCGCACGCGCGACCCGTACATTATTTGGCTTTCCGAGGTTATGCTGCAGCAAACGCAGGTGCCGCGTGTGGAGACGCGTATGCCCGCGTGGCTCGACCGCTTTCCAACCGTGCAGGCGCTTGCCCAGGCCGCGCCTTCCGATGTTTTGGATGCCTGGCAGGGGATGGGCTACAACCGGCGTGCTCTGGCGCTGCACAGAGCCGCTCAGTGCGTTATGGAAGACTGGGGTGGGGAGTTTCCACGTGAGACGCGCGACCTGGTCGCCCTGCCCGGTATTGGCCCGGCGACGGCGCAGGGCATCCGGTCGTTTGCGTTCGATCTACCGGGTGTGTATCTGGAGACCAACGTGCGCACGGTCTTTCTGCATCATTTCTTTCCCGATGTGCCGGCCGTTCCCGATCGCGAGCTGGTGCCGCTGATTCAGGCCGCCTGTCCGGCGGCTCCCGGTGCGACGGCGGATGAGATCGCTCCCTTTGCCGTGCCGCTTGATGATGCCGACACGCCGCGCGCGTGGTATTACGCGCTGCTGGATTATGGCGCGTATCTTAAGAAGACGCTGCCCAATCCGTCCAGGCGGTCGGCGAGCTATAGCCGTCAGTCCAAGTTTGAGGGCTCGCGCCGTCAAAAGCGCGCCCATATTGTGCGCATGCTGCTAGCGGCGCGCGATGGGCAGCCGGCGGGCATCACACTCGCCGAGGCCGTAGCGGGTGTCAACGAAATGGAGGCGGCGGCAGGCCGCGAGCCGGTCGATCACGATCTTGTCGCAGGCATTTTGGCCGACTTGGAGCGTGAGGGCTTTTGCCGCGTGGAAGGTGACCGCTGGCTAAGCGTGTAGCCAACCCGAATCTGAAGAAGAGGATTGTAAGGTTTAAATTCTCGGCTTGAGGGCATCCTAAAGACAAGGCCGCTCGAAGCCTACGGGCGGCATATGTTGAAGGGAAGTACACCTATGGATTTTGAGAACTCCCAAACCAAGAAGAACCTCGAGACCGCTTTTGCCGGTGAGTCCCAGGCACACACCAAGTATCGCTACTACGCATCCAAGGCCAAGAAGGACGGCTACGTTCAGATCTCTAATATCTTTGCCGAGACCGCAGGCAACGAGTCCGAGCACGCCAAGCTGTGGTTTAAGTATCTGCACGACGGCGCCGTTCCCGGCACCCTGGATAACTTGCGTGATGCTGCTGCGGGCGAGAACTACGAGTGGACCACGATGTACGACGAGTTCGCCAAGACCGCCGAGGAGGAGGGCTTTACCGAGATCGCCGAGAAGTTCCGTGGCGTCGGTGCTGTCGAGAAGGCTCACGAGGAGCGCTACAACAAGCTCGTCGAGCGCATTGAGTCGGGCGAGGTGTTTGAGCGTGAGGGCGTGAAGGTGTGGAAGTGCCTGAACTGCGGGCACCTGCATGTTGGTGCCGAGGCGCCCGAGGTGTGCCCGGTTTGCAACCACCCGAAGGCGTACTTTGAGGAGCAGGTGGTGAACTACTAGCGCCGATACGAACATGGACTGCGGGGCGCAGGGCGGGGAAATGCCTTTCCCTCTCGCTCACGGCTCCGCAGGGTCGCGCGAGGCAAAGGTATTTCCCCGCCCTGCGCCCCGGCGCTGGGTCGTCGCTTGCTCGTTACTGAAAAGCTGATATTAAAGTTTGTGTGCCGCCCCTTTTGGGGCGGCACGTTTTGTTTGGGGACTGGTTGGGACGGCACCGTTCATGGGTGGGGTACACTGGGTAGCGGCTTTTATTTTATCTACTACCTGATGGGGTGTTTTTGTATGGGCAAGAAGTCTCGGGCTCGGGTTGCTGCGGCGGGGACTCGCAAGGATCCTGGTCGTCGGGTCCCTGAGGGCAAAAAGGCCGATCGTGCCGAGAAGGACAAGAAGGTCGGCGCGCATGCTCATCCTGAGTGGGCGCCCCATTTGAATTCGGCGAGTGAGGACCTGACCGCCAAGCTGTTTACGATGGTCGAGGTTATCTTGGGCGTGGTGCCCGTGGTGGTCATCGGTCTGTTCCTGGCCTCTAAGGATGCCACGAGTGTGGATAAGCTCACCGATGTCTTTTCTCAAGACCCCTCGGTGGTGGTTACGTTTATCTCGGCGTGTCTGCAGCCGTTTGTGGCGTACATGCTGTACATGATTTATCGCAAATACTGCGAGGGCGATGCGGGCTTTGCCGCCGGCAACCTGATCGGCCTCTTGTGCTCCGAGATTTTGTTGCTCAATATTCCCGGCGTCATCGGCATGGGCATCTTGTTGTGGCGTGTCTGGCGCAACGTTGCCCCGCACTTCGAGAGCTGGCTGTTTGAGCGCCGCGCAATGGGCGTGCTGGTCGACATCGCGGGCTCGCTCGTGATTCTAGCCTTGGCGTTTATGTGCGCCACCGCCGCCCGAGGTTTCGCGGGCATGTAGTCTGTCCTCACCGACCACGGAGCGCAGGGCGGGGAAACCTTTCCCTCTCGCTCACGGCTTCGCAGGGTCGCGCGAGGCAAAGGTTTCCCCGCCCTGCGCTCCGGCGTTGAGTCGTCGCATGCTCGTTACAGAAAAGCTGATAATAAGTTTGCGTGCCGCCCCTTTGGGGCGGCACTTTTTGTGTGGGGTCCCGGTCTTCACAATTTCCGTCAAGCTTTTGGTCAGGTTTTGGTTAGTTGGCGGGTTGGTGGAAGGGCAAAAGATTATTCGACAAAAAAGCTCAGAGAAAGTGCTGGTAGGGGAGTTGTTGAGGTTTTCGACAGCTTTTGTCAACAAGAAACTTTGCGGCTATTGCTACGGATTGCGTTGCCGTGGCCTTGGCGGTGCGGGATGCTGGGCGTAAGCGTCGAATGCTCCGATTTTGGAGGCCAGCATGGACCTGTTTCTTGAGACTCCGCAGCAACAAGCCGAGCGCATGTTGCGCCAACAGCAACGGCTTATGGAGATGCAAATGCAAGGGGTAGCCGCTCAGCCCCCTGCGCAAAATGCCACGCCTGCGGTTTCGCCTGCGGGCAGATCGGCGCCAGAGAACTATTCCGTACAACAAGATTCATATGCGCAGGAGCTTGCGTTCGACAAGCGCCGCACGCGTCACCGCCGCGTGGGCCAGCGCCTGCGCACGTTAGCGATGATTGTGCTGATCCCGTTGGGACTCGCAGCAATCTTCTTGGCCTCATATGCCTTCACGTGCATTCTCAACGGCGCCTCACCCAATGAGGTGCTTCAGCACTTGGCAGCTCTCGGCCAGCGCCTAGGCGACGTCATAACAACCATCCGCGCCGGCTGGGAGAGTTAGCGTTTGTCATATTAGGACTTCTAGGGTGTACGGATTGTCGCCACGAGTAGAATCCTTGCATCCTTTGGGTCCTGTCGTGCGACTGAATAGTATTATTGAAGATGAATAATAATAGGATTTGCTATGTATAAGCAGGATTTAGAGCAGACTCTTTTGGGCATTGACGAAGAGGCGGAGCTGGAAATAGGTCCAAGAGACGACAGGCCGAGCGTTGTATTGGTGGGAGGAAGCGCTTTCATGCTAAACGATGTGACGAATCGGTCGGTTACACATGACATTGATGTGTTTGAGGCAGACAGGTGCCTCCGCGAGATCATAGCTCGATACCCCGAGGTGAATGGTATGGCGGTGGCATATTGTAATCAGATGCCATTCAATTACGAAGATCGTTTGATTCCCTTGAAGATTGGGGCGCGTTTTATCAGGTACTTTACGCCATCTTTGGAGGACCTGGCGGTGATGAAGCTTTATGCCTATCGTCCGAACGACATCGTCGATCTTCATAGTCAGGCATTCGTTGACCGACTTGATTGGGATCTGCTCGAGCGGCTTATATTCGACGAGGGAGAGGCTCTGGCATCGTCGCCCTCGGAGCGGAGTTATCAAGAGATGGTCTGCGCATACAGGCAATACAAAAAGGAGGTGCTCGGTTGAATCTGACCTTTGAGGGATTCTTAAAAGGCTATTGCCGAGAGCTATCCGGACAGCAGTCGCTGAGTTTTAGAAAACTGGTTGAGCAGGCGACGACGGTTGCGCCGCGCGTGGCGGAGCCTCTGTTTTTGCTCGCTTTGGAGCAAGGAAAAGCCGAATACGTTCTGGGCTTATCCGAGGGCTCGTGGATGGAAGAGGATTACCGAGGCGTTTTGTCCTTGTACGAGCAAGCGGGCGGCATGGCGTCTCTATGTGCCAAAAGTGAGCTCCCCAACCGTTATGCCAACGTTTGGCGTGCGTATAGAGCGGAGAAGGAAAAGCCGGTGGCGGACAGAAGGATCAACGCCCTGATGCGAAAAAGAACATTGGGAGCGCTAAGGGAATCGGGCGGCACGCGCTACGGTCTCTGCCGCGATTTGAATCTGAATAAGGGAAACGTGTACGCATACTTAGCCGGCGATGACTCAAAGGTGAGCAGGAAAACGGCGCGCCGCATTATGGAATATGCGGAGGAGAGGGGCACCCAAGAAGGGGCCGGGCGCCCGGTGCGTGTGGCGGGGTAAGATTGATCGCGGTTTTGATTGATAATCGATTGGGTTTGTTGGGCGGAGTCTATGTCTGCTATTGATATTGCGCTTGTTGTGATTGCCTTGGTGGCGGTGGGGGTTGCCGTGGCTTGTGCCCTGCAGCTTAAGAGCCTTCGCGCCGAGCTGCGGGAGCGCGGCGATAGCGGTGCGGAGACGCTGGCGGCGCTCGAGCAGGCCAACAGCACGCTTGATGCCCTCAACGTCGCGCTGGCAGAAACCCGCCGCACGGCAAACGCCATCGCACAGCAGCAGACGACCGACGCCGCCGTGGAGCAGCAGCGCTACCTGACCATCGCGCGTGAGTTCTCGCAGGCTGGCGACCGTATGGATGACCTGCGCCGCGAGACGGCCCAACAGCTTGGCGCCAACCGCGAGGGCATCGAGCACCGCCTGGACAAGGTGCGCGAGACGGTCGATGCCCAACTGGGCGCCATCCGCAAGGACAACAACGTGCAGCTCGATCAGATGCGCGCGACGGTGGACGAGAAGCTCTCCCGTACGCTCAACGATCGCCTGTCTGCATCGTTTAAGCAGGTGAGCGACCAGCTCGAGGCCGTGTACAAGGGCCTGGGTGACATGCAATCTATCGCCACCGGCGTGGGCGACCTTAAGCGCGTGCTGGGCAATGTTAAGGCGCGCGGCATTTTGGGCGAGGTGCAGTTGGGCGCGATCCTGGCGGACATCCTTACGCCCGACCAGTATCTGGAAAACGTTGCCACCAAGCCTGGCGCCTCGGAGCGTGTTGAGTTTGCCGTCAAGCTGCCGGTAGACGAGGGCGATCCCGTGCTGCTGCCAATCGACTCCAAATTCCCGGGCGACGCGTACGAGCATCTGCTTGACGCACAAGAGTTGGGTGACGCTGAGGCTGTTGCCGCTGCGCGCAAGATGCTCGATGCGATGGTGAAGCGCGAGGCAAAGGACATCTGCGAAAAGTATCTGAGCGTGCCCGCGACCACCAACTTTGGCATTATGTTTGTGCCGTTTGAGGGCCTGTATGCTGAGGTCGTCAGCCGCCCCGGGCTTATCGAGACCCTGGGCCGCGACTATCACGTCAACGTTGCCGGCCCCAGCACCATGGCGGCCATCCTCAACAGCCTGCAGATGAGCTACCAGACGTTTAAGTTGCAAAAACGCACCGATGACGTGCTGCGCGTACTTTCCGCCGTCAAGGCTGAGCTGCCGCGCTATCAGGCGGCGCTGCGTCGCGCGCAGCAGCAGATCGAGACCGCGGGCAAGACGGTCGAGGGCATTATCACCACGCGCACCAACGTTATGGAACGCAAACTCAAGGATATCGACGCGCTGGAGGATGCCGAGGAGGCCGACGCGATTCTGGGCTTGGAGTCCGCAGGCTTACTCGCGGGCCAGGAAGACGAGGGCTAGCCGCAACGGACGGCGGGGCGTCGGCGCAAGCGCGAGGCGCGGGCGCTTTTCGCATCGTGCTTGCCTGAAGTGCGCTTTAGTGTGCAACAATGGCGTTTCGCCCTATCAGACGTGAAAGGAAGCCCATGTCTCAGAGAAGCACCAGCCCGCTCAAGCGCTCCACCGTGCGCCGCACGTTGCAGCGTTTTTGGGATGTCACGCGCACGCAGCCGCTGATCGTCTTTCTCTCGGTATTCTCGTCGGCGGGCTATATCTTTTTGCTTACGTTTGCCAACACCTACGTGATGGCGCTTATCGTCGACCGCGTCCAGGCCGGCCCCGTGGCAGACGACCAGGTGTTTGAGGTCTTTGGTCCTTACATTTTGGCGCTCGTGCTCGTTAACCTGGTAGGCCAGATCCTCTCCAAGCTGCAGGACTACACTGTCTACAAGCTCGAGATTGCGGGCAACTACCACCTGGCACGCCTGTGCTTCGACACGCTCTCCAATCAATCCATGACATTCCACACCAGCCGCTTTGGCGGATCGCTTGTGAGCCAGACGAGTCGTTTTATGAGCGGCTATACGGGTCTGGTGGACGTGACGGTGTATTCGCTCATCCCCACTATCACCTCGGTTGTCTGCACGGTGGTGGCACTTGCCCCGGTGGTGCCGACGTTTACCGTAATCCTGGTGGGCATCATGGTCGTCTACATCGCGTTTGTCTGGCTTATGTACAAGCGCATCATGCCGCTTTCGGCCGCGACGTCCGCCGCGCAGAACAAGCTGTCGGGCGTGCTGTCCGATGCGGTCACGAATATCCTGGCCGTCAAGACCTGTGGGCGCGAGGACTTTGAGCGCGACCTGTTCGATGCTGCCGACCGCGCCGCGCGCGATGCCGAAACGGTATCGATGCACGCCATGATGCAACGCAACTTTACGACCTCGGGCCTTATCGTCATTACCATGGCCGTGGTGAGTGTGTTCGTCGCGGGCGGCAACGCGTGGTTTGGCATCTCTGCCGGTGCGCTCGTCATGATCTTTACCTATACGTACAACCTCACCATGCGTCTGAACTACGTAAGCTCCATGATGCAGCGCATCAACCGCGCGCTGGGCGACGCGGCCGAGATGACGCGCGTGCTGGACGAGCCGCGCCTGGTGGCAGACGACGAGAACGCCCCCGAGCTCAAGGTGAGCGAGGGTGCGATTGATTTTGAGCACCTGAGCTTTGCATACCGTGACGCCGCGGCGGGCGAGAGCGTGTTCGACGACCTGACGCTCCATGTGGCGGCGGGCCAGCGCGTGGGCCTGGTGGGCAAATCGGGCTCGGGCAAGACGACGCTCACCAAGCTGTTGCTGCGCCTGGACGACGTACAGGGCGGCCGCGTGCTCGTGGACGGCCAGGACGTCTCGCGCTGCACGCAGCAGAGCCTGCGTCGCCAGGTTGCCTACGTGCCGCAGGAGGCACTGCTGTTCCACCGCTCCATTCGCGAGAATATCGCCTACGGCCGTCCCGACGCTACCGACGAGCAGATTCGCGAGGCCGCGCGTCTGGCCAATGCCCTGGAGTCTATCGACCGTCTGCCCCGTGGCTTTGACACCATGGTGGGCGAGCGCGGCGTTACGCTTTCGGGCGGCCAGCGCCAGCGCGTGGCCATCGCCCGTGCGATTCTCACCGACGCGCCGATCCTGGTGCTCGACGAGGCGACGTCTGCCTTGGACAGCGAGTCCGAGGCGCTGGTGCAGGAGGCGCTCGAGAACCTGATGCGCGGCCGCACCTCCATTGTGGTGGCGCATCGCCTGTCCACCGTGGCGGCGCTCGACCGCATCGTGGTGCTGGCGGACGGCGAGATTGTCGAGGATGGTACGCATGCGCAGCTTGTCGAGGCGGGCGGCGAGTACGCAAGCCTGTGGGGCCGCCAGACCGGCGTATTTTTGGAGGCGTAAAGACCCCGTACGTGGGACAATCGTGCCTATAGGTTTGTTATGCCGCTGAAGCGAGGAGTCGTTATGCCACGCGAGACCAATGCCGCCAAACGCGAGCGCGCCGTTGAGGTGTGCGAGCGCCTCAACCGTCGCTATGGCCCGGTCGAGTGCTTTTTGGACCACGAGAATCCCTTTAGGCTGCTCATCGCGGTGCTGCTCTCGGCGCAGACGACCGACGCGCAGGTCAACAAGGTGACGCCGAAGCTGTTTGCCCAGTGGCCTACGCCCGAGGCCATGGCGGGGGCGAGCGTGGCCGATGTGGCCGATACCATTAAGTCACTCGGCTTTTATAAGAGTAAGGCCAAGCATGCCGTGGAGGCCGCGCAGATGATCGTTGCCGATTACGGCGGCGGGGTACCTGCCGACATGAAGGAGCTCGTAAAGCTGCCCGGTGTGGGGCGCAAGACGGCAAACATCGTGCTCAACGTGGGGTTTGGCATCGTCGAGGGCATCGCGGTCGATACGCACGTCAACCGCATCGCGCACCGCCTGATGCTGAGTCCCAAGACGCATGCCAAGGAGCCGCTCAAGACCGAGCAAGACCTGCTCAAGATTTTGCCGCACGAGTATTGGGAATCGGTCAACCACCAGTGGATTACCTTTGGCCGCGAGATCTGCGACGCTCGCAAACCTAAGTGCGACGAGTGCCCGCTGGCAGACCTTTGCCCCAGCGTACGGGTGGTGCAATAGCTTTTTGCAAACTTTTTTGCAGAAAAGTCTCAAACCTTAGATATAGCTTGGTTGCGCAACCTTTTAAGGATTTTCTCGGCTTAAATCAATCATGCAATTCAAATGTCTTCTTCTGCGAAGTGGTCGCGAAGAAGCAAGTCGGGAAAGGACGACTACATGAATAGGAAGCTTAACGCTGCTATCACAGCCGGTCTGAGCTTGAGTATGGTGCTCAGCTCCACGCCGGTTGCTGCTATCGCGGCGGAGACTACTCAGAACACGAGCGAGGGGGCTACTGCTGCAGCCTCTACTGGTGTTAAGACCGTTACTTTTGTAGCGGAAAATGGCGGCGGCGCTTTCGCGGACGGAAGCATCGTTATGCGCATTCAGACTAACGATAAGGGCGTATGCTCTATGCCGGAGTCTCCCGTGCGCGATGGCTATGTGTTTGGCGGCTGGTATTATGACAACACTTGCACGCATGCCGTAGATTTTTCTCAGCCTCTTCTGAGCGACGCTAGCAATTTTGTTGTTCTGTTCGCCAAGTGGACTGAGGCTCCCTCGAATGTGCTCGATGTGACCTACTCTGCCAATGGCGGTCAGTTTGCCGACGGCAACAACGTCATGCTGGGTAAGACTGACAGCAATGGCATTGCTCGTCAGCCGCTTGCTCCTACGCGCGACGGCTATGTGTTTGCCGGTTGGTATTATCACAGCGACGGAACCGACCAGGTTGACTTCAACCAGCCGATCGTCGGTGGCGGCGACCATGTGACCCTTTTCGCCGCTTGGACGCCTGTGAAGCAGGACAAGACTGTCGAAATCCTCTACGTTGCCAATGGCGGCACGTTCTTCGATGGCAACGAAACTATGCAGGGTGTAACCGATACCGACGGTATTGCACGTCTGCCGCTTCAGCCGACCCGCGAGGGCTATGACTTCCTTGGTTGGTCGTACGATCGCGACGGAAATGACCCCGTCGACTTCACGAAGACCATCGTTGCGGGCAGCGGCCACGCGACTGTTTATGCCCAGTGGAAGCAGAACAACGAGAAGACGGTTCTCTATTTTGCCAATGGCGGCGCTTTCGCCGATGGCAATGAGGCCATGGAGGGTGTCACTGACAGCAACGGCGTCGCCCGCCAGCCCCTTGCCCCGACCCGCGAGGGCTACACCTTTACCGGTTGGACTTACGATGCTGCTGGCACCGAGCCTGTCGACTTCACCAATCCCATCAAGGGTGGCGGTCAGCACGTTACGCTCTACGCTCAGTGGGCAGAGCTTGCTAACAATGAGAAGGATGTTCTCTACGTCGCCAACGGCGGTGTGTTCGCAGATGGCAACGAAGTTCTCCACGGTGTGACCGACGGCGACGGCGTCGCCCGCCAGCCCCTGGCCCCGACCCGCGAGGGCTACACCTTCGCCGGCTGGACCTACGACTCCAAGGGTACCGACCCGGTCGACTTCAGCAAGCCCGTCCAGGGCGGCGGCGACCACGTGACGTTCTACGCCCAGTGGACCAAGAACGAGACGCCTGCTGTCCAGACCCACAAGGTCAATTTCTACGTTAATGGTTCCACCACCACTGTTGAGGTCGAGGACGGCAAGACTGTTGCTCAGCCCAGCGATCCTTCCGTTGATGGCTTCAACTTTGTCGGCTGGTCTTCTTCCAAGGAGTCCTTCAAGAAGTTTGACTTCTCTACTCCTATCACCGAGGACACCACTGTCTACGCCTTCTTCACCGCTAAGACCCCCAAGTCCGATTCTTTGAAGAAGGGTGATGAGGGCAAGAAGCAGGTTGCTGCTGACAAGAAGGACGAGGCTAAGGCCAAGAAGAAGGACGCCGCTGCCCTTCCTACCACTGGCGACCCGACCTTTGTTGTGACCTCCGCTGCCGCCCTTACCGGCGCCGTGGCTGTCGCTGTGGGCATGTACATGACCAAGCGTCGCGAGCACTAATCACTTCTAGTGTTTACCTCCGGGCTTAATTAGCCCAAACCTGATAGCCGCGTGGGGACCCGACCCCCACGCGGCTTTTATGTTTGAATTATCTTGCGTGAGTTTTGTCGGCTCCTACATCCGTAATTAGATGTCCACGTCATAGAAAAGAGCGCCGCTGCGATGTGTGCAGCGGCGCTCTTTTGCGTTGATTCTTATTGTGTGAGCTCGGCCCTAGGCCAGCGCGCGTACGTTCGAGGAGATCTTCAGCACCAAAAACTCGGTCGAGGAGCCCAGCTTGAGCAGGTCGCCGTCGTGGATGGGAATCTGCTTGTCCTTCTCATCGGTGGTGCGCAGTGAGCGTGGCTTTTCGATAACGGTGGTTGCGCCACTGCGTGTCACTAACACCGTTCCATTAGTGGAATGAAGGCCGCTTGCGAGCCATGTGTCGTTGGAAAACGCTACACGCAGGTGCCGGCGGGATACATCGGGTCCTACATTGGTGATGGCGTTTCGGTCGTGTGCAAAAGAGCCTAGAACCGTGCCCTCGGGATCGAGGCTCAAGGGATAGATCGGTGGCAAGGCCGAGCCGTCTTTCGCAAGCCTGAGCAGCCCCAGTTTTGCAGGAGGCTCGTTGACCTTGTGGTTGGTATCCTGCGCCTGGACGACTTCGGCGGTCTCGAGTGTGCCAAAGGTCTGGGAAAGTCGCGTTATGGCAAAGTCTTTGACCTCGGAGGCGGCGGCATTGGGATCGGCAAGGCATCCACAGACCGTTAGCGCAAGGAGCTCCAAAAGGCGCCGGTCGCTTTGCTTGAGGCCCGGCATGACGGCGATGCGGTCAAAGATATTGCGCAGGATGGAACCATCGAGCTCCCAGTGTTCGAGCGACGTTGTCATGCGCTCGAGGGCATGCGCCGTAATGGCTTGCTGGCGAGCGTTGGCGGCCGCTGGACTGCTGCCGCTGCCGATTTTTACAGCGGCGGCCAAGTTCTGGACGCTCTGCGAAAAATCGGCGAACATCTCGGGCTCGATCTTGTCGGTACCCGGAACGACGTGCACTACGCGTCGCGATAGAAACGTCTTTTCGGCAATGCGAAACCGTGGGGCCGGTTTGGAGCCCATCGGTTTGTCCGAAATCAAGATGCGCGCCGCTTCGCGATTATTGATCTGCAGGTCGCACTTAAGGAAATCAAAGAGCACCTCGGAAGGTGTTTCCGCACGCATGATGCAAGGCTCCTTTCTGGTATCCGGGGAAGGTGTTAGATGCAAAAGCCGGGCAGGACATAGGTCATTTGGTCCGGTTTGTTTCCGGGTGTTGCCCAGCTAAACACGTCGCCGTCTTTTCCAACGCGGTTAAAGTACGTCGAGTCGGCGCCTTCGCTGCAGTCGGCGCTGGGGGTGCGCTCCTAGTAGCAGATCTTTTGGCCGGCGACGGTGCGGATCATGGCATCATTGGTGGTCAGACCGCTCACACTCTGCTCGCGATAGAGTTGGTATTGATCGCCTTCTCCGCTGTAGAGGTCAGAAAGGTACTCGCAGCCTTCTGCGAACGTTTCGGGCGCTTGGTAGCCGCACAGTTCGCTCATGGACGGCAGCCAGAGCATGTCGTCGGTGGCGGTGATACTGGAGGCGTCTTTGGTGACGCCGGTGTTGTTGGTAAGCTTTCGCACCGAGCGGATCTGATTACGGAGATCGTCGGGCAGCGTAGCCATGCCCCTGTCCGCCAACCATTCGCGAAGCGACGATTGCTCCCAACCGCCCGTCGCGGCGCTGTCATTTACGGCGCGCATGGCGATGGGGGTACGGAACATAAAGGTGATGCCCGCGGGGAGGCCGTCATCGGTGAACGTGTCTGCCTTAAAGCCCACGATCTGGACTTGTGCCTTGGTCACCCCGTCGGAAAGCCTGACGGTCTTGGTGTTCTCGTTTTCGAGCGACTGCTTGCTGTTTACCAGGTGGTAGGTTTCGGCAATCTCGAGCGCCTTTTTGTTGGAAGATGCCTCTTGGATTTTGCGGGAGATCAGGGCGAGTTCTTCCCAGGTGTAATCGTTGAGCGATGGCTTGATACCGTGCGCCAGGTCGATAAGCCCCCAGCACCCCGTGGCAAGGGCAGAAGCTGCGATGCCGGCAACGCAGACGCCGCCGAGCGCGAGCGCAGCGCGACGCGAGATGAGCGGGTGGCGCGTCTGAGCCTTGTCGGAGCCGGAAGGCTTCGGTTGTTGGCTAAAATCGACAGGTGCGGGCAGCGGCGTGCGCGGCTCAAAATCGATGTCTTTAATCCAGGCATCGAGCTTGCCGACAATCGTAGACAGCGGCGCGCGCTGGGACTGCTCGTTATGGATGCCGCTCATGATGACATCGACAAGCTTTTGGTCGCCGGGCAAACGCGCCTCAAGTGGCTCGGGCTCGTGCTCGATCTTGTACAGGTAGGGTGACTGGTCCATATGCTCGTTTAGGCGATATGGCGTGTGACCGGCATAGAGCGTGTAGAGCACGCTGCAGAGCTCATATGTATCGATGCTGGGCGACGTGCGAAGCGGCGCCAGCTCGGGGATGTCGTTGGAGAGCATCTCGGGCGGGGCGAACTCAGGGGTGCCGTTGCGCCAGATGCCGGTGGACATGGTAAACGAAGGGTCCGAGCGCTTGATGCTGGAGCTGCCCAAATCGACCAGGCAAAGGTCGAAGCTGCAGTGCGCAATTTTCTGGGCAAGGGGCCGGCGCGTCGTGAGAATGATGATATTGCGCAGCGAGATGTCGCGGTGCGCAAACGGCGCATCGAGATTTTGGGCGCCCAGGAGAATCTCTCCCAGGCGTTTTCCGATGGCGGCGACGGTGTTGGCGGGAATGTGGCCGCCATCGGCGGGGTCGGTTAGCTCTGCCACGGCATCGCGAAGGGGCAGGCCCTCGATCCACTCCATAAGGATGGCCGGCGTGTTGCCGGTGTAGCCGTAGCCATAGGTTTTGGCAAAACCGCTCAACAGGGAGACGGCCGCAAGATTGCGATATTCCTCGGTGAGCGTCTTGATGCCCAAAGGGGTGACGGCGGGGCCGTTTTCTTCGCGGCTATCGAGAGGCCACAGCGTTTTGAGTGCAAAGGTCTCGCCCTCGGTGTTGGCGACCTTGCGAAGATGGTGGGAACCTCCGTCGACTGCCCCGCAATCCAGCAGGGTGGTAAAGCGGCGAATGGTATCGGGGTCTTCGGAGGTCGCAAACATTGCGTTTGGTTCAAAGGGGGACAACGCGATGATACTCATGTCCGTGTCATACGTCATGGGGCGATCCTTTCGAAAAGAAAATGCATAACGGTGATGTTAGTGAAAAGGTAGCGCAACCGTTGACTTAATTGAAAAGGTGCCGTTATTTGCATGGGTTGATGCAAATAACGGCACCTTGTGCGTCGATAATGTGTGCGCGGGCTAGTCGGTGATGCGGATGACCAAGAAGCGCGTCGTGGCACCCAAGCAGAGCGTATCTCCGTTGTGAATCTCGACGGGGGTGTTGGCAAAGTTGGCGGGGCGGTCACGGCGGGCCGGCTTGTTAGGCTGGCGGCAGCGGGCGACGCCCGAGATCAAAAACGATCCGTTGGTGGAGTCGAGGCCCTGCGCAAACCAACGCCCATCTTGCAGCCAAACGCGCAGGTGCTGGCGCGAGACATCGGAATCGACGTCAGTGATGGCGTTTTCGTCGCCCGTCAGCGATCCGATAATGCTGCCCGTCGGATCCATGGATAGGGGGCGCAGCGGCGGACGCGCCGAGTTGCCCACAACGCGCAGCAGGCCCAGGCGAATATCTCCCGTAGGGCGTGCGGCAGCCGAGAAAAACGAGGTGACGGTTGTCTCGACGGTGCCGAGCGTCGAGAGCATCTGGTCGGACACAAACGACTCGGTGTATTCTATGGCGCGGGCGGGGTCGCCAAGACAGCCGGTAACGATAAAAAAGACCAGGTGGATGTAGAGGCGATCTTTAATGTCGCTATCGTCGGCGGTCTCGATGCGCTCGACGCCGTTCCTAAAGAGCATGCCGTCGACGCCGCAGTTGGTAAGGGCATCCTGCATGTTCGGGACGCACGACTCCATATAGCGCTTAACGATCTTGCTCAGCGATTGGGGGTCGGAGCCTCGGTTTTGCATGATGAGGTTGAGTATCTGGCGCGCACTTTGTTCAAAGGGTGCAAAAAGCAGCTCGGGAAGGTCACCGGGCTTAGCGTGAACGATTTCGCGCGAGATAAACGACGAGACCGTCAAGCGTTCGGAGATGAGGCGTCCACCGTAACGGGCGTTGCCGGCCATGAGAATTTGCGCGGCGTTACCGTTGTTGATGCGACCGAGTGACTTAAGCCCGGCGTACAATGCACAAGATGGAGTATCGGCCATTTGTTTTACCCCCCCCCTCCTCAAAAAGTGACATTGAATACGTAAGCAATATCAATTATAGGCGCTTTGCAGCTCGAAATGCTCGCCAGGGGGCGCGGACGGTGTAAATCGCTGCCGGAAGACAACAAATCAAAAAGCGGAGAGTGGATTAATAAGCTGGGAAAACGCGTTGTCAAGACCGTTGTGGGCAACATTTGGCATGATGTCGCTTTGGCTTTTGGTCACGGGACCGTGCGGTACCATAAACGTCAATGAACTTTGACGTACGACCCGCCGAGCTTGCCCCGGCGGGCTTTTGGCGTTGCAATGCCGGAGGAACAGCATGCTCATTCACCGTATAGCCGCGCAGCTCTACACTGCCGAGGCCTTGCAGACCGTCGAGGCCGGGCTCGATTCTGGCGAGGACGTGACGCTGGCCGTGTCGCAGTCGGGCCGAACGCTTATGGCGGCCGCCCAGTTTGCGCGCCGTCCGCGCCCGACGGTCTACATTGTGAGCGGCGAGGACGCGGCCGATCGCGTCGCGCGTAGCCTTGCCGCCTACGTGGGCCTAGCGCACGTGTGCCGTTTTCCCGAGCGCAAGGACTATCCGTGGCGCGAGCAGGCGCCCGACGACGCCGTGGTGGCGCAGCGCTGCGAGGCTCTGGGGCGCATCGCGCGCGGGGACAACTGCATCATGGTTGCCTCAGCCCGCGCGCTGCTGCGCTGCGTGCCGCCGGTCGAGAGTCGCTATTGGGAGTCCACCACTTTTGCGGTGGGCGAGGAGATTCCTTTTGACGAGGTGCCGCAGCGCCTGGTGGGCATGGGCTACACCAATGCCGGCGCCGCCGATGCGCCCGGCCTGTTCCGCGTGCACGGCGACACCGTCGAGGTATTCCCCGCGCAGGAGAAGGCGCCCGTACGCATTGAGTTCTTCGGCGACGAGATCGATCGCATTCGCCGCATGGTGAGCTCCACGGGCCAGACCATCGGCAATGAGGACAGCATCGAGATCTTTCCCTGCCGTGAGCTGGCGCTTACCGACGAGGCCGTCCACAACATGCATGTGGCGCTCTATCGCGCCAGCCAGGACGACAGCAAACTGGCGGCGCTGCTCGAGATGGTGGATGCGCGTATCGTCACGCCCGAGCTCGACCGCTTTTTGCCGGTGATGTACGGCCAGACCGTAAG
>URNM01000024.1 GCA_900549185.1 uncultured Collinsella sp. | reverse complement strand
TCGTCGGCAGCGTCAGATGTGTATAAGAGACAGATACTCGCCCACCATGAGCGAGTATGGCCTGTCCGATCTTGCCATCTCTATGCCGACCGTCGTTGGCCGCGACGGCGTTGTCTGCCGCGTCCCCGTGCCGCTGGACGATGACGAGCAGCATGAGCTCACCGCCTCCGCCAAGGCCCTCAAGGACATCATCGATAGCGTCGACTTCTCCTGCTAAATCAAGCTCGCTAGAGCGAAAAGCTACAATGAAGGCGTTCGGGACCACGCGGCCCGGGCGCCTTTTTGGTGCAAAGTCACCTGACCCCAATGCACCATAGTTGATGGGAGGGCCATGTCGGATTCGCCTAATTTTTTGACCTATGCCCAGACGGCGTTTGATCCGTTTGAGGAGCGGCCGTTCTGCGCGGTGGATAGCCTGGTCTTTGCGTGGTTGTCCTATTTGCGTTTGCCGGGTGATATGGCGGAGCTGACGAACTGGCAGGGCCTAGACGTACGAGAGCTGCTGCGTGCCGAATGCTACCGGGACATGATTGGCGACCTATGGGACCCAGAGGGGAGCAGGGCCTTGCTGGAGGCCGTGGCGGCAAGCCCTCGCTACCGTGGCGTGCACGTTTGCGGCTATCGTGCCGTGAGCGATGTGGTGGCGACAGAGCAGTTTGCAGCCATGGCGTTCCGGTTTCCGGCGGGGTTTAGTTATCTTTCCTTCCGGGGGACCGACAGCACGATTGTGGGCTGGAAAGAGGACTTTAACATGGCGTTCCGGTGCCCTGTGCCGGCCCAGGAATCCGCGGCGCGTTATGTGGACGAAGCGGCGGATGCGATCGACGGGCCGCTTTTGTGCGGAGGTCATTCCAAGGGTGGAAACCTTGCGGTGTACGGTGCGGCGATGTGCTCCGATGTCGCCCGTGAGCGAATCGAATGGGCGTATTCCCATGATGGTCCGGGCTTCGTCGAGGAGTTTCTGAACGGCGACGCCTTTGCCGATCTTTCCGGTCGAATCGACAAGACGCTACCTCGGTCGTCGATCTTTGGCATGATGTTCGAGACACAGGAGGACTATGCCATCGTTGAGAGCACCGAGTTCAGCCTGCTGCAGCACAATCCCTTTAGCTGGGTGGTTGATGGTCGCGACTTCGTGTACTGTGAGCGCCTGTCCGCCGGTGCTCGATACGTTGATGGTTCCATTCGCGAGATGCTGCTTGCAGTGTCGCCTAGCGAGCGCGAGCGTTTTGTAGATGCGTTGTTCTCCGTGTTTGAGGCTACGGGTGCTGAGCGGTTTGCGGATATCGCTGGGAATCTGCGCGAGAGCCTACCCGTGATGCTCCAGGCTGCGCAAGGCTTTGACAAGGATACGCGCCGCTTTGTCTCGCAGACCATCGTGGCAATCCTTAAATGCGCGCTGCTGCCCAAACGACCCCAGATCGACATGCCCGCTGCCGGCAAGAGTTTGGCAGAACAGCTCGAGGCTTGGCAGTCCGAGCTCCTGCGCTAGCCATCGGTGCAAAGCAACCTGCCTTCGATGCGTCTGGGGCGGGCTCGACCGCTATACTGGTTCGTGCTCAATTCGATCTAGAACGGAATGCCGTATATGAAAATCAATCACGCTATTCTGCATATCCTGGACTTTGACTCTGCCGTCAACGTCATGAGCCAGCGCGAGCTCGATATCGAGAGCCGTACCGTGCGCAACTTCGTGACCACGCATCTGCGCCGCGCACGCACCTCGGCCGACAATAAACGCGCCACGTTTGCCGAGAACTCTGCGTTTGGCGGCGAGCTCAAGGGCTATTTCTTTGGCGAGCGCGAGTTCGTGGACCTGTCGCAGCAGATTGCGGAGTTTATCTCCTCCGAGCTCACCAAAGCCGAGAAAGCCGAGTCCACCGACGTGCTCGTGGCCGATTTTGACGACGATGAGGATGCCCGCTGGTTTGCCGTGATGCTGCTGGGCTCCAAGCAGGCTTTTATGCACGAAGTGGGCCGCGAGGAGGGGGAGGTGCGCAACGACATCGCGCGCCACTACGCCATTCTGCCGAACCCCTCGCAAAAGGTGTCGAGCTATGCCATCGTGCGTGCGAGCACCATGGAGATCGGTTACGTGGACAAGAAGCGCAAGATTGCCGGTGAGGACCGTATGCTTATCCCCGATGGCCTGCTGCAGTGCGACACGGGCGTATCGGGCAAGGAGGTCATCGACACCGTGACGCGTGTGGTCGAGGAAGTCGCCGAGGAGCACGGTGCCAACACGGCTGTAGCGCTCGCTAAGGTTAAGGCTGCCGTTGCCGAGAAGGTTGAGGATGACGAGGAGCTGCCGCCTTGGGATATCGTCGATGAGGTCTTTGAAGACGAACCGGTCATCAAGGAGAGCGTGCGCGCGGCACTGACCGAGGAGAAGGTGCCTGAGCGTGTGCCCGTGGAGCGCAAGCAGGTCGAACGCGCGGCGGTGCGCAATCATAAGATTCGTACCGACACGGGTATCGAGATCAGCTTCCCGGCAGAGATGGGTTCGAACTCCGAATACATCGAGTTCGTCAACGAGCCCAACGGCCTCATCTCCATCGAGCTCAAGAATATCGGCAGCATCGAGAATCGATAAGTTGCGTTACGCCTGCAGCGAGAAAGCAAAGGCCGAAGCCCCTTGGGGTTTCGGCCTTTTTACGTGGGGCTTAATTACGCTACTGGTTGAGCATAAGTCAGCGAAAACGCCCCTAGGCGAGCAAGGTGACGTGAAAGAGGAGGGAAGCGTACTTCGGTACGCGACCGACGATTGAACGTCAGATTGCCGCTTAGGGGCGTTTGCATCGTCGACCGGTCCGTCGTTCGTCAGAACGACGGAACCAAAGGTGCAGCGTCAACTAGTTACGCGGTTTGGTAAAACCGCGTAACCCTAGAGTTGACGTAAGCCCTCTTCGAGGCCGGTCTTGCTGTCGGTCTGGGCGTCGCGCATCTTGATGACGCGGGCGGGAACGCCGGCCACGACGGCGCCGGCGGGGACGTCCTCGACGCATACGGCACCGGCAGCCACGACGGCGCCCTTGCCTACGCGTACGCCCTCCAGGACCACGGCGTTGGCGCCAATCATGACATCATCCTCGATGATGACGGGCGTGGCGCTCGCGGGCTCAACGACGCCTGCCAGTACGGTGCCGGCGCCGATGTGGCAGTTCTTGCCCACGGTGGCGCGGCCGCCCAGGACGGCGCCCATATCAATCATAGAGCCCTCGCCAATGACGGAGCCGATGTTGATGATGGCACCCATCATGATGACGGCGCGGTCGCCGATCTCGACGCGGTCGCGGATGATCGCGCCCGGCTCGATGCGGGCGTTGATGCCCTTAAGGTCGAGCATGGGGACGGCGGAGTTGCGGCAGTCATTCTCGACGTCGTAGTAGTCGATGGAGTCGGCATTGGCATCGAGGATGGCCTTGAGCTCGTCCCAGTCGCCAAAGACGGTCTTGCCACGACGGCCGCCGTAGACGTGCGCATCGCCCCAGGCAACCTTCATGCCAGGTTTCTCGCGCACGTACAGCTTGACGGGCGTCTTTTTGGGCGCGGTGGCGATGTAGTTGATAATCTCCTGCGCATCCATCTCGGCTGCGTTACTCATATGCTGTTTCTCCTTTGCGTGGGTACGGTAGATAACTGGTTAGGCGAACATGACCTGGTCGAACGTATAGAAGCCGGGTTCGCGGGTGACGAGCTTCTGCGCGGCTGCCAAGGCGCCGTTGACAAAGATCTGACGGCTCGTGGCGCGGTGGGTGAGCGTGACCTCCTCGTCCTGGCCAAAGAAACTCACTTCGTGCACGCCGGCGACAGTGCCACCGCGCAGCGAGTGCATGCCGATTTCCTTGGGGTCACGCGCGCCGCACATGCCCTCGCGGCCATAGACGGGGTGGTAGCCTGCCTCGGGTTCAGCTTCGACGACGGCGTCGAGCAGTAGCTTGGCAGTGCCGCTCGGGGTGTCAACCTTTTGGTTGTGGTGCGTCTCGACGATCTCGCAGTCAAAGCCGGGCAGCTCGCGTGTGGCCTGTGCTACCAGATGACGCAGGGCTGCGATACCGATGGAGTAATTGCCGGAGTGCATGATGCGGGCGCTCTGACTCAGCTCGCGCAGGCGGTCCATCTGATCGGGCGTGTAGCCCGTGGTGCCCGAGACCAACGCGGCACCCGTGCGCTCGACATAGGCGACGACGGCATCGAAGGTCACGACGTTCGAGAAGTCGATGATGACGTCGGCTGCCGGGGCGCCCTCGAGCTCGGACAGATCAAAACCGATCTGGGCGACGATATCAAAAACGGGCTGACCGGCGGCGTCGACAACGCCCTCGGCGGTGGTGCGGATGAGCGAGCCCATGCGGCCCGTTCCCATAATGACAGTCTTAATCAAGCAGACCAGCTCCCTTCAGAGCATCGGTAAGTGCAGCGCGCGTGTCGTCTGCCATGGGGCATAGAGGCATGCGGTAGTTTGCCTCGATCATACCCATCTGAGCGAGTGCTTCCTTGACGGGGATGGGGTTGACCTCGCTAAAGAGGGCATTGATGAGCGGCTGGCCGGCAATCTGGATATCGCGGGCGCGCGCCACGTCACCGTCCAAATAGGCGCGGCACATGTCATGCACAAGCTGCGGCTGAATGTCGGCCCACACGCTGATGGTGCCCGAGGCGCCCAGGCTCATGAGCGGCACGGTGAGCGCATCCTCGCCCGAGTACATGCGGAAGTCGTCGGACAGCAGGTGGGCGATCTTGGCCGCGTAGGCGACGTTGCCCGAGGCTTCCTTGATGCCCATGATGTTAGGGTGCGCGGCCAAGCGCTCTACGTTGCGCTCGCTGATGCCGCAACCGCAGCGGCCGGGGATGTTGTACAGGATGCAGGGGATGTCCACAGCATCGGCGACGGTCTTAAAGTGCTGATAGATACCCTCTTCATTGGACTTGTTGTAGTAGGGGGTGATGAGCAGCAGGCCGTCGGCTCCCAAGCCCTGGTAGGTGAGCGACTTGGTGAGCATCGTCTGCGTGGAGTTGGAGCCCGAGCCGGCGATGACGGGGACGCGTCCTGCAACATGCTTGACCACGGCGGCGACGACGGAGTTGTCCTCGTCATCGGTCATCGTGGCGCTCTCGCCGGTGGTGCCCAGGGTGAGGATGGCGTCGGTGCCGTTTTGCAGGTGGAAATCGATAAGGCGCTCGAGTACATCAAAGTCGACGCTGCCGTCCTTTTTAAACGGCGTGACGAGGGCGACGATTGAGCCCTCGAGATTGCGGATGTCCATGTTCTTCTCCTTCGCGTCCGCGATCTGGATGCGTTTGTTCCATTGGGCGGCGACTGCCAGGCGCTCGTCTTGGGCCCGACGGCGGGCGCTTTCGGCGCGAGACTTGGCCAGCAGCTCTCGGCCGCTCGGCAGCACGTCGAGCGTGGCAAAGTAATCGCCCGGGCGCTCGGCACGGCGGATGAGGTCGGCCGAGCCATCGGGGCGCAGCAGGACCTCGGCGGAGCGCAGCCGCCCGTTGTAGTTGTAGCCCATGGAGTAGCCATGCGCGCCGGTATCGTGGATCACGAGTACATCACCCATGTCGATCTGCGGCAGCTCACGGTCGATAGCGAACTTATCGTTGTTCTCGCACAAGTTGCCCGTGATGTCATACGTGTTCGTGACCGGTGCTGCGGTCTTGTCAGGGCCACCCGGCTGTCCCATCACCGTAATGTGGTGGTAGGCACCATACATAGCGGGACGAATGAGGTCGACGGCGCTTGCGTCCACGCCGATATAGTCCTTGTAGATCTGCTTCTCGTGGATGGCCTTGGTGACCAGGCAGCCGTAGGGGCCCATCATAAAGCGGCCCATCTCGGTGCAGATGGCCACATCGCCCATGCCGGCAGGAACCAGGATCTCGTCGTATGCCGCGTGCACTCCCTCGCCGATGGCGTGAATGTCGTTGGCCTGCTGCTCGGGCAGGTAGGGGATACCCACACCGCCGGACAGATTGATAAAGGCGACATGTGCGCCGGTCTCGCGCTCCAGGCGCACGGCAAGCTCAAAAAGGATGCGTGCGAGCTTGGGGTAGTAGTCGTTAGTGACGGTGTTACTGGCAAGGAAGGCATGGATGCCAAAATTCTCGGCGCCCTTGGCCTTGAGCATGCGAAAAGCCTCAAAGAGCTGCTCGGTGGTCATGCCGTATTTGGAGTCGCCGGGGTTGTCCATAATGCCGTTGGAGAGCTGGAACAGGCCGCCCGGGTTAAAACGGCAGCTGACCGTCTTGGGGATGGGTCCCGCAACGCGCTCAAAGAAATCGATATGGCTGATGTCGTCAAAGTTGACGATGGCACCCAGCTTGTCGGCGAGCTCAAAATCCGCCGCCGGCGTGTCGTTGGACGAGAACATGATGTCGTGGCCGGTGATACCCAGCGAGCGGGCAATCATGAGCTCGGTATAGCTCGAGCAATCGCAGCCGCAGCCGTATTCGTTGAGGATGGAGATGAGTGCCGGGTTAGGGTTGGCCTTGACGGCAAAGTATTCCTTAAAGCCCGGGTTCCACGCAAAGGCGTCGCGCACCTCTTGCATGTTGCGGCGGATGCCCGCCTCGTCGTATAGATGAAACGGCGTGGGGAACTGCTCGACAATATGCTCGAGCGTCTCCTTGTCCACAAACGGCTGCTTGGCCGCATACGCTTCGTTGGGGGTCAATGCCATGTCCCGTAAACCTCGCTATCCAGACGGCGCCATCGGCGCATCGAATCCGCATAGCGTGGACCCCATGTCCGGATAGCGCTCCCGCATTGCTGCAGACAGTCCTGCGGGTGTTTCCCGCAGGCCCACCAGGTTGCTCGTGCCCGAAAAACCCAGTTCGGCGGGTTTCGCCTCCCCACGGGGTCAAAGTCTGCCGACTCGCCCGCGGCTCTTCGTGCCCGCGCCTCTATCAAGTGGTAACGACCCTACCACGTTGCACTTTACCAAACAAGAGTATTCGTATATAACGTTTAAAAAATGCAGGGATATGCTGGAAATAAGGGCGTCATAATTCTGCATCACAATAGTGTGTGAATGGATATGCCCCATGAAAGGACCCTTTATGACCGAGCTCCAAGAACTTCGTCGCTATCGGCGCGACCTGCATCGCATTCCGGAGCTCGATTTCGATCTTCCGCAAACCATCACCTATATTGAGGGCGTGTTGGCGCCGCTCGCCTGCGAGGTGACCCATCCGTGTCCCAGCTGCGTCTGCGCTTTTTTTGATGCCGGCACGGGCGCCGCGCATGCTACGGCGATTCGCGCCGATATGGACGCGCTGCCCATCGCGGAGGCGACGGGTGCGGCCTTTGCCTCGACCCATCCCGGCAAAATGCACGCGTGCGGTCACGACGGTCACATGGCCATGGCGCTTGCCGCTGCGACGTATGTCGACCGTACGATTCGCGAGCAACCGGGCTCCATCAAGCGCAACGTGCTCTTTGTGTTTCAGCCGGCCGAGGAAACGACCGGCGGCGCCAAGACGGTGTGCGAGAGCGGTGTGTTCGAGCACTATGGGGCAGATCGCATCTTTGGCTTCCATGTGTGGCCCGATTTGCCTGCCGGTACGTTGGCGAGTTGTCCCGGTCCGCTGCTGGCGCGCTCAAGCGAGACGCACATTCATATCCATGGCGCGAGCATCCATATCGCCAAGACCTACGGCGTTCCCGTTGGCGAATCGCACGATGCGGCATTGGCGGCTGCCAAGTTCTTGGTTGCCGAGCGCGAGCTCATGGACGAGTTGGGTGCCGACGAGCCCTGTATCGGTAAGTTCGGCCTGCTGCAGGCCGGTACCGTCTGCAACACGGTGGCGGGGGAGGCCCATGTTGCCGGCAGCCTACGTGTGTTTACGGACGACATGTTCGACCGTGCGCGCGAGAGCGTGCGCCGTGTGCTCGACGAGGCGTGCACCGCAACGGGCTGTACGTATGATCTTGACTTTGCCGAGGGCTATCCGCCAGTCGATAACGACCCCGAGCTGTTTGCCTGCATTGCGCCTGCCTTGTCCGAGCTGCAACTTGTGGACGAGCCGCTGCTGATTGCCGAGGACTTCGCCTTCTATCAGCGCCATCTTCCGGGCGTGTTCTTCTTGCTGGGCACGGGCGTGCCAGAGGGACAAGAAAACCCGAGTGATCCGGATGGCTGTCCCGCCTATGCCACGAGCGCTCTGCATACCGATACCATGCTCTTTGACGAGGAAATTCTGCTCAAAGGCCTCGATGTCTACAAACGATTACTTTCGCTTGACTAAGGCGTGAAGGACTATTTGTTCTAGAAAACACGAACAAACGTACGATATAATAGAGATGTAAGTCTATAGAAACGTTTGACGTTACTAACGTAAGGCGATACTATGATTGCATCGTATAAAGATGAGAATACCGAACGCTTTGCCATGGGTGTGCGGGTCAGGAGGTTCGTGCCCTTTGAGCGTGTTGCGTTGAGGAAGATTCGCCAACTGCAGGTTTGTGCTTCGCTTGATGATCTTCGCGTTCCACCGGGCAACCGCCTGGAAGCTTTGAAGGGCGATCGTGCCGGTCAATATAGCATCCGTGTTAACGAGCGCTATCGGGTCTGTTTTGAGTGGAGACAGGAGATGGCTTGGAATGTCGAAATCGTCGATTATCACAAGTGATGAGACTTCGGCCGATTTGCTGTCGCCGGTGACTCCTGGTGAGCTTCTCAAAGAGGAGTTTCTTGTTCCCATGGGCATTTCTCAATATCGCCTTGCGAAAGAGACTGGGATTCCGGCTCAGCGTATCGGGCAGATTGTCTTGGGAAAACGTCGCGTGACGGCCGACACCGACCTCCGTCTTTGCCGTTATTTTGGCCTGACGGATGGTTATTGGCTGCGCGCTCAGGTGGCGTTTGACCTTGAGGCCGAGAAAAGGCGGATCGAACCGGAGCTGAATAAGATCGTTCCTGTCCAGCAGGCCGCTGCGTTGTAGTGCTCAAAGATATTGAGGTTGGAGTGACGATGGAACGACGCCGACAGTCTGCCGTTTATAGTCCCGGTGGGTGTGGGTGCGGCTTGTTGTTGCTTCCGGTTATTGCTGTGAGCATTGGCGTGATGTTTGCGCTTGCTGGGCTGGCTGCGGCGGCACTCGTACTGTTTATCACTGCCATCGGCGTGACGATTTGGCTCTGCCGCAATCGCGAGCGACGCCGTGCCGGCGGTAAAACCAATGTCGGCTGGGTTGTATTCCTGGTCATTGCGTACCCGCTGAGTGTCAGCTACCTGGTGTTCTTTGTCCTGTTGATGGTCAGTGCCTTTACCGGGGAATCCGTCACGGTGGGTTGATGCGCTGCCGGCAGACGGTCGCGCAAAGTGCGTTTGCTCGGCGTTTGGATAACTGCATTGGCCGTTTACCGCAACCTTAGCTCTCAGCTAATGAATTCAAGTTTAATCCTTCCTACGATGTGCTGTGTGCCGGCACGGTAGCCGGATCGTAGGAAGGATGAATAATGGCAAAAGAGGGAAAGAAGCCGATCGGTAAGATTGTCCTAGGCGTCATCGTGGTGCTGGTTATTGTCGGTGCCGTGGGCTCTATGGGCGGCAACTCAACCGATTCGCCTGCGAGCGATTCGGCAAAACCTGCCGAGACGACACAGCAGGCTGAGGAGCAAAAAGAACCGCAAGAACCGTATACCATTGCTGACGAGGCTGAAGACACTTCCAATCAGTTTGCCTATAAGATCACGGGGACGCTGACCAATAACACGGACAAGGAAAAGAGCCACATTCAGATTGAGTATGTTCTGTATGATGCTGATGGCAACCAGGTTGGAACGGCTCTTGCAAACACCAATCATCTGAAGGCGGGCGGCTCCTGGAAGTTCGAGGCGCTGGGCACGGTGTCTCCCGATCAGGTCGCCAGTTGGGAGCGTTCGGACGTAAGCGGTTTCTAGCATGTTGCATGCACTGGGGGAGGTGAAGTCGTATGTCCGATAAAAAGCTGACCGAGGAGTTGCTCAATGAGCTTCTCGATGCGCCGAACATCGATGGCTATATCAGGGAGCACGACTTTGCCGCCCCGTCGCTTTCGGACTACCTGAAGCAGCTACTGCAGGAAAAGGGCTTGGAGCGCTCGCGCGTGGTCCGTATGGCTGATCTCAATGAGACCTTTGGCTATCAGATCTTTACCGGTGCGCGTCATCCGAGTCGCAATAAGGTGCTGCAGATTGCCTTTGCGATGGCGCTGACGCTCAAAGAGACCAACCGTGCGCTGACGGCTGCCGGGGTAAGCGTCCTTAACTGCAAGGACCGCCGCGATGCGATTATCATCTTTTGCATCGATCGCGGGTGCAGTCTCCAAAAGGTCAACGAGGAACTGTATCGCTTTGGCGAGGAGACGGTGAGTTAGCGGCTGATATCTGAGCCGGTAGAGCTGTCGAACAACGATGCAAACGAACGGGGCGCGGATGCCATGGGGTGTCTGCGCCCTGCGCTATGATGGAGCCTATGGATACTCAGACCCCAACATATTCCGATGACGAGCTGACCGCAGCGCTTGCCGAGCACCTGGCGTCGCTCGATCGCGACGACAGCTATCGCGTGGAGCGAGTACTTAAGCGCTCGTCCGTTGAAACAACCGAGCTCGTGTACTTTGAAGGAACCGGCGGTGGTTCGCTCGGCCCCTTTGTCCGTAAACGTATCGATGCTTCGGCTCAAATCGGCGGGGCATACGAGCGCCTGTTTGCCGCTCAGCGGGCAGGCAGGCGTTTTGAGCACCTGCCCAGAATCGTCGATTGTCGTCGTGTGGGCGACGAGCTCAACGTGGTTATGGAATACATCGAAGGGGAGACACTCGGGGCGCTGGTGGACCGTCTGGGAGCCACCCCCGATTATGCACGTGAATTGTATCCTGTCCTTTGCGACGCCGTGGGCGAGCTCCATGCCGGTTTTGCAATGGCGGGGGAGGCTTCGGCGCCGGTGATCCATCGCGACCTCAAGCCGTCGAATATCATCGTGACAGGTGCCAACTATACGCCTGATGACGGCCTGACATTTTCATCGCTGGTGATTATCGACTTGGGGATCGCGCGCGTATGGCGCGATGGCGCCGATGCCGACACCGTCAAGTTTGGCACGCGACCCTATGCGCCGCCCGAGCAGTATGGGTTTGGGCAGACGAGTGTGCGCAGCGACGTCTACGCGCTTGGCGCCCTGTTGTTCTTCTGCTTGACGGGAGTCGACCCTAAACCAGGGCTCGACATGCGCGAGCAATGCGAGGCGCGCGGCATTCCCACTCCACTTACCGATGCCGTCTGCATGTCGATGGCGCTCGACCCGGCCAAACGTTTTGCGAGTGCGGAAGCGTTGGGACGGGCGACGCGCGCGGCATACGATCTGAGTCGCCCCGTGCGGCCTCCTGCGCCTGTCCGTACTCCGGCCTCGGAGACGGCGTTGACGCCCCAAGGACTCCAGAACCCCGCAGGGCTTCCTAGGCCTGCCACCTCCGCTGCATGCGGTCTGCTCTCTCGCGTTCCGGAGTCTCTGGGGCGCATTTGGAATGCGCTCGTCTGCTTCTCGCTGCTTGTGTTCTTTGCCGGAAGTCACTTTGCCGTCTTTCACCCCACCGGAGCAAACCAAAGCTACCCGATGTGGCTTCTCATAATCGGGTATTTTTTCTTTGTCGATGGCCTTATGGTGCTTATGCATTTCGCACTGCTCGATAAGCGCCGTCTTCGTCGGCGATTCGCGCTGCTCGACAGCTATCGCGGCAAGAAACTCGCGAAACTCTGGCTCAAGGCATTGGGTGCGCTGCTCCTATGCATGATCGTCATAGTCGCGGTTGCCAATGCGACCGGCGTCGTCGATACCTCCGCTACCTAAAAGAAAAGGGCCCCATTGGGGCCCTTTGCAGTTGCACTTAGATGCGGTTCATCTGAGCGGCGACTTTGTTGTACCAGTCCTGCCACGTGGGCGGGCAGTACTTTTTGGCTGCTGCCGGGGTAAGGGTGGAGCCGTAGTTGGCGCCCAGATAGGCAACGTGAGCGGAGATGCCCTCGCTCCAGCTGCCAAAGCTGCGCCAACCGCCGCCACGTGCACTCCAGCCCCAGGCGTTGAAAGAACTGGCGCAATAAGCACCCTTGGTGCTCTCGATGCAGGCGATGGCGGGGGACCAACGGGGGTCGACACCGGTATTCCAAGCGGCGACGGCAAAGTTATAGCCCTGGCCTGCCATGGGGGAGCCGGCGAGATAATTGTCGATGCGGCCTGTCCACTCATTAATGAACGAATCGTAATCGGAGCTACCAGTATTGGAGCTGTTCACCGTGGTGTCGATGGTGGTGTTGGTGTTGGTGGCCTGGCTGCTGGAATTGCTGCCGCTTACGCCCTCGCCCGAGAGCTTCTCGGCGGCAGCGGCCTTATCGGCCTCAAGCTTGGCAAGCTCGGCGGCATTTTCCTGCTCGGCTTTTGCCTGTGCCTCGCTGCGGAGCTGCTGGGCCTGCGCCAGCGCATCCTCGGCGTTTTTCTGCTCTGCCTCAAGTTGAGACTTGGCCTGCTGGAGCTCGGCCTTGTTCTGCTCGAGTTCGGTTTGCATGTTATTGAGCTCTTCGATCTCGTCGACGCTCGAGCTCGTGATCTGGTTGGTGTATTTGCAGGTCGTGATGAACTCACCCAGGCTCTGCGCATTGACCAGGAAGCTCACGATGGGATTGGTGCCCTTCTGATACTTGTACAGATCGCGCATGGCGGAGCTTGCCTTGGCCTGCTGCTCGGGAAGCTTGGCCTCGATTTCCTCGATGCTTGCCTCATTGGAGTCAATCTGCTTTTGCAGATCATCGAGTTTGGTGCGGGCGTCGTTGTAGGCGCTCGTGGCGGCTTCGATCTTCTGCTGGGCTGCGGAAAGCTGGTCCTGCGTTGCCTGCGAGGCGGCATACGCCGCAACGGGGGAGAGCATCGGCGTGGCCGTCAGCGCAACGGCGAGCGCGGCGCTCGTGATGATACGAGCCGGCTTCGACGCAATGAGCGCTGCGGTGCGATGATTCGAATGCTGCATCCAGTCCCTCTGCAATCAATCGTAGGTTATGGTTCGAACGGTATTCTACTACTGCTTTCGACCTCAACTTGAACCTTAAAGGTTCCAAAGGGTCAAGTTGAACTTGAGGCTTTGGCCTTGACCTGCAGAAATGGTGAATTGTTGAGAAACCATAGAGTTCAACTTTAACGTTACAGAGCCCTGTTTGAGAGGAGTTTAGGGCTGTAAAAGCCATCTCAACGTGGGGTTTTACAACTACAGCGTGCCCCTCTGGCGAGCCTGCTCAATCTCTTCGATGGCCTCGGCGGGGGTGAACGAACAGGTGCCGTCGCCGAGTTTGATTACCTGGATATCATCGCCGGCGTAGACCTCTCCACCCTTTAGTACCACGCCAAAAACGCCCTCGTGGGGAAAGATGCAGTCGCCGGCAAGATAGTAGATGGCACAGCGTGTGTGGCAGACCTTGCCGATCTGACTGATTTCGACGATCACGTCGCTTCCAAGCTTGAGCTGCGTTCCCAGGGGGAGCGAGAGCAGGTTGAGGCCCTGGGTTGTGAAGTTCTCGCCAAAGTCGCCCTCGTGCACATCGAGCCCGCGCGCCTGCGCCGTCTGGATGGACTCCGCGGCTAAAAAAGAGACCTGGCGGTGCCAATGTCCGGCGTGTGCGTCGGAGGCGAGGCCAAATTGCTCTATAACGGTGTCGTGTCCATCGGCGATGGGCGACTTGCGCGTGCCCTTGTGTGCCGACGTGTTGATCGAGACGATGTGGGCGGGTCCGTTGTAGGCGTCGTTTGCCGTGCACAGGGGAACGGTCGCTTTCGCACGTTCCGCCAGCTCGCGCTTCGCAGCATTGAAGATGGGATTATCGGTCGGATGGTCTTGGGGCACGTGCGCGCCTTTCGCTCGAGGATGTCAATACGCTGAATCCTACAACAATGGTAGGTTCATTGCCCGTTGTCATACAACGGTGAGCGCCGTCTTCGTGCTGGCCTTCGTGCTGGACGATTACGTCGATTGCCATAGATACGGTGGAGCTTTGGGCGCCGGCGGCTTGGCACGCTAGAATGAATCAGTTGCGCAAAGACCGCCCGTTGTGTGGGCAGTTCATGATAGGAAGTTTCCATGGCATTGCAGTTTACAGAGCGCGAGTTCATCCCCGTGCTGCTCGGTGGCGACATCAACGCCTACTCGGTGGCGCGCGCCTTCTACGAGGAGTACCAGGTCAAGAGTCTGGTCTTTGGCAAGTACCAGACGGGCCCTGCGTACCGCAGCCAGATTATCGACTACACGCCCAACGTGGATATCGATACCATGCCCGTGATGCTCAAAACCGTCAACGGCATTGCCCAAGCGCATGCCGACAAGACGATTGTCCTTGTGGGCTGTGGCGATAACTATGTTGCCCTCGTGGCTCAGGCCAAGGATGCCCATGAGTTGGCGGATAACATCGTCGCGCCTTACGCTCCCTATAGCATGCTTGAACAGTGTCAGAAGAAGGAGATCTTCTACGAGCTGTGCGAGAAGCATGGCGTGCCCTATCCGCACACGTTTACCTTTACCAAGGCGATGCTCAATGCCCAGGGTGAGGCGCCTGCCGAAGTGCTCGACCAGATCGATTTTCCTTACCCGATGATTCTGAAGCCTTCCGACGGCATCATGTGGTGGCAGCATGAGTTCGAGGGCCAGAAGAAGGCCTATGAGATTGCCGACCGCGCCGAGCTGGAACAGGTCATTCGCGATTCGTATGCCAGCGGCTACACCGACGATCTGATCTTGCAGGATCGCGTGCCCGGCAACGACGAGTACATGCGCGTGCTCACTAGCTATTCCGACCGCAACGGCAAGGTGCGCATGATGTGCCTGGGCCATGTGCTGCTTGAGGAGCATCAGCCCCACGGTGTCGGCAACCATGCCTGTATCATTACCGAGCCCAACGACGAGCTCATGGGCGGCGTGCGCAAGTTGCTCGAGGACCTTCACTTTGTGGGCTATTCCAACTTTGACGTTAAGTACGACGAGCGCGACGGCTCGTTTAAGTTCTTCGATTTCAACACGCGCCAGGGCCGCAGCAACTACTACGTTACCAACAGCGGCTTTAACGTTGCCAAGTATGTGGTGGACGAGTATGTGCTCAACCGTCCGTTTGAGCCGGAGTTTGTGACGGCTCAGGACGAGGCCCTGTGGATGGTCGTCCCCATGGGCGTCGTCGACAAGTACGTCAAGGATCCCGAGCTGCGCGCTAAGGTGCATCGCCTGGACAAGGAAGGCAAGGGCGCCGACCCTTCGTTTATGAAGGGCGACTTTGTCTTTAACCGCTGGCTGCGCATGTGGCACACCAAGCTGCGCCACTTTAAGCTGTTCAAGACGTATTACAAGTAGATGAGCGCGGCGCCCGTCCGGTTTGCATCGGGCGGGCGCGGGTATGATACGCGCAATTGCGCAAGCGTCACCAAGGAGGCGGCGATGGAAAAGCTGGGAGTTATCGGCGGCATGGGCGCCGAGGCCACGTCGTATTACTACGACCAGGTGGTGCGTCATACGGCTGCTGCCTGCGATCAGGAACATATCGACATGGTGGTGCTCTCCAAGTCGACCATGCCCGACCGCACGTTGGCCATTAAGACCGGCGAGCATGCCAAGCTGCTGGCGACCATGAAAGAGTGTGCCCAGGCACTCGAGTCGCTGGGCTGTGCGCACATTGCCATTCCCTGCAACACGTCGCACTACTTCTACGACCAGATCCAGTCGTTTACGAAGGTGCCGATTATCCACATGCCGCGTGAGTCGGTGCGCTATGCTCTGGCCGGTGCGGTGATGGGGGAGTGCGAGTTCGACCCCAACCTGAGTATGCCGGCCGAGCCGGTGCACAAGATTGGCATCATGGGCACCGACGGAACCGTGGGCGCGGGTGTCTACGGCCGCGAATGTAAGGCTGCGGGTGTTGAGGTCGTCTATCCCAGCGAGAAACGTCAGAACGATGTGATGTCGCTTATCTACGATGATGTGAAGGCCGGACGTGAGCCCGATATGGATAAGTTCGACCGCGTGATGTGGGAGTTCGCCCGTAGCGGCTGCGACCGCGTCATTCTGGCCTGCACCGAGCTCTCGGTGTTGCAAAAGTACCGAGAGATGCCCGAGATCACCCTCGACGCCATGGATGTCCTGGTGCGCGAATCCATCATCCGCAGCGGCGCCCCCTACCGCCTCTAGCTTCCGACCTGTCAAAAGGGGACAGGTTAATTTTGGTAGGTTTTATCTGGTGAAACAGTAAAGGCCTCGGCTCGTTTGGTGCGAGCCGAGGCCTTTTGCGTTGGGCTGTTGCTGTCGGTGGTGAACTAGAACAGGAAGCCGATGGCGATGAGGGCGATGCTGACGATGAGCACGGCGATGTCCAGGCCCTTGATGGGGTAGCGCTTGTACGAGCTGGCGCGCGTACGCAGATAGAAGCCGCGCTGTTCTGCCGCCAAGGCTGTGGCATCGGTCTTGCCCACGCTCGAGATGAGCAGTGGCACACACAGTGGCAGCATGAGCTTAAGCTTCTTGATGGGGTTCTTGGTGTCATACTCGACGCCGCGTGCGGTCTGCGCCTCCATGATGGCGTTCATCTCCTGACCAAACACCGGCACAAAGCGCAGCGCCGTGGTAAAGGTGAAGGCATAGCGATACGGCACGTGCAGCACCTCGACGCAGGCGTTGGCAAGGTCATTGAGTTTGGTCACCATGAGCATGAGGATGAGTGGTAACGCCACACCCAGCAGGCGCAGGCAGGCCTTCGATCCTGTGATGAGGCCCGTGTCGGTGATGAAACCCCACACCACGTTGCCATCGCGCATAAAGGCCAGCTGGAGCACCAGCATGATAAGCGCGAGCGGAATCAGCAACTTGAGCAGCGAGAACAGACGGTCGACGACGCCGGCGTAGGCACCCAGCGCAAGGGTGAGTGCCAAAAAGCCCAGCAGCGCCACGTAGGTGTCGGACAAAAAGATGCCGACGATGATGGCGGCGGCGAGGCCCAGTTTGATGACGGGGTTCAGGCGATGCAGCAGCGTATCGCCCGGCATGTAGTCGATGACGTTAACCACGGTGGACCATCTCCTTGGTAATTCGAACGACATCGGTGACCTCGCTCACCTGCGCAAAAGCGGGCGAGACGGAAGATGCCAGACGGCGCGAGAGTTCGATGACCTGGGGCGGCTCAACGTAGGCACGCTGCATGAGATCGATGTTCGAGAATAGCTCGTGCGTGCGGCCGCGGTCGAGGATGCGGCCGTCGGCCATTACCACGATGCGCTCGGCAAAGTCGGAGACAACTTCCATGTCGTGGCAGACCATGATAACGGCGCAGCCGCGCTCGGCCATGGTGCGCACGGTTTCCATGACGGTCATGCACTCGCGGTAGTCAAGGCCGCTCGTGGGCTCGTCGAGCACGACGATCTTGGGCTCAACCACTACGACGGAGGCAAGCGCCACCATTTGTCGCTGGCCGCGCGAAAGCGAGAAGGGCGCCTCGTCGGCCGGCAAGCCAAAGCGATCGATGACCAGCTGGGCGCGACGCAGGGCCTCGGCGCGGTCCATGCCGCCCAGTTCCAAGCCAAAGGCGACCTCGTCGAGCACGGTGTCCTTGCAGATCTGACGGTCGGGGTTTTGGAAGAGGGTCGCGACCTCGCGGGCAATGCGGCTCGTGGGAACGGCTGCGGTATCCAGTCCCGTGACGCGCACGCTGCCCGAGGCGGGCTTGAGCCTGTCTCTTATACACATCTGACGCTGCC
>URNM01000023.1 GCA_900549185.1 uncultured Collinsella sp. | reverse complement strand
GAGATGTGTATAAGAGACAGGGGGAAAGACAAGCAGGCACTTCTGCTGGAAACACTGCGGGTTCTGAAAAAGGGCGGAACGTATGCCATCCATGACCTGATGTCGCCCGGTAGATACGGCGATATGCAGGCGTTTGTCCAAAAGCTTAGGGATATGGGCTATGAGCGCGTGGAGCTGATGGACACGACCGACGGCAGCTTCATGACACCGAAGGAGGCCAAACGTCTGATGCTTCGCGGCTCAACGTTGCTGGTGGGAAGGAAGTAAGGCGGCGATGACATCAGCAATGCCGGTCCGCATCCGAGGCTTACTTGGTAGAGAACCATGACGCCCGTTCGCGGCGGCAGTCGGTGATCTTTGAAGAGCCGCCTTCGGGCGGCTTCTCAAGGGCTATTTGGTTAGAGTATGCTAACCAGCAAACGTTCAAAGGAGGCGAGAGCGGAGAGTTTCCACGCGAGGTGGGACTGTTTCTCAGCTATCCGCCGGAGGCTGTGAAGGGCTTTATCGACCACCGCGCGAACGGTTTTAAGTACGCGGGGCTCTGGAAGGTCTACGGCGACGAGAAGAAGGCGTGCGAGCTGTTCGCCCGCTTCAAAAAATGCACGGAGATCTACTGCGCACTCTGGGAGGCCGGCTCGGGCATCGAGCAGCTTGCCGTGGCAGTGTGATAGATACTGATTTATGAAAGGAACATACTGATATGAAAAAGACTGCTGTTGTTTATTGGAGCGGCACGGGCAACACCGAGGCCATGGCCAAGGCCGTCGCTGAGGGCATGGAGAGCGCGGGCGCGCAGGTCACGATGTTGACCCCTGACCAGGTCAAGGCCAGCGAGCTGAGCGCTTATGACGCGATTGCCTTCGGCTGCCCCGCCATGGGTTCCGAGGAGCTTGAATATGATGAGTTCCAGCCCATGTGGGATGAGGTCAAGGAGACCCTCGGCGACAAGAAGGTCGTCCTCTTTGGCTCTTATTCGTGGGCCGAGGGCGAATGGATGGACAACTGGAAGGCGGACGCCGACGAGGAGGGCGTCAACGTCGTCGATTCCGTCATCTGCTACGACGCCCCCGATGATGAGAGCGAAGCGGCCTGCCGCGCCCTTGGAGCCGAGCTCGCCTAGCGGCAATGAGCTCCGCCCGCAACGCGCATTGCAACAAAACACATTCGCGTCCCAACAAAAACGGGAGCCGGATCACATCCGGCTCCCGTTTTCTGCTATGTCAGTCATATAAAGCGGCTACGAGATATTGCCCAAGAACGCCTTGGTGCGCTCGCTCTTGGGGTGGTCGAAGACCTCGCTCGGCGTACCCTCTTCCACAATGACGCCGCCGTCCATAAAGACGACGCGGTCGGCGACATCGCGGGCAAAGCCCATCTCGTGCGTCACGACGATCATGGTCATACCGTCGTGCGCCAGGTCGCGCATGACGCCCAGAACGTCGCGCACGAGCTCAGGGTCGAGCGCCGAGGTGGCCTCGTCAAAGAGCATCACGTGCGGGTTCATCGACAGGGCGCGGGCGATGGCCACGCGCTGCTGCTGGCCGCCCGAGAGCTGGCTCGGCATAAAGTCGATGCGCTCGGCCAGGCCGACCTTGGTCAGCTCCTCGACGGCGATCTTCTCGGCCTCTTCCTTGCTGCGCTTGAGCACCTTTTGCTGCGCAAGCATGACGTTCTTTTTGACCGACAGGTGCGGGAACAGGTTGAACTGCTGAAACACCATGCCCAGGTGCGTGCGCACTTTGTTGAGGTCGACGCCCTTGGCACACACATCCACGCCCTCGACGACAATCGAGCCGCTCGTGGGATGCTCCAGGCGATTGATGCAGCGAAGCATCGTCGACTTGCCCGAGCCTGAGGGGCCCAAGACCACAACGACCTCACCCTTGTGCACATCCAGATCGATATCGCGCAGGACCACGTTGTCCCCAAAGGCCTTCTGGAGGTTCTTGATGCTGACGACGACCTCGTTCGAGTTATTGGTTTCGCTCATGATAGGACCTCCTTACAGACCGGCGATGTGATCGGCGGGCGTCGCGACAACCTGTCCGGCACTCTTGGTGGGACGCTTCTTTTTGGTTTCGGCCGTCCCCAGAAGCCTCGCCTCAAGACCGCTCACCAAGCGCGCAAGCGGCAGGGTAATGACCAGATAGAACAGGGCGGCAACCACATACGGCGTAATGGAGCCCGTCGTTGCCACGATGGTGCGGGCATTCATGACGATCTCGACCACGCCAACGGCGGCGAGCAGCGACGTATCCTTGTAGAGCAGGATAAACTCGCTGGTCAGCGTAGGCAGGACATTGCGGAACGTCTGCGGAATCATAACGTAGAGCAGCGTCTGGAAGGCATTCATGCCCAGCGAGCGAGCAGCCTCGTTTTGGCCCTTGGGGATCGACTGAATACCGGCACGGAAGATCTCGCACAGGTACGCAGACGAGTTCATGGCCATGACGATAACGCCCAAGACGTAGTCGTCCACCTTGACGCCGGCGAGCGGCAAGCCAAAGAACGCAATGTAGATCTGCAGGAACGCCGGCGTGCCGCGGATGATATTCACGTAGATGCCGGCAAGGCAGCGCAGGATGCGCGACTTGGAGATGCGCATGAGCGACAGCGCAAAGCCAAAGGGAATAGCCAACGGAAATGCCACGAGCACGATCGAGAGCGACATAAGGAAGCCCTTAAAGACGATCGGCAGGCTCTGGACCAAAATGACCGGGTTCAAGAACAGGCGGAGGAACATATTGGAGTTCCACGCCTCGACCCACGGCTGCTCTTTAAGGTCGGCCAAGAAGTTATCGAAGGCCGTCACGCCCTTGATCTCGACGGAAGGAATCTTGGAGACCTTCTTGGTCGAACCATCGGCGAGCGTATAGGTGCCGCTAAAGGCCTCGTCGCCGCCCTCGACGGGGAAGGTCACGCCGTAGACCTCGACGCGAAAATAGCTGCCAGCCGGCGCCGTCTCGCCAAAGTCGATTTTGAGCGTCTGACCGTCCACCTTGCACGCGGGCTTCATGGGCGTACGGTCCATGAGGTCCTCGCCCGAGAGCATCGTCAGGCGTGTGTCATCGGCACCAAACGTCGTGCCGTCGGCAAACGTCAGCGAAAGCCCACTCAGTTCCTCATCGGCATCGGCCTGGACCTCCCAGGTAATGCGCGTCTCGGTACCGCCGACCACGGCGCTGCCCGAACCGGTATTGGGGCGCGCGGTGATCTTTGCGGTCTCGAGCGCCTGGGCGGTCGAAGGCACGGCTGTCCCCGCGCACACCAAAGCGAGCGCCACAGCCAGGGCACAGGCTAGCTTTTGGAGCATCGAGGGCAGCGGGAAACGCCGACCCATGGCCCCTTCGTTCAATCGAGACAAGGTGGCTCCTAACGTATAAGTTGCCGACATTACGGGACGGGACGACGCCCGTTCAAGAAACGCAAAAGCCCTCTCCGACAAAACGGAAAGGGCCCGCGCGCAATCAAGTGACTATTTACTTGATGTTGTACTTAGCCATGAGGGCGTCAACGGTACCGTCGTCGGTCAGGTCCTTGATGGCCTGGTTGATGTCGTCCTTGAGCTTGGTATTGCCCTGGTTGATGGCGATGGCATACTCCTCGCCGGTGCTGACCTGCTTAACCGTATGGCAGGTGTTGAACTGCTCGGCGGTCAGCTGGCTCGCAACGGAGCGGTTGGTGACCACGGCGTCGCCCTTGTCGGACTGCAGGGCGCTGAAGCACTCGGTAGCGTCCTTATAGGGAACGATCTTGGCCTTGGGGAAGTTCTCCTGGGCAAAGGCCTCGGCGGTCGAACCGGACTGAACGATGATCGTGGCGTCGGCATTGTTGAGCTTCTCGCTGTAGTTATCGGCCGTAATGTCGGCGTTATCGACCTTGGTCACGATAGCCTGATCGTCCATGTAGTAAGAGTCGGAGAAAGTGACTTCCTTCTCACGCTCGGGCGTGTCAGTGATAGCCGCAATGGAGACGTCATACTTGGCGCCCGAAGCGACACCCGGAACCAGCGTGTCAAAGTCATTGTTGACGTACTCGACATCCAGACCCAGCTTGTCGCCGATAGCCTTGATGAGCTCAAGGTCAAAGCCCTGGTAGTCGCCGTTGTCATCCTTGTACTCAAACGGCGCATACTCGGCAGAGGTGCCGACGGTGAGCGTACCGTCCTTGACGAGCGCATATTCCTTGGAGCCGTCGACCTTCTCGACCTTCGCGTTGTCAGAGCTGCTGGAACCGGCATCGGAACTAGAGGTGGCGTTGGACGAGCCACAGCCCGTCAGTGCAAGAGCGAGCGCCATGGCGCCCGTGGCTGCAAATGCGCCAAGTTTCTTGAGCTTCATAATCAGTCTCCTTCCGGTGACCCCGTTTGATTCAGAGGTCTGCAAAAACTGTTGGTTATTATGCACCCGGAATTGCGAATCTGCAATCAGAAAACTGATTGAAACAAACCCATAACGTGAATGGAGCACTCCACTTTATGACAGTCATTACTGCAGCAATGACCTTAAAAGTTTAATTTCAGCCGCATAACCTGCAAGTTCGTTCGGCGTCTCCAAAATAAACGGCAATGCACGCAAACGGCCATTCGATACAATATTCTGCATAACCTGCATACCGCCGCCAAACTCCTCGTTGCCAAGGTATCCCTTGCCGATGCACTCGTGACGATCTTTATGGGCTCCGCAGGGGTTCTTCGAATCGTTGATGTGTACGGCATGCAAGCGGTCGATACCCACCACACGGTCGAACTCGTCGAGCACGCCGTCCAGATCATGGATGATGTCGTAGCCGGCATCGCTCACATGACAGGTGTCCAGACATACGCCCAGCTTGTCCGATAGCTCGGAGCGCTTGGCAGCAACACCCTCGATGATGAGCGCCAGCTCCTCAAAGCTACGGCCCACCTCGGTGCCCTTGCCGGCCATGGTCTCGAGCAGCACCGTCGTCTGCTGGCCCTCAAACATCACCTGGCACAGGGTGTCGACGATCATCTGAATGCCGGCGTCGGAGCCCTGCCCCACATGCGCACCGGGATGGAAGTTGTAGTAGTTGCCGGGCAGCGCTTCCATGCGCCGCAGGTCCTCGGCCATGGCCTCCAAGGCAAACTCGCGCGCCCGCTCTTTGGCCGAGCAGGGGTTATAGGTATAGGGGGCATGCGCCACGAGTGGGGCAAAATCATTTTGCGCCATAAGGTCACGCAGGGCGGCCACGTCATCCATGTCAAGGTCTTTTACCTTGCCGCCGCGCGGGTTGCGCGTAAAAAATGCAAAGGTATTGGCGCCAATGGATAGCGCCGTCTCCCCCATTGCCCGATAGCCCTTCGTCGTGGATAGGTGACACCCGATCGTCAGCATCCCCAGCTCCCCCTCATCAGTTGCGGTGGAATAGTTCCTGTTGGTGCCTTATTCTGCCGCAAACAGGAACTATTCCACCGCACGTTATAAAAGGGTCACGAGGAGCGCGTTTTGCCGAAGGCCTTAAGCACCGCCGTCACGGGTCCAGGCTGAAAACGGCGACGTACGTCGTCCAGGCGCCCGGGAATATCGATGTGCTGCGGACAGTGCCGCGCGCATTTGCCGCATTTGACGCAATTGCTCACCAACTTGGGCTCGCTTGTGCGTACCGCGCTCGCCGTAAAGTACTGCGATAGACCCGTAAACCAGCTGTGCGCATAGCTTGCGTTGTAGGCGGCAAAACATCCAGGGATATTGATGCCTTTAGGACACGGCATGCAATAGCCGCATCCCGTGCAGGGCACGCGATTCGATTTTTCAAACTCCGTTAGCACGTGCGCGATGGCATCGAGCTGAGTTGCTGTCATCGAATCCGGCAGTGCGCGATCCGCCAATGCCGCGTTCTCGTCCACCTGCGCGGTATCGGTCATACCCGATAGCAGCATCGTCACCTGAGGATGGTTCCACACCCACGAAAGGCCCCAGGCGGCAGGGGTGTGCAAATGCGGGTCACAGGCGTCATCGAGCACAGCGCGGGCCCGCGGCGGCAGCTTGCCTGCTAGACGCCCGCCCAAAAGCGGCTCCATCACAAACACCGCGAGTCCGCACTCCGCAGCCGCCATGAGTCCTGCCGTTCCCGCTTGGTAACGCTCGCCGGCATAGTTGTACTGTATCTGGCAAAAATCCCAGTCATATGCGTCAAGCATCGTCAGGAAATCCGCCGCGCTGCCGTGATACGAAAAACCAATCTGGCGAATGCGCCCCGCCGCCTTTTGACGCGCGATCCAGCCCTCGATGCCCAACGCCACCACGCGTTCCCACTGAGCGGGCGAGGTTATGTTGTGCATGAGGTAATAGTCGATATGGTCGGTCCGCAGGCGGCGCAGTTGCTCGTCGAAGAACCGGTCGAAATCCTCCGCGCACTTGCACGAAGCATGCGGCAGCTTAGTCGCCAGCAACACCCGGTCACGCAGCCCCAAGCGCTCAAGTGAGGCACCCACGCACGCCTCGTTACCGGGATAGAGATACGCGGTGTCCAGATAATTAATCCCCTGCTCCACCGCACGGGAAATGATGGCATCGGCTGTCTTCGCATCCGGGCGTCCCGGCGCACCGGGAAACCTCATGCAGCCCAGCCCCAACGCCGAGATACGGTTGCCGCTTTTGGGGTCAACGCGATATTGCACGGCCCCTCCCCTCCCATCGAAGCCCTGACAAGGCGAAACAAACCTGTCACGTCATCGAAACACACCGGAATCGCAATCGAGAACGTATCGTAACGCAGCAGAAATCGAGCTGTCACGGCACCGCTTTAACATCAGCAAAAAGCCCGATGAAAGGAGTCACCCATGCCCGCGCTCGACCTTTGGAACCTCGCATCCCAGCTCAAAAGCACCAATTATCGCTGGGTCGACCTCACCCACACGCTCTCGTGCGAAACCCCGCACTGGTTTGGCTTTAAGCCTTTTGAGTCCACCAAGCTCTTCGACTACCTGCCCGGCACGCCCGAGGACATGCTCGCGCCCATGCGCTGCTTCCAGTATTCGGTTGCTTCGCAGTACGGCACCCACGTCGACGCACCACGCCACTTCCATGTTGACGGCCGTTCCCTTGGAGAGATTGAACCCATCGAATTTATGCATCCGCTCTGCGTGATCGACAAGCACGAGGAGTGCGCCGCAAATCCCGACTTTATCCTGACCATCGAGGACCTCAAAGCCTGGGAGGACGAGCACGGTCGTATTCCCGAGGACGCTTTCGTTGCCTTCCGCTCCGATTGGTCCAAACTCGCCGACCTCGAAAACAAGGACGAGGACGGCCAGCCCCACTACCCCGGCTGGGACCTCGACGCCATCAAATGGCTTGTAGAAGAACGCAACATCGGCGCTATCGGCCACGAGCCGGCAGACACCGACCCCGCATCCGTGACCACACGCGAGGATGCCTACCCCTATCCCGGCGAACAATACATCCTCTCGGTCGACCGTTACCAGATCGAGGTCATGGACCATCTGGACGAGCTTCCCGCCACAGGCGCTGTCATCTTCTGCACCTTCCCCAAGGTCCGCGATGGCGTCGGATACCCCGCGCGCGTTTTTGCGGTCTGCCCCGTAGCGTAAGCTCCGCGCGTCCATTCATTTAAAAATCGCCACCCTGCATGCACAAGGTGCGCCGGCGGCATACAATCCATCAGGCGCCCCCACGCGGGCGACTTTTATATGGGGAGATGATTCATATGCAGATCAACAAGGTCGCCTTTATCGGCAAGGGCGGCGTCGGGCTACTCTACGGCAGCATGATCGCCCAGGCACTCGGCAACGATGCCGTCGAATACGTCATGGACGGCGCTCGCTTTGAGCGCCATGCGAACGACGCGCTCACCGTCAACGGCAAGCCCTGCGATCTCACGTCCGTCCGTGCCAGCGAGGCAACGCCCGCCGATCTGGTCATCCTGACGGTCAAGACCACCGGTCTCGACCAAGCACTCAAGACTATGGAGCGCGTCGTGGGGCCCAATACGCTTATCGCCTCATTGTGCAACGGCATCACGAGCGAGCAAAAGATTGCCGAGCGCTTTGGCTGGAATCATACCGTTCTTGGTATCTGCCAGGGCATGGACGCCGTGTTCCTCGACGGCGCGCTCACCTTTACCAATGCGGGCGAGATTCGCTTTGGCGCGGCAGCGGGCACCGAGCCCGCAACCGTTACCGCCATCGACGAGCTCTACACGCGCTGCGGCATCGCCCATACCGTCGAGAGCGACATTGCGCACCGCATGTGGGCCAAACTCATGCTCAACGATGGCATCAACCAGACGTGCATGGCCTACGGCGGAACCTACGGAAGCGCCACGGAGCCGGGCTCCGAGCAGCGTCGCTGCTTTGTTTCCGCCATGCGCGAAACGCTTGCGGTCGCCAATGCCGAGGGCGTTGAGCTGACCGAGGCGGACCTGACGCAGATGGTGCATCTCATCGAGGGAATCGACCCCGCCGGTATGCCCTCGATGGCTCAAGACCGCGTCGCAAGGCGCAAAACCGAGGTCGAGGAGTTCGCTGGCACTATCTGCCGTCTGGCGGCCAAGCACGATATCCAGACACCGCAGAACGAATGGCTCTATCAGCGCATTCGCGATATCGAGGCAAGCTGGTAGCGCCAACGCGGCACATTCAACAGCCTTAACAGCAAGCCGCCGCAAGGGAACCTTTCCCCCGCGGTGGCTTTCATCTTCTTCTATGACCGGCGGCCAATCTTACAACAGTTAGCGTTGCGACTCCGGCACCTCGTCCTCGTCATCGCGGCAAAGAACCACGCCCGCGCTTCCCAGCAGCGCGGCTGCGATCAGCGCACCAACCATGATTGGAGCAGCCCCGCATGACCCCTGCATGCCCGCAATGAGCGCGGCCGTAGGACCAAGGCAACCAAGCACCAATGCGACGGCGGCAACGGCGATATCTCGAGCATTCACAAGACCACTTCCTCCACGAGAAAGACCTTATTTCTCATGAACTAGTGTGCCCCGCGCCCATATGCGCGGCGTACTGCCACGGTAAGCGCTCTGTTAGCTCAAGCATGCACAAAAAACGGGCGCCTTTACGTTGCCCAAAAGCTCGGTAAAGACGCCCGTCCGCCAAACATCTATGATGCCGATAAATTACCAACCGGTATAGTAGTCGGTGGTTCCGGCTGCGCAGCCGGAGTCATAGACCTTGCACTCGCCCTTGGAACCGGTAAACGTGGAGCCCTGAGCCTTATCGCCCGCGGCCACGACATAGTAACCATCGGAATCGCGCCAAAAGCCCTCGGAATCCTGAGTCCACTCGCCCGTGCGGTGGTGATACAACACGTTGCTGCTGTAATAGGTCTCACGGCGGCCGTTATAGTTATTGACGCCGCTCGAGCGCGTCAGGCCCGAGCCGTTCGCGTAATACGCAGCTGCCGTATAGGACGGGACGTAGCCTGCGTTGCCATATGACGCCTGGGCGGCCTCGGCAGCTTCTGCCTCGGCGGCCGCAGCCTCGAGCGCCTCGCGCTTAGCATCCTCGAGCGTGGAGCGAAGCTCGTCGAGCTCGGCCGACTTCGCGTCGACCTCCTCCATCGTCAAAAGACTGCCCGCACCGTCGATACAACCCTGCAGTACAGCGCGCTCGTCATCGGTGGCATAGTCACCGTACATGTTCATGATGATCTGGGCGCGAACCTCTAGGGAATCGCGCTTGGCCCCCATAGAGGCGTTCCACTCCTGCATGGAGCCAAAGCCGTCGCCGCGATAGTCGACGGGCTGCATCAGCGTCGCCTCGGACGGCGTGGATCCGACCGTGTCGGACAGTGTTGCCGCGTGGGCATCGGTTGCGCCGGCGCCCGCCAAAAGCGCCACGGTCAGAGCGGCGGAAAGGGCGGCGGCTTTCGGTTTTCGTGAATCAATCCTCATGTAGCTGGAAACCTCCGTAGTGCGTTTTTGCTGCGTTTGAGCTGCGTGTGATTCGATCGCGCTGCATAGTACCCCGAGCAAATCGCGACCTGCGGTTTTTCTCAAAAGGTGCACGTCATTTGCGTAAAACTCACATCCTCTCAACAGGAGTTTTCCACATCTCGATTGCATAAAACATGTCAAAAACCCTGTAATAGCGCCCTGCCTATGCAAAAAGGCGCCTGCGCAACCATTGTTCGCACAGGCGCCTTGAGCAGGCATTTTATGCAGTTATACCTATCGAGTCGCAAGGGGTCCTTGCACAAGTCGCCTTACTCGTCCAGCGCGGCGAAGGCCTGCTTCAGATCCCAAATGATGTCCTCGGCGTTCTCGGTACCGATGGAAAGACGGATCGTGGAGGGCGTAATGTTCTGCTCGGCGAGCTCCTCGGCAGAGAGCTGGGAGTGCGTAGTCGTAGCCGGGTGCACGACAAGCGACTTGACGTCGGCCACGTTGGCGAGCAGCGAGAATACCTGCAGATGATCGATGAACTTCCAAGCTGCCTCCTGGCCACCCTTGATCTCAAAGGTAAAGATCGAGGCACCGCCGTTGGGGAAATACTGCTTGTAAAGCTCATGGTCGGGGTGCTCGGGCAAGCTCGGGTGGTTCACCTTGGCAACGTGGCTGTCGCCGGCAAGGAACTCAACGACCTTCTTGGTGTTCTCGACATGGCGGTCGACGCGCAGCGACAGGGTCTCGGTGCCCTGGAGCAAGATCCAGGCGTTGAACGGACTGATGCAGGCGCCCTCGTCACGCAGCAGGATAGCGCGGACATAGGTTGCGAAGGCGGCGGGACCGGCAGCCTCGGCAAACGAAACACCGTGGTAGGAGGGGTTGGGCTCAGCGATCTGGGCGTACTTTCCGCTCGCCTTCCAATCGAAGTTACCGCCGTCGACAATCACGCCGCCCAGCGAGGTGCCGTGGCCGCCGATGAACTTGGTTGCGGAGTGGACGACGATATTGGCACCATGCTCCAGCGGACGGAACAGATACGGGGTGCCGAAGGTGTTATCGACGACGACTGGCAGGCCATGCTTCTTGGCGACCTCGGAGATAGCGTCGATGTTGGGAATATCGGAGTTGGGGTTGCCGAGCGTCTCGAGGTAGATGACCGTGGTGTTGTCCTTGATGGCACCCTCGACCTCGTCCAGGTTATGGGCATCGACGAAGGTAGTCTCGACACCAAACTGGGAGAGCGTGTGCTCCAATAGGTTGTAGGAACCGCCGTAGATGGTCTTCTGGGCCACCACATGGTCGCCGGCCTGAGCGAGCGCCTGCAGGGTATAGGTGATGGCGGCGGCACCAGAGGCGACGGCGAGGCCAGCAACGCCACCCTCGAGCGCGGCGATGCGGTCCTCAAAGACGCCCTGGGTGGAATTGGTCAGACGACCGTAGATGTTACCGGCGTCGGCAAGGCCAAAGCGGTCGGCAGCGTGCTGCGAGTTGCGGAACACATAGCTCGTGGTCTGGTAGATAGGCACGGCGCGGGAATCGGATGCGGGATCGGCGCTCTCCTGGCCAACGTGAAGCTGCAGGGTGTCGAAACCAAAGGTGTGCTCGGGGTTGTTGATAAACTGGCTCATGATGATCTCCTTAATCGAATAAAAGTAAATAAGAGTAAGAGAAGTAAGTCGCTGTCTCCTGATCACGCCGACGGGCGCAAACAGGAGCCCGGCATTCGTCTTAGCAAGCAGTTCATATGCGGTCCTCCTTTTGACATCCCGGTTCCGTGGTCGGCTTAATTACCTACCGCCTTTGTGTGTTTTGAATAGTACGAGCATCGTCTCCCCGGGTCAATCACTTAAAAGCGCTAACCTGTTATCGGTTTTTTAGATAGCTATCGAAAGGACGGGCGCCGATGACCCTCCAGCAGCTTCGTTTTCTGATCGCCGTGGCAGAATCCGGCTCAATCAACGCCGCAGCTCAGCGCCTCTATACGGCACAGTCCAATATCTCCAATGCCGTCAAAAGCCTGGAGCAGGAGCTCCATCTGGAGATCTTTACGCGCTCTAGCCGCGGTGTTGCACTCACCAACGACGGCACCGAGCTTTTGGGTTATGCACGCCAGGTCGTAGAGCAGGCCGACATGCTCGAGGCCCGCTACGAGGACGGCGGTACACCTCAGGCCCGCCTCGCCATCTCGGCCCAACACTACGCGTTTTCGGTCGAGGCCTTTGTCAACGTAGTCGAGCGCTGCCGCGACAGCAAGTTCGAGTTCATCATGCGCGAGACCACCACGGCGCAGATCATCGACGACGTACGCGCGTTTCGCAGCGACATCGGCATCCTCTATCTGGACGACTTTAATACCCGTGTCTTGCAGAAGGCCTTTACCGATGCCCGAGCGAGCTTTCATCCCCTCTTTGATGCGAAAGTCCACGTGTTCGTCAGCGAACGCCACCCGCTCGCCCACCGCCCGCAGCTGTCGCTTGCCGACCTCACGCCCTATACGCGCTATAGCTTTGAGCAGGGCACCTCTAATTCCTTCTATTACGCCGAGGAACCGTTTAGCTATATTCCCTGCAACCGCAATATCCGCGTATCCGACCGTGGGACGCTCACCAACCTGCTCATCACCTCGAACGGCTATGCACTGTCGACCGGCGTCCTCTCCAGCGAAATGCAGTGGGGCATGGCCTCGATCCCCTTGGCAGACGCCCCGACGATGCATGTGGGCTACATCATGCATGACGATCGCAAGCCCTCTCCCCTCTTGCAGCAATACCTCGACGAACTCAACAGCATCATCCATGCCGACCAACTGTCAGAAGACGGGGTAGAAATCGTAGATTGCTAGCCCCCGGTGGGCATGGCGCTACAATGGTCACTCACACGAAACGTACCCAACGAAAGGAACCATGTGAAGGTCATCATCTATACCGACGGCTCGGCCCGATCAAACCCGGGACGCGGCGGCTACGGCGCCGTGCTCAAATACACCAACCCCGCCGGCAAGACCTTCACCTCCGAGCTTTCGCGTGGTTACGCCAAGACCACCAACAACCGCATGGAGCTCATGGCCGTCATCGTGGCGCTCGAGGCGCTCAACCGCCCCTGCGAGGTCGAAGTTCATTCCGACTCGCAGTACGTCGTCAACGCCTTTAACAAGCACTGGATTGACGGCTGGAAAAAGCGCGGATGGAAAACCGCCAACAAGCAGCCCGTCAAGAACCGCGACCTGTGGGAGCGCCTGCTCACCGCAAAGAGCAAGCACAAAGTGGAGTTCATCTGGGTTAAGGGCCACGCCGGCCATGAGCTCAACGAGCGCTGCGACGAGCTTGCCACCACGGCGGCCGATGGCAGCAACCTCGATATCGACACCGGCTTTAACGAGAGCGACCTGTAACGGCGTTTTCGCACGCTATTTCCTGCCCCCTCGCGCTACACTCATCCTATAAACCGAACGGCACGAGGGGGATACATGCTGCGTATAGCGACCATCGGCACATCCATGATTACCGACGACTTTATCCAGGTCGTCAACGCCAACGACCAAGCCGCGTTTGTGGGCACGCTCTCGCGCGATGCAGATCGCGGCGCCGCCTTCACCACTAAGCACGGCGGCGAGCGTAACTTCACCGCGCTTGACGAGCTTGCGTCCGCCGCCGACGTCGACGCCGTCTACATCGGCAGCCCCAATGCGCTCCACTACGAGCAGGCGCTCGCCTGTATCGCCGGCGGCAAGCACGTTATCGTCGAAAAGCCCTTTTGTGCCACCGAGGCGCAGGCGCTCGAGGTCTTTCGTGCAGCCGAGGCGGCGGGCGTCGTAGCCCTCGAGGCCATGCGCCCGCTCCATGACCCCGCTTTCCACGCCGTCGAGGACGCCCTGGGCGAGATTGTGCCCATCCGCCGCGCCTCATTGCGCTTTGGCAAATATTCCTCGCGCTACAACGAGGTTCTCGCGGGGCGCGCCACCAATATCTTCGACTGCCACATGGCCTCGGGCTCCCTCATGGACATTGGCGTCTACACCGTCGAGCCCATGGTCGAGATTTTCGGCATGCCCTCCGGCCTCACCAGCATGACCACGCTGCTCGACCCCTCAACGCAAGAGCTCACCCATGGTCCCATCGACGGCTGCGGCTCCATTCTCGCCAGTTATGGCGGAGGCCGCATTTCCGTCGAGCTTGCACACTCCAAAATTACGAATGACCTGCTGCCCTCGCAGATCGAAGGCGAGCGTGGCACTATCCAGATTGACCATCTGTCCACGCCCCGCAACGTCCGCATCGACTATCGCGGCGATGTCGTACGCGGCTCGGCGACCGAGGCACCGCGCGAACAGGGCGACCACGGCCGCGTGCTCGACCTGCCCAAATCTAGCAACACTATGGAATACGAGCTCGCGGACTTTATCACCGCCATCGACGGCATCGATAACGTTAAGGAAGAGATTTGGGAGACCCCGGCGGGACGCCACGAGCTTGGCCACTACCGCGATGTCACGCTCGTCTCGCTGCGCATCATGGATGCCGTGCGCCAGCAGGCCGGCATAACCTTCCCGGCCGACGCAGGCAAGCAGGCATAGCGATGGGCCTCTTCGATACGTTCTTCTCCAGCGTCACCGGCGGCAGTCGAGAGCCTCAAAAACCATCAAACGTCGAGCTTGAGCTGCGCCGCAGGCTTACTGTGCTCGCAAGCGACGAGGCCACTCAAGACACTCCCCTGCGCTATTTCCTGCGCTGGGAGGGCCAAGTCCAGGGCGTCGGCTTTCGCTTTACCAACACCAACCTCGCACAGGCGCGCTCCCTCACCGGCTGGGTGCGCAATATGGAAGACGGTTCGGTTGAGATGGAGCTACAGGGCACGCCGACAAACATCGCGTCTCAGCTCGAGGCGCTTCATGCCTCCTACGAGCGCATGGGGACACGTTTTCGCCTCGTAGACGCCCAGGCCCGAGCCACACTTGCCAATGAAGACGGTTTCAGTCCTCATTATTAGTATTGTGTGCTAAATACGGTATCATTTACCTACGACCGTTGATAGAAAAGAGGCGAGGCGCATGGCGGTGCAAAGAAGGAATACCAGGCAGCGAAAGCTGGTTCTTGACGCCGTGCGCGAACAGGATGACAAAATCAGCCGCGGCACGGTCTACCGCAATCTCAATCTCTTGGCCGACGCCGGCGAGATCCTCTCCATCAAGACGCCGGGCGGGAGTCGCTTCGATCGCACCATCGAGCCGCATGCGCATGTCATCTGCACCTCGTGCAGCCGCGTCATCGACGTGCCACTCCCCTTCGATACCCAGCTCGACGCCAAGGCGTCCGAGCAAATCGGCTGGCACGTCTCGTCGCACTACACCATCTTCGAGGGGCTCTGCCCCGACTGCCGGTAGTCTTTGAGACATGCCTGCAAATCTACTTTCCCATCCGCTACAGCAAACAGTACATTTCCAGGTATGTCTCGAAAGCCTACTCGGCAAGCAGGCGGCGCAGTTCTTCTTCGACCGTGTGCACGTAGCGGACGCGGTCGTTGATGCCACGCATAGAGGGGTTGCAGCTCTCCATCAGATAGGGATGGCCCACTACGTTGAGCATGTCGCGGTCGTTTTCGTTATCGCCAAACGCCATCATCTCATCGGGCGAAATACCCAGGGCACGACCGTAATCGGCAAGCGCGGAGCCCTTGCCCGAACCGAAACCGATAAAGTCCGTCCATTCGGTTCCCGACGTCATCACGTCGACGCGGTCGCTAAAGAGGCGCTCGAAATACTCCAAGGCCGCCGGCTGATCCACCTCGGGCGTTTGAAACGCAATCTTAATGACGTCCTCGTCGATGTCCTCGGGACGATCGACCACCGCCACATCGCAGTGGACCTCATAGCGCAAATGGTCGACGAACGCATCGTTGCCGCTCATGGTGTAAAGGTGCCCCTCGCAGGAAAGGGTAACGTCGGCATGGGGATAGGCGACCACGGCATTCGCAATATCCATAGCAAGGCCACGCTCCATGGAACGCTTGACAACGGCACGTCCCTCGCTCATCACCAGGGCTCCGTTTTCACATACATAGGCGAGTTCATCGGCCACCGGGGCAAACAGGTAGCGCAAACTCGCATATTGACGGCCACTCGCCGGCATAAACACAATGCCGCGACGATGCAGCTCGTCGATGAGCTCAAAGGCCTCGGAACGCGGCTCGTGCTCCCCCGGATGCAGCAACGTGCCGTCCAAATCGCATGCAATCAGCTTGATTCCCTCAAGACCCATATGCTTTCCCCCAAAGCACCTCATCAACAGTAAGACGGACTTTGAATAGTTGCCTCTCAAAGTCCGTCTTACGCATACGCACGCTAACCGCGCGCCTTCTTTACGATCGTAAAGTCTGGAGCCATACTCACAACGACATCCGCCGCGCTCGATGCAAAGCGTCGGCTGGCATCGAACTCGCGTGTGACCACCGTGAGCCGAACACCCTCGACGCCCCGAAGCATGCGGCCCAAAACAGGCTGCACCGGCGTATACATGCGCACGGTATGCTCGTCCGAATCGCCTCGGAAAAGCGGCGCGTGCATATTGCCAATCTCCCAGCATGTATGCGCGAGCGCAATCGGGTCCATGCGGTCGACTTCGACCAAATAGACCTCGGCGCTGCGCAGGCGCACGACAACCGCCACGGGCACCATGCCCGAACGGTCGATGGCGAGCACGTCGCCGTCGGCAAGACGACCGCCGTCGGCAGCATCCAGCCGAACATCGACCGTGCGCCCCAGCTCCGTCACGCCCACAAACGCGTACACATCAGCCTGGTCCCAATCGAGCAGCAGCTCGTCAACTTCAAAGACGCCGCCCAACTTCCGGCGAAGCAGGAGTTCATAGGACGGATCGTTGAGATTTCCCAAGCATGTCGTCGAAACCAAGCGTTCAGGCATACTCTAACCCTCGACCTCAACAAGCTCGATATCAAAGTTGAGATCCTTGCCGGCAAGCTCGTGGTTGGCGTCGAGCGTCACGGCCTCGGGCGTCACGTCGATGACCACGGCGGGGACGGGCATGCCGCTCGGCGTGGACAGGAAGAGCTTCATGCCCTTCTCGATCTGCTCGATGTTGGGAACCTGTTCGGCCGGGAAGGTCAGAACCATCTCGGGATTGTGCTCGCCGTAGGCATCGGCAGCAGGAATGTGCACGGTCTTCTTCTCGCCCACCTGCATGTCGACCACGGCGGCGTCGAAGCCCTTGATCATCTGGCCGGCGCCGCAGGTGAACTCCAGCGGCTCGCCGCGATCGTAGGAGCTATCGAACTGCGTGCCGTCGTCGAGCGTGCCGCGATAATGGGTCTTGACCTTCTTGCCCTGGTTGGACATGGTAACCTCCGTGATAAGGGCGGCGCACAACGCGGGCCGCCATGAACATATGGCGCTAACTATACCCTAGTCATACAATTCAATGACAGTTTGCAAAGAAACGCTGCAACCGGAGGAACCATGGCATACCCCGTATTTGACCTACACTGCGACACCGCCGACCGCATCGGCTGGGCCACGCTCGATCTCGACCTGCGCTTTACCGCCGGCACCGACGGCTATTTCCCCGGCGACGAGACGCATCCGCAAGATTTCGACCTCATCGAGGGCAACGCCTGCGCCATCTCGCTCGCAAAGATCGGCAACACGCCGTGGGCACAGTGCTTCGCCACGTTTGTCCCCGACGAGATTCCCACCGCCCACGCCGCGCGCTTCCAGGCGCAAATCATGGCGCACATGAGCGGCCAGGCCATGCTCAACCACGACCGCATGGTCAACGTACGCAGCACCGCTGACATTCGCCCTGCGCTCAAAGACGGCAAGGTCGCTTGCATCCACACCATCGAAAACGCCACGTTCTTTGCCGAGGACCCCGCGCTGATCGAGGTGCTCAAGAGCTTGGGCGTACTCATGTCATCACTCAGCTGGAACGCGCAGGGACCGCTCGCGAGCGGACACGATACCCACGCCGGCCTCACCGCCGCCGGCATCGAGGCGCTTGCGCAGATGGAGCACGCCGGCATGGTACTCGACGTCTCCCACCTCAACGATGAGTGCTTTGACGAGGTTGTCGCCCACGCCACACGCCCCTTCGTCGCCAGCCACTCCAACTCCCGCGCGGTTTGCGGCGTCAAGCGCAACCTCACCGACGACCAGTTCCGCACCATTCGCGACATGGGCGGCATCGTCGGCCTCAACTACTGCAGCGAGTTCCTCTCCAACGACGCAACCGACGCTGTCTCTTATACACATCTGACGCTGCCGACGACTAGTCGAGTGTAG